>JAJRYC010000061.1 GCA_024275975.1 Nitrospirota bacterium | reverse complement strand
TTCTCAGGTGGTCTCGGGTTGCTGGGATTGCACCCCCTATTTCCGGTCTCCATTTGCTGGGAATAGGAGCCCTTAAACTGGTATCCTTTAGGTGGGATTTAGACCCCTAAAAGTGGTCTCGGTTTGGTGGGACGTAACAGTCTGTGACAAAAAAGAGGGGTCTGTGCTTGACAGCCTGTCAGACCCCTATCTTCTCATAAGTAACGACAAGTAGCGCAGGAGCTTAAGATTCTATTGTATTGTCAACTGAGCAACCCGCCTTCAGCGACTTGTTCGATATTCAGTTTTTCTTTCGAATACGAGAATTTGTTGCGGTGTCATGGAGCTTTGAGCATAAGGAAGATATTGCAAAGCAGTTTCCGTTAATTCATTAGCCTCTGCCAATTTTTTTATGTCAACTCTCTTTAAAACATCAATAGTGATAGGTCGTTTAGCATCAAAAAAGACCAATGACTTCATAAAATTTATACAGGGCTCTGAATTTAATAAACCAGTGATAAATACAGCTTCATCCTCTGACCAACAAGGGATGAAATAACAGGTATCATCAACTATAATTGGTTTTCCTGCAATGGAGCCAACTGCGGAAAATGAAATATTCTTATAAAGCCCGGAGATTACAACTTTCCATGGCGTAAAGCTATAGCTACCAACACCAAAAACTGAAAATCGAGGTCTTTTCTTATAGATAATGCTTTTTCGATTATCCAAAATTTCAGAATATTTTCTTAAATATGCCCATGTTTTGGGTGAGTTACGCTGTATATCGAAAGTATTATCCCCCATATTACGTTGAGTAACAATAACAAATTTACGGGGAGTCAAGCGTTTATTGCCTACATCGGAAGATTTCAGAAGGGGAAAAATGTAGTCATCTTCTATGTCAACCACCTCGTCAAAACCATTGACCATGAAATCATCTTTTTGGGTCAACTCCATGACCTGAGCAGAATCATGTTTAACCCCTGATCTCCAAGTATAATAAGATAACCCTTCAACAAAATGATATTTTTTGTAATTATCTATGTTTGCTATAAGTTCGTTCCCATGCAGTCCAAAACGACAAATTGACTTGTCATATGACAGGTCTTGATAAATAGTTGCATCATTTGATTTCCGGTTCTTGGAAACAAAGGTCATTAAAAGACAGGCATCGACAGCTGCATCGAAATGCTTCTTTGCATCAATTAGGTGCAAGGAAGAGTTGAACACATCCCACTGATTAGTCCATGCATGCTTAAGTGCTTTTCTTGCCGTAGCTGTTTTGCAAAGCATTGCCAAACACGAAGATGTGTTTTGAAGACTTTCAAGCAATTTTATCAGCATCCATTCAGCAATATCGAAATTTGCTTTCCCCGTTTTCGCTGCCAACCCTCTTAGGCCTTGAAAATTAGTTTTTTGGGGCAAATTGCTACCGTTAAGAACACCTATGGCAGCATTTGTAACCCATGGTGGATTACCGACTACCAGAATTTTTGTTTTTTTATGGATTTGAAAAAAAGCTTTCCAGTCTTTTTGAAAAAAATCAGCCGCTTCAAAATGGCAATTGTTATAGTCTTTGAAAGAGGCATTACATCTCTCGATATAGAGGGGGTTAATATCAAAACCGTGGTATGTGCAGTCTGCTCCCCATAAAAAACAACATGATTCAACGAAACTACCTAAACCACATGTAGGTTCGATAATAATAACCGGATCGGGAAAAGTGGTTTTAATAAAATGTGATATATCATCAGCAAGGTCAACTGGTGTTTGAAAATCACCAAATTCTATCTTCTTTTTTCGTATCATCAATAAACCCTATTTATACCTTCAACCTTGCCAGCCGCTTGAATTATGCGACTATACTGTAGCCTCCATTGAAGGGCGTTTGATATGGTAAGGTATCCAATCTCTGGTGGATTCTGTAACACCTCCTCGGCCATTTTTAGAGCTTGAATTTCCTCCACAGGGAGCAAACGCTCTTCAAAAAAAGCCATGATATCATCTTGATTCCCATTATTCTTAATTATTTTTCTTAGGCCCGAAGTTGTCTGGAAGTCGCCGGTGCGATGCTTTTCAACAAAGATTGTGTGATGAATATTTAGACGAGCTGATTTTTGGCTAGCGTCGTCTGCTTTTTCATAAACAAAAACAAGCACGGCGTATCCAAGTCCGTAGATTTTTTGTCGTGCAGATTTAAATGGACAGGAAGATTGAGGCTGTTTGATACTCGTCACTTTAAGGTCGACCCCAAGTTCAGGCAAATCTATGCCTTTAGCGGATGATCCTTCTACAAATTCATATTTTTCATGGAGGTAATTTTGGAATTTATGTTCTAAATATGTCCCAACAGCTTTCCCGTCTGTCACTCCAAACAAACTGGGTTCATCATGAGAAGATTCGTTAACGGCAAATTTGCTGGCTTCCGCTTGTAGAAGTTCAATTGTTAAGTTAGTTTTTGGCATATTCATTTTCCTTTTTTATTTAGCGAACAGAGCAATAGAAGACACTCGTTTTTTTAGGCTTTTCAATATTTCTGTTGAAGAGCTGTAATTATAACTATCTATTAAAAATCCACATAAACGTAATCACTGGACATTCGCAATTGCTCTTCATTATTATGATATACTGAAATTCCTATTTTGGGGGACATATCATGAAAAATAATACTTTACCTGAATACCAGGAATATCCGCGTTCAAAAAGCCTTGTTAAGAAGCAGAATATCACATTTTACGCCCATTGGGCAAGTATTGAAAGGACTTGGGGAAGTTGCTACATACTATGCATAACTATAGAGATGAAGAGCAGCGGGGACAGGTCCGCGCATACGCATCTCCGGGCAGGCTACCGCCGGGCCGCTGTATCCGTGAAATCACAGCAGATAGAGGTTTGTGTATGCGGCGGAAGCCGTTTCACTTTTCTTACTGTCTGTCTTTAACAAATATATATACATGCCCTTTATTCATTCCACCCGCGGGCTCTTTCTTTTTTTTCAATTTCTGCTAAAATTTTACTAGCCTAATCAACAATATTAAATATCTGATTTTATCAGGAATAACAACATAACCAAAAGGGGGTTATATATGCAGGTAGGAATGGTCGGTCTGGGACGGATGGGAATGAATATGGTCAAACGCCTGCTCAAGGGCAGGCATAAGGTGGTCGCCTATAACCGCTCTCCTGACAAGGTGGATGAAATCGTAAAGCACGGCGCAAAAGGGGCCTACTCACTTGAAGAACTGGTCGGCAAGCTGAAGCATCCGCGCGTGATATGGCTGATGCTCCCCGCTGGAAAGCCTGTTGATGATGCCATTGACAGCCTCAGGGGTCTTCTTGAGAAAGGTGATATTATTGTCGAAGGTGGAAACAGCTTCTATAAAGACGATATACGCCGAGAGGAACTTCTCAAGCCCCAAAAAATACACTATGTTGATGCGGGTGTCAGCGGCGGCATATGGGGGCTTAAAATAGGGTACTGCATGATGGCCGGGGGTGATAAAAAAATATGCAAGTATCTCGAACCCCTGTTTAAAACGCTGGCGCCTAAAGACGGCTATCTCTACTGCGGACCTGTTGGGGCCGGGCACTTTGTGAAGATGATACATAACGGAATAGAATACGGCATGATGTCAGCCTATGGGGAGGGCTTTGAGATTCTCAATGCGTCGCCATACAGCAGCAGCCTGGACTTTTCGAAGGTCGCGCACCTCTGGAACCAGGGCAGTGTAATCAGATCCTGGCTCCTGGAGCTTGCCGAGGCAGCTCTGAAAAAAGACAAGACACTTGCAAAGCTGGAGGCTTATGTGGAGGATTCAGGAGAAGGTCGCTGGACAGTGCAGCAGGCGGTTGATACTGCGGTGCCCGCTCCTGTAATCACATCCGCGCTGTTCCAGCGCTTCCGCTCCCGCGATTCCGGGTCATTCTCCGACAGGATGCTTGCAGCGCTCAGAAACGAATTCGGAGGCCACGCGGTTAAAAAGAAAAAGAGGTGATGATGATGGACGATATGTTTCAGAATATTTCCTCTACGGTTAGAGGCCAGATAATCCAGCGGAAAGCGGAAAGCTGCGAAATAGATAAGCCGGGGCCTTTCTGCCTGGTTATCTTCGGCGCCTCCGGCGACATCACAAAGAGGAAGTTAATCCCTTCAATCTATCGTCTATATTCACTTAAATTAATAGAGGGGGGATTTATTGTCCTGGGTGTGGCCAGATCAGAGATGAAAGACGAAACCTTTCGCGAGTCCATGCTGGAAACCGTAAAGAAAGCAAATCCTGATGACTTTTCCGACAGTTCCTGGCGGGAATTCGCAAAGAGGCTTTTTTATTCAAAGGTCGAATATTCTGAACTGAATTCCTACAACTCCCTGAAAGAGAATATCTTCGCCCTTGAAAAAGAGCATCAGTTAACGAACAGGGTGAGGGACGAAAAGGTCAAAGTCTTCCGCTCAATAAAGCCCTTCCCCCTTGACAGGCTTGGCGAGTACGCGGCCCTGCTGGAAAGAGAGGATCATTCATGGAAAACTCTGTAACTCCCCGAGTATATGTTCTGCCTGACCTGGAGGCTATCAGCCACAGGGCGGCATCGATCTTTATCGAGACGGCAAAGAGGGCAATTGCCCAAAAAGGCAGGTTTATGGCAGCCATCTCCGGCGGCTCCACTCCAAACAGGCTCTTTTCCCTGCTCGGCACCGACTACGCCGGCATGCTGGAATGGCAGTATGCAGACTTTTTCTGGGCTGATGAGCGATGCGTTCCAAAGGACCATAAAGACAGTAATTTCAGGAGCGCTTACGAGGCCCTGTTTTCGAAGGTGCCCCTGCCTGAAAGGAATTTACACAGGATCAGGGGCGAAGAGAATCCCCAAGAGGAAGCAGTGAGGTACGAAGAGGAGATCAGGACCACATGGGGCGGATCAGAACCACCTGTTTTTGACCTTATTATGCTCGGTATGGGCGAAGACGGCCATACCGCATCTCTCTTCCCCGGCTCAAAGTCGGTAGAAGAGACTGTAAGACTTACGGCAGCTGTTTACGCCGAAAGACTCAAGAGCTGGAGGATAACACTCACCCTGCCTGTGATTAACAATTCCAGGGATATACTTTTCCTTGTCTCCGGGAGATCAAAGGCGGAAGTCCTCAAAGATATTCTCGAAGACAGCGACAGGAAGAAGTTGTACCCTGCCGGACTGGTGATGCCTGTTAATGGATGCCTGACCTGGCTGATCGACAAAGACAGTTCCGTTAATCTAACGGAAAAAACTCCATAATATTATGCGGCAACTCCGCGCTCATCCCTGCACTTCACTATATCTTGATAGTCTCAAAAACCACTGCCGACAGCCGGCTTCCGCCCGCTCTTTATGCAACCTCCTGATTAATATATTATACTTATGAAATGAAAAGATACGTCCTGCACAGAGAAGCCCCGGCACTTACAGTGCATTATGAAAAGGACCTCAACCCCGAACAGTATTCAGCGGTGATGCACCAGGACGGGCCCGCGCTTGTGCTTGCCGGCGCCGGTACCGGAAAGACGAGGGTTGTGACATACAGGGTCGCACGGCTGATCGAGACAGGGATCAGACCCGAGAATATTCTCCTCCTGACCTTTACGAACAAGGCCGCAAAAGAGATGATGAGGAGAGTGGAGCGGCTGATCGGAAGGAATATCATGGGTCTGGCTGGCGGCACGTTCCACTACATCGGAAATCTCATGCTAAGACAGCACTATCTCCTCGCGGGCTACAGGCAGGGGTTCTCTATCCTCGACAGGGAAGACGCAAAAGAACTCTTTGAGGCATGCATGGCGGACGTATACAGAAAAGAGACGATCCTTCCCAAAGGCGCCGTGCTTTTGGAGATCTGCAGCTTCTCGAAAAATACCGGCCGGAGCGTGGCTGACGTTGTTCCACAGAGATTTCCGCATTTGATTGATGCTATCGCCGAGATCGAAAAAATAATAGTGCTTTATGAAAAGAAGAAGCATATATTAAACCTCGTGGATTTTGACGACCTACTTCTCGGCTGGAAGAATATCCTTGCTGAAAACGAAAACATAAGAGAATATTACTCATTAAAGTTCAAGCAGATACTTGTCGATGAATACCAGGATACCAACAGACTTCAGTCGGAGATTATTGATTTATCCACGGGAGAAGACAGGAATCTGACGGTTGTCGGAGATGACGCCCAGTCGATATATTCATTCAGGGGGGCGGATTTCGAGAATATCCTTACATTCCCCGAAAAATATACGGATGCGGCTATATTCAGACTGACCACAAACTACCGGTCAACGCCCCAGATACTTCACCTGGCAAACAAGATCATAGCCAACAACAGCAGGCAATTCCGGAAAGAGCTGCATACAGCGCTTAAACCGGGTGAAACTCCCAGTGTCGTGCCCCTGAAAGACGCCTTTGAACAGGCGGAGTTCGTCTCCTCCGTTATTATGGATATGAATGCGGACGGAGGGTCTTTTAATGATATCGCTGTCCTTTACCGCTCCCATTACCTGTCGATGGAGCTGCAGATGGAGTTTCAGCGGAGGGGGATACCCTTTGAGGTGAGATCGGGGCTGAAGTTTTTCGAACAGGCGCATATCAAGGACATACTATCTTTTGTGAAGGTCGTTGTAAACCAGCATGATGAAATAAGCTGGAAGAGGATTCTGAAACTTATACCCGGGATCGGCAATATAACGGCCGGGAAAGTATGGAACCACATCCATGCCGCCGAAAAGCCGGTTGATTTGATATCCGGCGCCTCCGGGTTCATCCCGAAAAAGGCCGGGGAAGGATTCAATATCTTTCTGGATGTCCTGAATACGCTCAACAGCTCCGCCGGTCCGAGCGGCCTGGTGCCTTCCGAAGCGATAGATTTTATATTAAGGAACGGGTATGAAGACTTCCTCTACGGCCGTTATCCAAACGCGGAAATGCGTATAGAAGATATTGAACAGATGGCAAGATATTCATTGAGGTATGACTCCATGGAGATGTTCCTGTCGGACCTGACCCTCGATGGTGTGACCGGCGCTGAACCGGAAGGGACTGAAGAACCTGACGGGAGGGTCGTCCTTACAACTATTCATCAGGCGAAGGGGCTGGAATGGGAGGCCGTCTTTATTATAGGCCTGAATGACGGGAGATTTCCGTCTTCGAAATCCATTAAGAACGATGAGGAGGAAGAGGAAAGAAGGCTTTTTTATGTCGGGGCGACCAGGGCGAAAGAATCTCTTTATCTCTGTTATCCCGTGGCCGCCCGGGAATGGCATTCAACAGGCTTTCTGAAGCCATCGAGATTCCTGAAGGAACTTCCCGTGGACTGTTTTGAGGAGATCAGAGTTGAAGATGTATAATACTGTCAATGGAAGCAGATAAAAACGTCCGAATAAAAAGGGGTACAAACAGATGACGATTACAGAGGCGTTCAAGGCCGGGTTCAATGTGATAAACAGGCGGTGGCAGCTTGTGGTAGTCCAGTTGGTTTTAATGGTGGTCAACTGCCTGTCGATGTTTGTTTTTGTGGGGTTACCTCTGATAATAGCCATTTTACTGTTTGGGCTTGATGTCTCGATGCTGGCCGCCCCGGACAGCTTTATGAGTATGGTCCACAACCCGGCTGACCTGCTCACAAAATATCTGGGAATGGTTCTGATTATTATAACCAGTATCCTGATCTATATTACTGTGGCTTCGGCATTATGGCTGTACGTATGCGGCGGCACTGCCGGCGTTATCGGCAGGGCGTTAATTGATCCCACCTCAAGGTTCAGCCTGCGGGAGTTTTTTACTGAAGCAAGGAAGATGTTCTTTCCCCTGGCGTGGTTCAGTTCTTATATCGCGTTATTATTGATAGCCGCATCCGTCCTGTTTGCTGTTTTCGGTGGCGGGACCATCGCGTTAGTCTATGCAGCGAGGGCCTGGGGTTCGACTCTCACGCTTTTTCTCGGATATTTCTTTTCCCTTGTAGCAATACTGTCTATGCTGGCCGCGATTCTCATCTTTTTCGCGGTGATAAATTACGGAGTGGCCGGGCTTTTCTTTAAAGGCAGGGGAGCGATCAGAACCTTTAATGATACCATGAGGTTTCTCTGGAACAACCAGAACGCCTTCTGGCTTTACGCGCTCTGTTTCTTCGGGTATATTGCCATAAGTTTCAGCTTTATGCTGATGGTCATTCCCTTTAAACTGATACCTGTCGTGGGCGTGGTCATCACCCTGCCTGTCAAGATATTGTTGTCTGTGGTCCAGAGCTACCTCGGCCTTCTCGTCGTCTCAGTCATCTTTGCCTATTATTTTGACGCTGAGGTGAAAGGCACTGAGCCAGTCACCGGAATACCGGCGGAACCCGCCGGAGATGGTTCCACTCCCGTTGAAGATATTTCCCCTCCTGCAGTTCCAGCGCAAGAAGAGATTCCCGGAGAGATGGATGAGAAGAGAGAAAGCTGATCCCGAAGGTCTCCTCGAACGCCTCCCTGATCTTTTCCTTGAAACCGTCTTCTTCAAGGCCGGGAAGAACTTCTTCAAGCGCTATCATATACTTCCGCAACTCCGCAATCTTCTCCACCCCGAATACGCCCCGCAATCTTTCCTCGTTATATCTATAAGGGATGGAGCCCTGCTGTAGCAGTCCGTCACGCCAGCGTTTCTGCGCGGAACCAACCACTTTTCTGTTGTCTATCAGGATTTCCCCGAAAGAACTAGACCGGAAACAGAGCGGGCTCCCGGCCAACACCTTGCCCCTTTCCCTCTTCGCCCTGGTATAAGCCTGAATTCCGGCCTTCAGGAACGCAAGAGCAAACGCCCTGCTTATCTTTCCGTAGCTGTCAAGAAGACTCCCTGAAAAAGGACCTTCATCCGTTTTGGCGGAGAAACTGTAGGTTAATTCCTTATCATGCAGTATCGCTCTTCCGCCTGTGGGCCTTCTGACTACCGGTATGCCGTTCGCCCCGCAATATTCAGTATTGATATCAGAAGCCTTCTGGAAATGTCCGAGGCTGAGAGAGGGTTTGTCCCAGCCATAGAGCCTTAAGGTTGGAGGTGAATCACCTTTCCTGACAGAGGTTGCTATGGCCTCGTCAAGCGCCATATTAAACGATGCGACGCATGGTCCGGAATTGATCAGCCGCCAGATCCCCCCCCCGGCCGCATTATCTTTTGACCACCCGGGAATTACCTATTTCTCCCCTAGTAAAATCTTATGTTTCAGGAGAGAGACTTCTTTTATCTCCCCTTCGAAAACCTTCTGTTCCCCGAACAGGTTTTTCATGAATACCTTTCCATCCTCGGGCCTCATTACGTCGACATTTTCGAGATAAAGCTCTTCCTTCCCATCCCTCAGGATATAAGCGTTGGTCTCACACATTTCAGAACTCCTTCTGTTTTGATATTAACATTCTGTTAGTGGCGGAGCACCATTAATTCAATCAATTCCCCTGCTTCTTTCGCCAATTTTAAACTATCAGACCGCCGGTCCCGCCGCCCTGTCCGCAATCTCAAGCATATCCTGAGTATAAAAAATCGGCGGATATGTGTCAAAGGGATAACCACCCGCATTTAAATTGATTTTAAATATTTGCTGCTTTTTGGATATAATATGATGTAGGAAAATTTTGTTAAAAGAAAAATAATCGATAATCCTGATATTCAGGGAAAGAGGTCCGAGATTAAACTATTACCGAACAGGAAAGGCTACTTCGGAAATTACGGGGGCAGGTTTGTCCCCGAGACCCTTGTACCAGCACTAGATGAACTCAAAAAAGCATATTACTTGCTAAAGAAGGACAAAGACTTCAAGGAAGAGCTTCTCCTCCTGCGGAAGACTTATGTCGGCAGGCCCACTCCACTTTATTTCGCGAAACGATTGACTGACAGGCTCGGCGGCGCAAAGATTTATCTAAAGCGCGAGGACCTGGCGCATACCGGCGCACACAAGATAAACAATGCGCTGGGACAGGCCCTTCTTGCGAAAAGGATGGGGAAAAAGAGATTGATCGCCGAGACAGGCGCGGGCCAGCACGGAGTCGCAACGGCGACCGGCGCGGCGCTCACCGGTCTTGACTGTGAAATATACATGGGGACCGAAGACATTGCGCGGCAGTCACTGAATGTCTTCAGGATGAAGCTGCTCGGCGCAAAGGTTAATGCGGTCGACGCCGGTTCCAGGACATTAAAGGATGCTATAAATGAGGCGTTAAGAGACTGGACCACAAACGTCCAGACGACTCATTATGTTATGGGGACTGTTTTCGGCCCTCATCCTTTCCCTGCCATGGTAAGAGATTTCCAGGCGGTGATAGGCAGGGAGGCAAAGAGACAGATACTCAAGTCAGAGGGCAGATTGCCGGATTATCTCATCGCGTGTGTCGGCGGCGGGAGCAACTCAATCGGACTGTTCAACGATTTTCTCCGGGAGAACGTAAAGATGATCGGGGTTGAGGCGGGAGGCCGGGGCATAGAGACAGGCGAACATGCTGCAAGATTTGCGGGCGGCTCCATTGGCGTATTCCAGGGCTGCAAGAGTTACCTACTGCAGGACGATGACGGCAACATACTCGGCACACATTCCGTGTCAGCAGGCCTTGACTACGCGTCAGTAGGCCCTGAACATTCATTCCTCATGGAGTCCGGAAGGGTGGTATACACATACGCATCCGATGACGAAGCACTGGCCGCTTTCGAACTTCTGGCGGAAACAGAAGGGATTATTCCGGCGCTCGAATCCGCGCATGCCCTGGCGGAGACGCTGAAACTCGCCCCGGGGCTCTCTAAAGATAACATAATCATTGTCAACCTCTCCGGCCGCGGAGACAAGGATGTGCAGCATGTCGCGCGCATCAAAGGTATAGAACTGTGATGTCGCGTATAAGCAGCAGGTTCGGGGAGATCATCGAAAAAGGCAAAAAGGCGTTTATTCCCTATATAATGGCCGGCGACCCGGACATCAGCAGGACAAAAAAGGTGATCGGGATACTGGAGGATTGCGGAGCTGATATAATCGAACTCGGGGTGCCTTTTTCAGACCCACTGGCTGACGGCCCCGTAATACAGAAGGCCGGACAGAGGGCGCTCGAACAGGGCGTCAGGTTGAGATCGGTGATTGAACTCGTCGCCGAGGTGAGGAAGACCACCAGTATACCGATAATACTTATGACATATTATAATCCCGTATTCAAATACGGAGAAGAAAAGTTTGTGCATGACGCAACCACTGCGGGCGTGGATGGATTAATCGCGCCGGACATGCTCCCCGAGGAGGCCGGCAGCCTGGTCCGTTTCGCGAAAAAAAGCGGGCTGGACACCATTTTCCTTCTCGCGCCGACCTCCACCGAGGACCGGATCAGAAAGGTCTCGAAGGCGGCGTCCGGTTTTGTATATTATGTCTCCATCACGGGAATCACGGGGGCGAAACTCTCGATGGACCACGCTATCGCATCGCATATATCAAAGATAAGAGAGATATCCGGAAAACCAGTTGCAGTCGGCTTCGGCATCTCAACCCCTGAAGAGGCGTCAAAAGTCTCAATGTTGGCGGACGGTGTGATTGTCGGAAGCGCTATCGTAAAGAGGGTTACAGATTCTGATGAGGAACTGAGAAAATACCTGCTTGCCTTAAGAAAAGCGATAGGGTGAACAACCGCCCATGAGAAATTTAACGCCTTTTCGCCCGACACACGCGAAAAAAAACAGAGAGATACGGGAATCATATGGCCTGGTTTAAACAGCGAAACGCACTGACGACAGAAAGAAAGATCAAGATACCTGAAGGGCTTTGGGTAAAGTGTAACAACTGCAAGGAGATAATATACAAAAAAGAACTCGATAAAAACTTAAAGATATGTCCCAAATGCAACTATCATTTCAGAATAAGCGCGAAGGAACGACTTAAATTGCTTGTGGATGATGGAAGTTTTATCGAGATGGATCCAGGCCTTTCATCGGACGATCCGCTGAACTTCAGGGACAAAATTTCATACACGGAGAGGCTCGAAGCAAATAGAAAGAAGAGCAGTCTTACCGAAGCCGCGATTTACGGAGAGGCGACTATCGCGGGCCACCCGGTGGTCCTGGTAATCATGGACTTCTCGTTCATGGGCGGTAGTATGGGCTCAGTTGTTGGTGAAAAGGTGGTAAGGGCGGCGGAAAGGGCCCTGGAGACCGGGAGACCACTGATAATCGCCGCCTCTTCCGGCGGCGCCAGGATGCAGGAGGGGATTTTTTCGCTGATGCAGATGGCGAGAGTTTCCGCCGCCATAGCAAGACTTAAAGACAGTGGGCCGCTTTATATTTCGGTCCTTTCCGATCCCACCTTCGGCGGGGTCACGGCCAGCTTCGCCATGCTGGGAGACATAATACTCGCGGAGCCGAAGAGCCTTATAGGGTTTGCCGGGCCAAGGGTCATAGAGCAGACGATCAAGCAACAGCTCCCCGGAGATTTTCAGAGGGCGGAATTCCTGCTGGAGCATGGATTCATAGACAGGATCGTTGACAGGAAAGAACTCAAAAAGACGATCGCAAAGATCATAGAGCTGCTGACATGAGCTATTCCGGCACAATCGAATACCTGTACGGCCTTCAGAAACACGGGATGAAATTCGGACTCGATAATATTAAGAGGCTAATGTCGGCGCTCGGTAATCCTGAGAGGTCATTCCGTTCAGTGCATGTTGCCGGAACCAATGGGAAGGGTTCCACTTCGGCGATTATCGAATCTGTATTAAGGACTTCCGGAATGCGCACCGGTATATTTTCCTCCCCTCACCTGGTGAGCTTTACAGAGAGGATAAAGATTGACGGGGAAGAGATAGGAGAGAAGGATGTTATCGAGCTTGCCGCCGAGGTCAGAAGCGTCGCTGACAGGCTGGAAGCTTTTCATCCCACCTTCTTTGAGGTCGTTACGGCAATGGCTTTTCTTCAATTCAGGAAGATGAACACCGAATGGGCGGTTATCGAGGTCGGGATGGGCGGAAGACTCGACGCCACAAACGTGATCATTCCCGAGGCATCGGTTATAACAACCGTCAGCCTCGACCATTGCGAATTTCTCGGGCATACAGAGGAAGAGATCGCCAATGAAAAGGCGGGGATAATAAAGGACCATGTCCCTGTTATTACAGCGGAGCAGACACCGGAGGTGATGGATGTTATCGCTCGCAAGGCCGCCGGCAAACAGTCCCCGTTATTTAGATACAACTCTGAATTTTCCGCACATATAGTATCGGAAGATCCGGAAAAAATAATCTTCGATTATTCCGGCGGCGGGAAATATACGCGGCTAAACCCTGGTCTCCAGGGGGAGCACCAGATGGCCAACGCGGCCGTGGCTGTAAAGACGGTCGAGGTGATCATGGACCAGTATCCGGCCACCGTGTTTGACATAAGGACCGGCGTCGGGAACGCAAGGCTGCCGGGCAGAATCGAGATGATCCGGGATGATCCGCCGGTTCTCATTGACGGCGCGCATAACCCCTCAGCCGTTAACGCGCTCTCGGTCTATCTGAAGAGAATATTGAGTTCAAAATACGGAAGAATCATTTTAGTGGCCGGGATAATGAAAGACAAGGATATAGACGGCATACTGCGACCGCTGCTCCCTCTGGCGTCGGAAATAATATTTACATCACCCGCTTACGGGAGGGCGGCCCCTCCAGAGCTTCTTGCGGCCCGTGCCGGTTCCTTGGGGTATTTTTCAAGGCAGGCCCGGAAGATGAGTGAAGCTCTGAACCTGGCGGAAAATCTGTTTATGCCCGGAGACCTTATTGTTGTTACAGGCTCTTTCTACACAACGGGAGAGGCAAAGGAGGCCCTGGGGCATAGAGGAATTTTTGCAAGGCTCAGGGAATGAGAACACCCGCTCCGGATTATAACCAGACATTCAGGAACAGCCGAGACGGGACAGGGTTTACCGCCCATTGCTTATTACTTATTATCCTGCTTTTATTCATGCAGACCTCATTGCCCTCTAAAAGTTCAGCCACGGAAGAGCCGCGTATCAACATGACTTCCGACAGTCTGGATTATTTTTTCAGGACAAAAACATACGTTGCGACAGGCTCTGTCGAACTTGAAAAAGACGGCGTTTTCATCAAAACCGACAAGGCCTCCTATAATGACGAGACTTCCAGGATTATCGCGGAGGGAAACGTCCTGTATGAAGATAAAGATACAACCATCAGGGCTGAAAAGGCCTGGATAAACCTGGAATCAGAGACTGGAAAGCTTTATGAGGCGGAGGTTTTTTACAAAAAAGGGAACTACTATCTGTCCGGGAAAGAGATAGAGAAGAGGGGGGGGAATTATTTTTACAGTCCCGATGCCACATTCACGACATGCGATGGGGCCGTGCCTGTGTGGTGTTTCCGGGGCAAAAAAATCGACGTCGTAATCGGCGAAAGGCTGAAGGCGAGAGACGTAACTTTCCATATAAAAAATGTCCCTGTTTTATACACGCCTTACCTATGGACTCCTGTAATCACGGAAAGGCAGACGGGGTTTCTGATGCCTGCTGTCAGGTACAGCAGGACCAGGGGGTTCAGTATGAACATCCCTTTTTACTGGGCCATAGCCGAAAACCGGGACGCCACGCTGGTTCTCGACACATATAGCAAGCGCGGAACAGGCGCCGGCATCGAGTACCGGTTTGTGAAGCCCGGAGGCATCGAAAGCAGCTGGTGGGTCTACTACATCCGGGACATAGAATTGAATAAGGATTTCTGGGAGATCAGGGCCAGGCACGAAAACCGCCCGGCGGACGGCCCAGGTGGTTTTTTGAACATTAATTTCGTCAATGAAGGTAATTTTTACAGGGAATTCAGCCCCCAGCTTGAACTACGCACACAGCGCTTTCTCGAGTCAACGGCTGAGCTGAGCGCTCCTTCCGCTGATTCAAGGTTATATCTCCTTTCGCAGTACTGGGTGGATATGAAACATGATACCGGCGACGTGCCCCAGCGACTCCCTGAACTCGGCTATGTGCTGAATTACAGGAAGACAGGAAGTTTTATGCTTTCAACCACGGCCAACGCCGTGAACCTCTGGCGGGAAAACGCGATATCCGCCAGGCGACTCGATATTTATCCAAAACTGCTCTATTCGACCGGAAAAGATTATGTTCTTTCCAGTATGCTTGCCGCCAGATGGACGGCTTACTCCTACTTCAGAAACTCCGACATAACGGATAATTCTCCGCAGAGGTCGGCTTTTGAATATAACGTTGTCGCCCGGACCAGAATATTCAGGGATTACGCGTACCTCCGGCATGTGATCGAGCCTTCAGTCAGGTACCACTTCATATCCACCTCGGAGCAGAACCTGCCGGTCTTTGACTCTACGGAACTCTTCGGGAAGACATCAAGGATCGAAATCAGCCTTTTAAACAGGGTAATATTCAAAGGGAAAAAGACCGCCGCGGTCAGGGTCACCCAGGGGTTTGAGGCATACAACGGCGACCGCCCGTTTCTGCCTTTAACGATAGAGGCCTATATGGAAAAATTCATCCCGCTGCAACTGGATGTCGCCTATAATGTTCATACAGGGAAGGTCGAGACTCTAAGCTCCAATCTGAGATTTCAGTTCCCGAAGGCCGGTCTTTCGGTGGGACAGAGGTATAACCGGGAAGAAGATATAATGCTTTATACAACAGCGTTTGATTTGGATCCCTATAAATCGGTACATATAGAGGCAAAACTCTGGTATGATGCCAAAGGCGACGGGCTAAGGGATATTGACGTTAATCTGAAATATTCAAGGCAGTGCTGGGGCATCAGGTTTGAATACTCGCAAAAACCAGGGGATTATGCAATTATGGTACTGTTTGAACTAAGGGGATTTACTCAATCCTGAAGCATCCCTAAAATAATCAAAGGGGGGCAAAGCAACAACAGGTAAAAGAAGTTCAACGTTCTATGTTCAAGGTTCAAGGTTCAAAGACAAACAAAAGCAACGAACAGCAGAGCGTTAAAGCCTAAAAATAGAGCTCCGGTGTCCAGTCAAAATATGGGTAAGGATAAGTTTACTGGAGGGGGGAATAAATAGGTAGTTAATCTTTTTTGAAGCCCCGCCTTGCAGGCGGGGAGCTTCACTTAAGATTTGGTTAGCCTTCCGGCCAAAAAATCGTTAATCATTGATACGGCCTCATCCACCGAAACACTACCGGTCTCTATTACAAGCTCCGGATTGACCGGTTCCTCATAGGGCGCGGTTAGTCCAGGAACGGGCCAGCCTTGCCTGCCCTTTTTATAAATTCCTCTGGGCGCTCCACGCGTCTCCCCCCTCCGGCCTTCCCTTTCCATGCATTCCTCGATCGGACATCTTAAATATATCTCGGCATATTCAGGGATCAGACGCCGTGCGAGGTCCCTCCATCTTCTTTTATTTCCGGTGGCGTCTATAATCACATTATGCCCCAGCTCCATAATCTTTTTTGCAAGATATACAAGGCTGCGGTATGCCAGCTCTCTCTCTGAATCAGAATATGAAGGTTCCGGGGTCACAATACTTCTTAATTCATCCATTCTCAATACAGTAAAGCCGGGATGGCATGCCTTTACCGCGTCGGCGATAGTACTCTTACCGCTTCCTGGAAGGCCTGTTATCCATAAGGCTATCCGTCCCATATAGAAAGATTAGCCCTTTAAGAGACAGATGGCAAGAAAGAAGAATTCAGCAGCAATATAGAGGAAATCTTCATGCGAGGCAATGCTTTGATTTCATTGATAATTTTGGCAGGAAGATCCATTTCATTGACTTGAAATCCCCCATAAGTTAATATTTTTATATGCATTCTCATTCGGATTACGTATCCCTCCACCTGCATACTTCATACAGTCTTCTGGATGGGGCGATAAGAATAAAAGAACTGGTCAAGCGGGCGGTAGAATACAAAATGCCCGCTGTGACCATGACCGACCACGGAAATCTCTTCTGCGCTGTCGAGTTTTACAAAGAGGTGACAAAGGCCGGACTGAAACCGATAATCGGTTGCGAGGTCTATGTTGCGCCCGAAAGCAGGCTCGACAGGGGAAATATCGAAAATAACGATGCAGCCTTCCACCTGGTGCTTCTTGCAAAAGATAACGCCGGGTACAAAAATCTCGTCTCGCTCGTCACAAAGGCGTATCTGGAGGGCTTTTATTACAAGCCCAGGATTGACAGGGACCTCCTCGCCCAGTACAGCGGCGGACTTATCGGGCTTTCCGCCTGCCTCAAGGGCGAGATACCTTATTATCTCCAGAGGGGACTGATCGATAAGGCGAGGGAAAGGGCGCTTGAATACAAACATATTCTAGGCCCTGAGAATTTTTACATCGAGATACAGGCGAACGGCCTGCCAGAACAGACAGAGGTGAACAAAAAACTGATAGAACTCTCAAGAGACCTCCACATAGGCCTTGTCGCCACAAACGACTGTCATTACCTCAACAGAGAGGACGCGAAGGCACATGACATACTCCTATGTATCCAGACCGGCAAGACACTCAAGGATGAGAACCGGCTGAGATTCGGCACCGATGAATTTTATTTTAAGTCCCCCCAGGAGATGAAAGAAGCCTTCCGTGATGTCCCTGAAGCGATTCTGAATACCCGGGCCATCGCGGAGAGATGCCACGTCGTCTTCGATCTGGGGAAAAACCTTCTGCCCCGGTTCGAAGTGGAAGGCGGAAAAAATCCGGATGACTTTCTCGAACAGCTGGCAGAAGAAGGCATGAGGGATAAATTCGGTGATGACCCGCCCCAAATTTACAGAGACAGGGTGAGAGACGAGATCGGCGTAATCAAAAAAATGGATTATTCCTCCTACTTCCTGATCGTCTGGGATTTTATCAGACACGCAAGGAGTGAGGGGATCCCTGTCGGTCCCGGCAGGGGGTCGGCAGCCGGAAGTCTGGTCTCGTATTGTATCGACATAACAGAGATAGATCCGATTAAATACAACCTGATCTTCGAGCGATTTCTCAATCCCGAGAGGATAAGCATGCCCGACATAGACGTCGACTTCTGCCAGGACAGGAGAGGCGAAGTTATATCCTATGTTTCGGAAAAGTACGGCAGGGATCATGTGGCCCAGATAATAACATTCGGCACCATGGCGGCAAAGGCCGCCATAAGGGACGTGGGCCGCGCGATGAATATGCCTTACGCCGAAGTCGACAGGATCGCAAAGCTTGTTCCTAACACGCCCAAGATAACAATCGAGGCCTCATTAAAGGCGGAGCCCCAGTTGAAGGAGTTATATGCCTCGAACCCGGAGGTGAAAGAACTGCTCGATGTCGCCATGAGACTTGAAGGGCTCAACAGGCACGCCTCCACGCATGCCGCCGGAGTGGTTATATCCCCATTCCCGTTAACAGACTCCACCCCTCTCTACAAAAGCCCTTCGGATGAGAGTATAGTGACCCAATTTGATATGGGCTCTATTGAAGAGATCGGCCTTCTGAAGTTCGACTTCCTCGGCTTGAAAACCCTCACCGTAATCCAGAAGTCGCTGGAGCTCATTAAACAGAGCGGAGGGGATGTATGTTTAATGGACATCCCGCTCGAAGACGTCAGGACTTACGAGCTGCTCAGTTCCGGACAGACTACCGGCATATTCCAGCTGGAGAGCGCTGGAATGAAAGATATTCTTGTCAGGATGACTCCAAACAGGTTTGAGGACCTGATCGCGCTTGTCGCGCTTTACCGTCCGGGGCCTATAGGGAGCGGAATGATAGACGATTTCATCAATAGGAAGAAGGGGAAAATCCCCGTAAAGTACGAACTCCCTCAGTTAAAAGAGATACTCGATGAGACATATGGCGTCATCCTCTACCAGGAACAGGTTATGAGGATAGCCAACAAGCTTGCCAGTTTCTCGCTCGGCAAGGCCGACATACTCAGGAAGGCGATGGGCAAAAAGGACTTCAGGGTGATGGAGAAGCAGAAGGAAAGCTTTGTAACAAGATCGGTGGAAAACGGTATTCCAGAGAAAAAAGCGATAAGGATTTTTGATCTTATGGGTCTCTTCGCTGAATACGGCTTTAATAAATCCCATTCCGCCGCATACGCCTATGTAGCTTACCAGACAGCATATCTCAAGGCCCATTATCCCGTTGAATTCATGGCCGCAACTCTGAGCGCGGATATGAACGATACCGACAAGATAGTTAAATCCATAAACGAATGCCGGAAGATGCAGATAGAGATACTCCCGCCCGACATAAATCTGTCCGGCAAGGAGTTCAAGGTGATCGGCAATTCCATAAGGTTCGGCCTCAAGGCGGTGAAAGGAGTCGGCAGCGCAGCCATAGAATCGTTTCTGGAGACGAGAGAAGAAACCGGTCTCTTTGATTCATTAACCGAATTCCTGGAAAGGGTCAATACCCGCAAGGTGAATAAAAAGGTGCTGGAGAGCCTGGTAAAGGCAGGGGCTTTTGATTCGACCGGCATAACAAGGGCATCGGCCATGGCTGCTGTAACAGACATCTACAATGGCGGCGGCAAGACGAGGAATACAGGACAGCAAAGCTTTTTCGGAGACGAGCCGGAGGCAGGTGAATCCGGAACGGTTGAATGGGATGAAGCCGAATTATTGAGAAATGAAAAAGAGGCCCTCGGTTTTTACATAACCGGGCACCCCTTAACAAGGTTTAATATGCTTCTCAAGAGGATAAAGGCAAAGAAGACTTCCGAGCTGGAAGATGCCGGGGACAGAAAAGAGATTATAACAGGCGGCGTGTTAAGGACCCTGAAAAAGAAGAACGTCAAATCCACGGGTGACCTGATGGCGTACATCACGCTTGAAGACGACGAAGGGAGCATAGAGGTGATCGTCTTCCCGGAACTATACAAAAAAAGCGTTGATCTCATGAAAAAGGAGATGCTTATTCTGGTGAAAGGGGACACCGACAAGGATGAAAAAGGCGTCAGGGTGAAGGCGAGAGAGATATCGCGGCTTGAAGACGCCGGGGAAAACCACCTTAAAAGGCTTGATATATATATTGACGACACTGAGTCGTTCAGGGCGAATCTTGCGGATATCAGATCTCTTCTTGACCGGCACCCCGGGGATTGCCAGCTCTATTTCAGGATAAGGATGGATAAAGCCCGGGCGCTGATAGCAACCGGAATGCATATTAAGCCCGAGCCGGCGTTTATCGATTCATTAGAAAATATGGTGGGAAAGATAGCATTGACTTTCTCATGATTAAGTGCTACCTGGACTTTGAAAAGCCGATTGGGGAACTGGAGCTAAAGATAGAGGAGTTAAGACATCTCTCCGACGGCAAGGACCTGAACATATCCGGAGAGATTAAAAAACTCGAAAAAAAGGCGAGAGAGCTTCGGACAACTATCTTTTCGAAACTTACTCCGTGGCAGAAAACTCTTCTGGCGCGGCACCCTGACAGGCCTTATACACTCGATTACATAAATATCCTGGCGGAAGACTTTATAGAATTGCATGGAGACAGGAAATTTTCCGATGACAGGGCCATCGTGGGAGGCATCGGGACAATAAAAAACAATCCCGTGGTGATAATCGGCCACCAGAAAGGACGCGGCACAAAGGAGAGGATAAGGCGGAATTTCGGGCAGCCTCATTCAGAGGGGTTCCGGAAGGCGCGGAGGCTTATGGAGCTGGCAGAGAAGTTCAGGCGACCGGTCATAACATTCATAGATACACCGGGCGCATATCCGGGAATCGGCGCCGAAGAAAGGGGGCAGGCGGAGGCGATCGCCTCTAATTTAATGACGATGTCGAAACTGAAGGTCCCCATAATCTCCGTTGTGATCGGTGAAGGGGGAAGCGGAGGCGCCCTTGCGCTGAGTGTGTCAGACAGTCTCTGCATGCTGGAGCATTCAATCTATTCCGTGATATCGCCTGAAGGCTGCGCCGCAATCCTCTGGAAAAAAAATGGTGACCTCAAACACGAGGATTTCGCCAGAGCAGCGGACGCCTTAAAACTGACAGCCCAGGATCTCATGGCATATAAAGTAATCGACGACATAATCCCCGAGCCACCCGGCGGCGCGCACAGGGACGTTAAACAGACAGCCGGTAACATATTGGCGAAGATCCTGGAAAGCCTTGAGGAACTGAAGACAAAACCAGCCGAAGAGCTTGTGGAAGATCGCTACAAGAGGCTGAAAAAAATTGGGAGTTTTCTTAAGGAGCGGTAATTCCCGGATCCGCCCCCCCCCAGTCTATCGGCATCGGCATTTCTCCTGAAAATAGTCCCGTCCACATGGTACTTTCCCCTTATTTTACGACGAACCGGCCCCTTCACCATGCCCGGGATATTACACAAACAGCTGGAGAAGGTACAGTTCTTAAAGTATCTTTTGTATGTGCGGGCTAAAGATGGGGGGGAAAGCCGGCCTTTTTTGGGAGGGGGTGGGGATAACCGGCCGGCTTTGGACTTATATTATAATATTTTATATAACATATTACAAGTAAATTTTAAATCACCTGAATCTTTTATCCTGATTACACCTGCTAAATTCTGTCTATCCTGTCTTCTTGTCTTCATATCTTATATTAAAGCAAACAATATGCCTGCATAACCAAGAAATCCAAAAAACACAACCAGCTGTTTTTAAATGAAAAACCACACTGCCGCCCAAAAAAAGGCGCCGCGCGGTCCAAAAAATGTCAACATCCGCTATTTTCTGTCAGTCCATGGGATTTTTTCGGCTGCCCTGATAATTACAACAGAAATATTTCAGTCAGTCGCACTTATCCGGTACGGATACAGCTTTTTTGATTGACAGGCTGGATGATACCTGGAAGGGACAGCTATATAAAGAAAATCCTGGGCATATGCGTCCAAAGCTCTAAGCGCCTGTTTGAACGATACTTCTATCTTGAAACGCAATCCGTAAAAACGAATGATTTCTATGCCGTCATGGCTTAAATCAGTGCACAAAATAATTTTACCTCTTTATCGAGAGTTCTGTAATCCATTGTCAACAGTAATTCCCTCATCTACATTAAACCCCAATGCATTCCAGCCCATCTCCATATTTTCAAATAAGGCTTTTGATTTCTCTTTATCCGAATTGGCATAGCAATATAAACAGCCATGAGGACATGTGTCATAAGAACCTATGTCCATGCTCTTTGTGCATGCACATTCTTTTCTTGTTGGTGCAACAGGGGTTGATATCAAATAATCGCTGAACAGCTCCGCCAGTTCCATGCTGTTGATACAGCTTCCCTTGTATACACGGTCAGACAATAAATAATCATTGCAGCACGCATATAGTTTGATCCCGTTTTTCGACGCGATTCCGCCCAATTTGATTGCATATTCCCGCTGTGTTTGCGCATCAATATCTACAAGCTTGTGATCAGAGTATTTTTCAAAGTTCGATATCGCTTTCCTGTATTTTTGCACAAAGCTTATATAGCATTTATCACAACTCCCCCGCAGTTTTTCCGCACATTCTGAAAACATCTCTTCGAAATATTCAAAAGGCAGTTTATCAGTAACACACACGGGATGAAAGCGCCATATTACATGTCCGGGAGAGTATCTTTGGGCTATATATCTTAAATCCTTAATTGCTTCTTTGTAATGGGGCGTGTTTGATTCGATATCTTCGGGCATGCCGGTTATAGTGAAATGAAAGAAAAGATTTCCGGTTACGTTTTCCACTTCCTCAATGCGCGAAATAAGTGGAGCAAAATTTTTTGACCAGAACACAATGCAGTGCATGTCATCTGCTTTCAGCGATACCCTGTAGATTTGTCCGCCGTAAGGATTTTTAACATAAACTTCCCCGGCTTTCAATCTCTGTATAAACCATTCCGAATAAAAGGCCGGAATATCAGTACGTCTGCTGGCTGAAATAATGTTTTTCAATGCCCTAATTCCGGATTCCCCTCATCTCCCTCCGTTTAAAACTTCCAAACCTTGCTCAGCGGTACGGCAAGCAACAAAGGAACACCCACAGGTAAGCTGTCTGGTCCTGCATAGAGAATAAGACCGCTGTCTATCAAGTATAACTTGGGTGCCTTGACCAGGCGCTTGGCGGAATGCCGATGCCAGGCGGGCAAACGGCGCACCAGAAAAAGTCGTTCAAGGATCGACAGGTAATGATCAATAGTTGTTCGATGAATCCCAAGAGCATTGGCGATGCCACGACGTAGCCTTTGATCCTTTTCGTCCATTTGTCGAATAGTATCAGGTCTAATTGTCGCCTGTCAAGCCGTCCGATTGTCGGTTAATCCGTTTTTGTCCGCTTTATATCGTTTGCCTAAAGAAACATGTGGAGCCTGTCTCAAGGCAATTGAGAAAGCCATTGATATGCAGGAGCTATAAGGATCTTGTTTCCTTCGTTTGATACAAGCTTGTAGCTGTCTCCCTCACTTGTAAGCTGTACCGCCGGTACATTCAATGCACGCTGGAATATCAGGAGGGATTTCGACGGCTGTTCATCAGCCATTTTGGCTTCAACCAAAAGGAAAGGTTCTCTGCTGTTTGCAATCAGAAAATCAACTTCCTGTTTCTCCTTGTTTTTCACAAAGTGCAGCGAAAAATCACCGTATCCCATGTCATTCCATAATGTAACAGCCCTATACAGCTCCGCGGCTACCATGTTTTCAAATCGTGCAGAAGCATCTTTTACCCGTGGGGCATCCCACAGGTAAAACTTCCTCTCCTTCTGAATGGCACGTCCAATCTTTTTTGTCCATGTCGGAATACTGAAGCCAAGAAAAAATCTCTCGAACAGATCAAGCCAGTTTCTCACGGTGTTGTAGGATACCTTCAGATCATTTGTGAGTGAAGGTATCGAAAGAGGACTGCCAATCTTGGAAGGTAACAGTATGTAAAGAGTTTCCATGTCGCTAACAGATTTTATATCAACAATGTCCCTTATGTCCTCCCGGATTAACTGATGCGAATAGGTATTGGACCAGCGCCGATATGTTGTTGCTTTTCCCGACAAATATGGTTCAGGGAATCCGCTAAAACCTGCAAGTAAATTCCATATTTCTTTATTCTTTGTTGCCTGTTCCATATCGATCTGCAAAGGATCTTCGAGAAAAGCCTCTATCGGGATATTTCTTTTCCCCAGTTCAGCTATAGTGAAAGGGAATAAATGGAACATATAATACCGGCCGGCCAAAGAATCGCCGCCTTTCTGATAGATATCAAGCCTTCCGCTCCCTGAAACAATAAACTGATAGCTTTCGTGAAACTGATCGTATATGCCTTTCAGGTAGTTTTTCCAGTTCTTGTATTTGTGGATTTCATCAAGGATAATAAGCGGGGTTGACGGGTCTTTTCTTTTGATACCTTCAAAAAAAGCAGGATTCGAAAAGAAGAGCGCCCGGTGTTCCGCGATATCCCAGTTGAAATAGTAAGTGTTTGCGTAAGATCGTGATATAAGTTTGGAGAGAGTAGTTTTGCCGGCCTGACGCGGGCCTGAAATAAAAATCATACTTTTTTCGGCAGCAAGTTCCTGCCAGATATTAATATAATAGCTGCGGTTATACATATAACTATTTTACACGGCACTGAAAAATAGTCAAGACTATATTTAAATGCAATGAAATATAGTCATATAAGGATAGGGATAGTGTCAGGTCTTGACATGATACATCTTGGTATTGTCGAAAAAAATCTTCTCTATTTTTTCGACATCTCTTCTTTCGTTGCCCCTTGCGGTTACGTGATAGAATGCATTAACGGAGCCAGTAAATTCATTGATTTAATTCTTCGTCGTATGACAGGTGAAGCACCCACCTGATCCGCCGCCGCCCGCTATCATTGTAGTATAATCCCATCGCAACATATCAGGCTGATCGGAGCCATGCGGTCTGTGACACGATAAACACATGACAATTGCTTCAGACCTAACAGGGGTTGTAGGGTCAGTCCACGCAACAGGGGCCTCGAGACTATAGCTGGTTACGGGATTGTAGCTGTTATATTCACCTGTTTCGAGCAAAGCTATGTCGGTCGGATGTCTCGTCCAGGGACTGGAAGGCCCACCCACATCATTATGGAACAGACCATGACAACCTGAACAAAAAGCACTTATGGTATGTGTACTGGCAAGTCTGTTCGCTCCAGCCGCCGGCGTGGCGACTGTCGTGCCTTTATAAAAATTATGGTCAGCGGTTGATTTTGTATCTTCCCAGTTGGAGTCTTCAACTCCTTCAACGTAAGCAGTGTATACCCCGCTGGAGAACGTATGGCCCCAGAGGAAACGATATCCCGTGTTACTGCTTGTTGCGTTATCGGAAACATGATGCATCACCCTGAAATGACATCCTTGACAGCCGGGTTTCCCCCTGCTATTAGAAGATGACGCCAAAGTTGTATGACATTCACTTACGCCGCAGCCGTCGAGCGCCCCCGGCGCTTCACTGAGGTTGCGGTCAGCTCCCACTATGCCGTAGACATTATGACCATACTGGTCCCATAAGGCACTGTCCTGTGAAACCCAGTAAAAATTACCTCCGGCAAGCATATTATCGGCCACGGGAGATGAGGGTTGAACTGTATTGAATACAATGGGAACCAAACTTCCACCCAGGTTTTTAACCGTCTCGTTAGCCACGGTAGAAGAGTGACATCCAACGCAAATGTCTGTACTCACACCCGATATGTTCATTAATAAGTATGAATTTGGACCACCTGAATCCATGGCGGCTCCGTTCTGGCTGTTATGCATTGTATGACAGTTGGAACATAAACCAAGGACCACGGCCGAAAGCATGGAAGGATAAGCCACCAAAAAAATTGCGGTTAAAACACCCAGGAAAAAAGCTCTTAATGTCTCAAATTTGTATAATTTCCGGGAGACCACCATACTTACTTCCCCTCTCTTTGTTCTATCACATCTGTCAACGTCGATCCAATATCATTATACTATGCCTGCAAATAATAATAGAAGCCCACTTTTTTAAGCTAGTTTAAATGTAACAGAAAAACAGGTGTATCGGCAATGTTTTTTATCCGTTTCGATTTTTCCGAAAATTTCGGAGACCTGTATAAAAAAATTGGGATGACGCCAGTAATCATGATGATAATGATGGTCCGCCCGACGCCATTGATAACTGCCCGGAAACAACTTGGCGCGGTCGTAACCAGTTTCGGATGTACCTGCACACGATAAAAGATAGAGGCCTTTCTCTGCTCAATCCTTTCATCAGAGAGAGAGATAAAAAAATGGCTAACTGATTATAGATGGTGCCATAAAAGCCCAACAAAACGGCAGAGCGAAGGATTTTAATAAAACAGCCCGGATATCTGGAATTACAGTAAATCGAAGCCGGACGTTATTAGTACTTGACTTTTCAGAACTAAAAATGCCATTGTTTAACATTAGGAATAATTAAGCACTGTATAAATAAGAAGTTTCAGGAGTTTTTGTCACAAGTAAGGCCACAAAGACTTTTTGCTTTGTGGCTTTTTTTATTCAGAACTGTATTCCTAAGGGATTTAGAATATTACGCAAGGAGGTAAATCAGTATGTCAAATGGAACAGTAAAATGGTTTAATGAGTCCAAGGGCTTCGGTTTCATAACCCAGGACGATGGTGGCGATGTTTTTGCACACTATTCCGAGATTCAGGGCGATGGATTCAAGAGCTTGGCTGAAGGTGACTTAGTAAGCTTTGATGTTGTTGAAGGCGATAAAGGCCCAAAGGCAACAAACATCGAAAAGCAGTAAATCCGGAAAGCAGGTACTGTCTACCAGTGCCTGCTTTCAATAGGCTGTTACATCTTCCAGCTTATCGATCCATAATGGATCTTTAGTAGTGTGATTGTATAACTGCTGCCATAGGAACTGTAGTTTGAAAAAATTTATCAGGCGAGGCAACTATATTAATGCGTGCTCCCATGTACAAAAGCAACAAGCGGAAAAAAGAATTATCGCGACAAAAAAAACAGGAAGAGAAAAGACTGAAGCGCCTTAGTAGCATTAAGAGTGCTTCTCCGGACTCGGCAAGTCCTGAGGGGACGACTGTTGAGCCGGAAGCCTCTGAAGATACGTCCGAAGTGGCGGAAAACACAGAGGATTGAATTTTCAGGCGCTACCCACTTGGACAGCGTTCAATTTAACCTAAAGGCTTAAAAATAAAAAAATGACAAATAATTATTCAGCGGGCGGATATATTGATGCGTGGTGCACACGGTGCAAACTGGAATTAGTACATACGATTGTCGCTATGGTGGCTAATGCTCCCAAAAGAGTTAAATGTAATACTTGTGGTTCGCTGCATAACTTTCGCCACAAAGCATCTGAACAAAAAAAGATAAGGCCAAAACGACCAGCTAAAAAAGCTACATCCCGGGAAATAAATTATGACGAGTATATGTCCCGATTAACAGATGGTGATTTTTCCGGCGCTACGAAATACAGGATAGATGGAGATTTCGAAAAAGAGGAGATGATAGACCATTCCAAGTTC
>JAJRYC010000060.1 GCA_024275975.1 Nitrospirota bacterium | reverse complement strand
TATTTTACACAAAAAAAAGGTGAACTGCAAGCTTGTTCGGATACCTTTTTGCAAAAGACACGAAATTCTGTTCTTCATTCAGCCAGTATTTGCTGGGTTCTGCACGATTATTGTCGATTTATTTATGCGCACCTATATAGCTACGGGGGGACCTGGTAGAGTGGATAAATGGCTGCGTGCTACTGAATATCCAAATATGAGATTGTCGGGAATTGCTGATTTTGAACATTTATTAGCAGTAGATAGTATAGACGGCTTATACCGGGCAATAAGCAATGAACTCTTTGCCTGGGTTCTTGTTATCGCCAGTTACTACAGAATGAAATATCAACCTGAAAAAGATGGTGAAGAGCTATTTGGAAGTTCTGTCCAAGGTCTGATGAAAGAAGGTTTCAATCTGTATTATTCAATTTTCACAGGAAACCAGTCATCAGAATTAGATCGCTGTATGGACTGGGAAAAACTGGCCGGTGAAATGACGGATTATATGATGATTGATAGATGGAAGCATGATAGGATAAATCCTGATCTGGGAAAGTACAATGGCAAGTTTCCTATTGATACGCTTGTGAAAGCCCTATACATTACGGCGACACTCTCTATTTTAAACAGAGCAATTACCGGTCCAAAGATCCCCCCCCCAATCATAGACCCCATCTTTCCTTCCCGCTAATCAGATGCAGATTCAACACCTCTCACAAGACAACATACCCGACAACAAAATAACGGACCAGCTTTCCTGCCGTCACAAGCACCAGAAATACGGCAATGTTTACCCTTAGAACACCAGCGGCGAAAGTCAGCGGATCACCTATAATCGGGACCCACGCAAATAACAGGCTGGCAACGCCGTATTTTCCGAACCTCTTTTTCGCCCCTGCAAATTCACCCTCGGATATTCTTAATATCCTGCGAATGAATAAACCACTGCCCCATAGTCCGATCGCATAATTCAGACATGCACCCAGGACATTCCCGACTGTTGCCACACTCACGGTCATCGCCGGATTGTAATCATTTGCCAGAAGGTAACCAAGTACAACCTCCGAGCTCAAAGGCAGTACCGTGGCCGCTAAAAATGAGGCCAAAAAAAGTCCCAGATAACCGAAGTCTGTAAAAAATTCCATTTTTCCTCTTGAATATTCAGCGCTGTTTTTTATAGTAGTATTGCATAACAGCCGGATTTGTTGCCTTGCAATTAAAGACTTGTGGGCAGCGTCACCCGTTAGCCTCCATTGAAAATCGGCTGCTTTTAGTGTTTTTTTACATCAAGTATCCTGTTAAAACAGGCTGTCAGGGAATTGCCGGGTTTCAAGGTGAGAATTTGACCATAACCAAAATTTAACATAGATTGTATACAAGTAGAGGAAAAAAGACAGAAAATCAATGAATGGGTGAAACCTTAAGAAAATGAAACGATAATAGTGAAAAATCTCCCCAACAGTTTTGTTCAAACGGGCCTCCATGAGATGCTTAGGGAACAAAAGATAAAAAAACTGGTGATTACGGGCATGATGATCTGTGACCGGGTGACAAGCTGTGAGGATTTCCTGAAATCTGAATCGTAAAATCGTGTTGTAATGCTGCAAGAAACAAGACCTGACAACCTGACACTGGCCGTTGCATTTAAGGAAAAGAAGAAAAGGAAGATTGGGTTTAAGAGGGGGAAGGGGTAATGCTTATTTATTAGTTCCCCTCGATTGTTTAAGCATTTTTTAAAAATAGGACAATTTTAAGGGAGAGAAAGGTGGCAGGCCTGTCTCCCAGAAGGAAAAACTTGACTAATTTACGATGCTATCGTAAATTAGTCATATGTACCGTCACAGGTCTCTTGAGCCGCATATACAAAAACTCTCCCGGTCCTTCCCGGTTCTCCTGTTGACCGGTCCGCGGCAGGTCGGGAAAACCACACTCCTTGAATATCTTGGTCGAAAAGAGTCTCCACGCAGGAACTATGTCTCCCTGGATGAATTCGGCCCGCAGACGCTTGCGAACGAGGACCCGGCCCTCTTCCTGGAACGGTATAAACCGCCCCTGACGATCGATGAGATCCAGTATGCGCCTGGACTATTGCAGAGGATCAAAGTGCTTGTAGACCGTTCAAAGAAGAATGGTCAATACTGGCTAACGGGTTCACAGCATTTTACATTGATGCAGGGCATATCGGAATCACTGGCAGGAAGAGTTGCGATCATAAAGCTGCTCGGACTTTCTCAGACTGAGGAATACAGGAAAGCTGATCCGGGGGAACCTGTCAGGCCCGACAGAGTGCCGTTTTCGCAGATCAAAAAACTGACCGGACCCGGCCATGTCTTTGACCGTATTGTAAGAGGGACTTTCCCGAGGTTTATACATAAAGATTCACCCCCTGTTCAGACGTTTCACGGCTCTTATCTTGAAACATATATAGAGCGTGATCTCAGGACGCTTGCGAAGATCATAAATCTCAGCGCCTTTGAACAGTTCCTGAAACTTGCGGCAGCCAAGGCGGGGAATATGCTCAACCTGTCCGAGCTCGCGCGTGACGCGCAGATAGCCGTCAGCACGGCCAAAGAGTGGATGGGGATTCTGGAGGCGAGTTTCCAGGTATACCTGCTCAAACCGTACTTTCGCAATCTCAGCAAGAGGCAGATAAAAACTCCGAAACTTTATTTTCTTGATACAGGCCTGGTCTGTTATCTCACGGGCTGGCAAAACGCTGATGTAGCCTCTCATGGGGCCATGGCGGGAAACCTTCTGGAGAATTACGTTGTAAGTGAAATAATTAAAAGCTACTGGCACTGCGGACGTGAAGCGCCATTGTGGTTCTGGCGGACGAAGGAAGGTCATGAAGTTGATCTGATCATAGAAGAGGAAGGCACGCTTTTCCCGGTTGAGATAAAAATGTCGATGATGCCTGATAAAAACATGGCAAGAAACATCAGGCATTTAAAAAAGTTTAGTAAGAACACAGGACAGGGAGCAATTATATGTCTGTCGGAATCCAGCTATCCGCTTAACAGAGAAATAAATATTGTTCCTGTTTCCTGTGTTTAACCTCAACTTATTGATTTCATTGAAAATATATTTTGCTAATGGCAGAAAATAGGGGGTCGAAATCTTCATTATTCACAAAGACTCTGAATCTTCCCAATCAACACTCATAGTGTCAAAAGCTTCCCGTCCTTCTTACCTGCGGGGTGAGTCCCATTACCATACTCTCTATGGACACGTTCCACTCATACACAACCATCAATTCTTTCATTCACATGCTTTGCTCTTTACATTTTCCCATTATTCTGAGTAAAATTACTCAAAGCATTGAGTAAACCGTATGTTCAAGAGATACGCATACAAGAAAATATTTAACCGGCTTAAAGAGCCGAGACGGTTCATTCAGGTACTCTCCGGCCCGAGGCAGGTTGGAAAGACCACGCTGATTCAGCAGGTGATGGATGACATCGGCGTCCCCGGCCATTACGTCTCTGCTGACGCGGTCTCAGCTGCCTCTTCTGTGTGGCTTCAGCAGCAGTGGGAAACAGCAAGGATCAAACACAAATCCGGCCTTCATAAAAAAGGCTTTATCCTTGTGATAGATGAAATACAGAAGATACCCGGCTGGAGCGAAACCGTAAAGCTCCTCTGGGACCAGGATACAGCTAACCGTCTCAATATCAAGGTCGTGCTTCTCGGCTCGGCCCCCCTCCTGGTACAGAAAGGACTGACAGAGTCGCTTGCCGGCAGGCTCTAACTGTTCAGGATACCCCATTGGGCCTATCACGAGATAAAGGAGGCTTTCGGTTTTTCTCCAGAGCAGTTTATCTATTTCGGGGGCTATCCCGGCGCAGCCGCGCTTATTCCTGATGAAAACAGGTGGAGGCGCTATATCAGGTACTCATTAATAGAAACTACCATTTCAAAAGATATCTTTATGATGACCAGGGTGGACAAGCCCGCGCTTTTGAGAAACCTCTTTGAGATAGGATGTTCATATTCAGGTCAAATCGTCTCTCTGAACAAGATGCTGGGGCAGTTGCATGATGCGGGGAATGTAACAACACTTTCGCATTACCTCAATCTGCTTTCAGGTGCAGGGATGATCACAGGGCTGCAGAAGTACTCGCCTAAGAAGATAGCGGAGAAGGCATCCAGCCCGAAACTGCAGGTCTTGAATACCGCTCTGATTACTGCGCAAACCGATACGGATTTTAAAAAGGCAAGGCTTGACGGTGAGCTGTGGGGGCGGCTTGTGGAGTCTGCAGTCGGGGCGCATCTTGTAAATATAACACAGGGAACAGATGTTTCCGTCCAGTACTGGAGGGACAGAAGCAGGGAGGTGGATTTTGTCCTTAAAAAGGGGAAAGAGCTGATCGCACTGGAAATAAAGAGCGGAAGGGCAAAGATGTCTCTGCCTGGGATGGAAGCGTTTTCAAGAAAATTTTGCGTAAAGAAATTACTGCTCGTAGGCGGAGGTGGTATTGAAATCGATGAGTTTCTGGGTATGGATTTTGAGGGAATAGAGGGATTATTTTCTTGAAACTGAGGTTCGAGAGTCGTTAGCGGAAAGTAGAGTGAATCTTCATTATTCACAAAGACTCTGAATCTTTCCGTCCTTCAGGGTTAGTAGCCTTCTCCTCTCCTGACTCACAGATGTACAGGTGTGTAACCTGCTCCGAAAAGCCCGCCGATTTCCTCCCCCTTCATTCCCCCAATCCGATACTATGGGTGGTGTTAGTTCTGCGTAAGAGCCCGCCGTAAAGCTCGGAAAGTATTTCAGCGTGCCCCCTGAATTCTGGACTATAGGATGTCCCCAAAGTTGGTCATTGAGTCAAATCGAAATAAAATTGTCATAAATGAAGAATTGCCCCCCATCTTTTTTCTTATAAGGTGTTGTAATTATTTCTCTGGCTTGTTTCTGATCCAAAATTCTTTTATAAAAATACAAATCTGGTCCAGTTCTATAGCGCTTATTAATTTCATGAATGCGATTTTCAATCGTATAGATTATTTCTTCAGTTTTCTTCTGGCGATCTTTAATCATCCGAGTAAGGTATCATGATTTATCTTTTCTGGTAACCCTCTTTAGTGTCTCTGACCACTCCTTCCATACAAGATTAAAATCCGGCAATTCTTTCAGCATCGGACCTAAACGGTCTTGCCAGACGTTTTTGTTCCACTCTTTGAGTTGCTCAGATTTCAGCCCTGAAAGATTGGGCTTAACATCCCTGACACGGCATTTCTCCTGAAACATAGGAAATAACTCGGACCAGGTAAATTGTTCACCCGAGCGACACAGCATATACCAGAGGTCATATAAATCCCTTGGTCTGGGCCACTTCTTCTGTTGCTGAAGAAGGGATCGTAGCTTTTCTACAACAATTTCTTTCTTTGTATATGAGTGCGCCTTGAAAGGAGAGAGGTCTGAATAGGGGGATTTGATTGAACAGATAGCCGGTTTCTCAAGAATTGGTTCGTCAAAGGTCAGATGCACCTTAACTTGGGGCAATCCCTGTCTCCGTGAGCCGCCACGGCTATACTCAATGGGAATCTCTATCTGAAAGTCGCCCGGGATAGTGAGAGGCTTTTTGACAGTTAGCCTAATCCCAGAGTCAGTCTGAATCTTTCCGGCAGCTTTTTTAAGTAATCGCAGGGATATATCCAGATTATTACCTCTAGGTTTGCAGCTAAAATCAATGTCCTCAGAAAACCTGTATCCTTCATAATAGCAATGTCTAAGACATGTTCCGCCCTTGAAAACCCATCCATGCTTTGCCATACCAGAATGTGCCAGCCCTGATAGGAGCCAAAGGATAACATAATCCTTTTCAGTCTGATCAAAACGGAGACCCTCTTCTTCGGCCACTCGGTGCAGTTCTGCAGTTGTGATCATTCCTTTATTTCCGTATTAACCAAGAGCCCCCACCGTCGGTTGAATTTCCCTTTGCGCGGTAGTGTTGGATCAAGTGGAGAAAAACCTGGTGCAAGGGCAACCGCCCTTCGGAGCTTTTCAACATCCCCTAATCCAAGCGTCTCCATCAAAAACCCAAGGCGTTTGGCAACAGCGCTGTTTCCAATCTTCGCTGCGTATTTTCTAAGTTTGGATTCATCTATTTGCTTCCATGCAGTTGAAAGCGCTTTAGCTATTTCCTCCACCCCGCCTACGTATTTCGGAAGATCCAGTCCATCAATAATCGTTTTTTCTCTGTCTGTGATCGAGAAGGGCATTTCATCGATCCAGTCTTTGGCTATACCAAAAAACTTTCCAGATCTCAAAGAGACAATCTTGTAGCCTATACCGAGAACCTCACCGGGGGGACGTCGGACAGGATGGTCGGTGGCTACAAAGACGGTGCGGGGGAGTTGTTCAGTCATACCGTGATGATTAGGCGCTGACCAGAAGGCAATTGCTGCAGGTGATACTAGTTCCATAGCTACAATAAACTAATGTAATTGTGGAGTCCGGCTTTCTCCTGAAGAGAGCGGCATTACAGCGAATCGTCCACGCCTGATGCGCCTGATCCAGCCCTTGTGCTGAAGGCGATAGAGAAATTGTCTGGTTGGATCGTTTTCCTTATGATTGAGGACACGGCGCGCATCCGCAATGCTAAAAGTAGGACGATTTCCTATTTTGGCAAGAAATCGTGCTTCCATTCTGCCTAAGGGACTTCTCGTTATATTTTGTGT
>JAJRYC010000059.1 GCA_024275975.1 Nitrospirota bacterium | reverse complement strand
TACTCGTCAAAAATTGCTCTCTAAGGGCTCTTTCTCTAACTGCTTGTTTTTATGAAGATTATTGGTAAGTTTACTTGATTAAGATAAACATTTTTAAAGAAAATTTAGGGTATCAATATCTGTATGAAAATCGGTGATAATCAAAAAAATTTAGGGAATGACAATGCAGAAAAATATGATATGATGTACAGAGGGAAATTTGAATATCACGTTGTTTACTATAGGAGAATTGATTGGGCATGAATGCGTGAACCGTGGGTCCCGGATTATCCGGCATAACGGATCCATCCTGATCCCTGCCGCGAACAAAGAGTGGAGGGGGGAATACTGTTCAGGGTTAAAATCGGACCGGATAGAGGATCCGGAGTATGATTGAGTATGATGAAATAGAAAGCAGGATGGTTCTAAAGCTTGTTTACTACGGGCCTGCCCTCTCGGGAAAGACAACGAACCTGCTGAATCTGCACGAACAGCTCGAAAAAAAGGGAAGGGGCGACCTGATGGTGCTCGATACCAGGGACGACAGGACGATATTCTTTGATCTCCTTCCTTTTTATATCGTTTCACCCGGTGGATTAAAGATCAAGCTCAAGGTCTTTACTGTTCCCGGACAGGTAAAGCATGACGCAACCCGGAAAGCAGTGCTTCAGCGGGCGGACGGGGTCGCATTTATTGCCGACTCACAGGTGGTCGAAGCGACTAATAATTCGCAAAGCTTCGAAAATCTTGAGAGCAACCTGGCGATTGTCGGTCTTGATATAGATACAATTACACTCGTTATTCAGTTTAACAAGAGAGACCTTGACAACATTATTCCCGGCCCGGAAGTCGAACGTATCTGGAAGCCGACTGGAATTCCATTTTTCTACGCGTCCGCGCTTGAAGGGTGGGGCGTTGTGGAGACATTTAAAAGCCTGCTGGAATTGACATATAGTCATATCGATCGCAGATATGGCCTGGATGAACGTTATGGTTTGGATATGGAGACATTTATTCGCAAGTTAACGAACATTTATGAACCCGGACAGGCCGGATAAAGATATGGGGTGTCTGCCGTCGGAATCAACAAAGAGGTGAGTTATGGAGAAGTCCCCGAATGATAAGGGAGATTTACGGTATATAATCGGCTCGGAAAAAAGTCTGAGGGATATTATCAGCGAAAGGGACCTGATGCCATTACTGAAGATGGCTGCCGGAGCCGGAGCATGTGTGGTAAAAGTAAGTGATGCCTCCGGCGGAATTATTTGTGAGTACGGCGGCCCGGCTGATAAAAGAGAAGCAGGGATGCAAAGGCCCCTGTATATCGAAGGAGAGCCGGCGGGCGGCATCGTTTTGCTTGGAGAAGAGGGAACGGATTCGAGGCTGGAGAAGATCGCGGATTTGCTATATGACTCCATAACGTTCCTGATGGACAGTAATCTCAAAAGGATGCTGACGACCGAAATTCATACCACGGTATTAAATCAATCATACGAAGAACTTCTGGAAACAAACAGAAAGCTCGAAATATCCCGAAAAGAATATCGTGAGCTGGCTGAGAATCTTGAGAGAAAAGTTCAGGAACGGACATTTGAACTCAAGCAGGCACTGGCGCGGCTGCTTCAGCAGGAGAAAATGGCTTCAATCGGACAGCTTGCAGCCGGTGTCGCACATGAAGTCAATAATCCACTTGGCTTTGTATACAGCAACCTGTCTACATTAAAACGATATGCCGACAAGTTCATTGAAATGCTGGAATTTTACCGTTCGGCATTTAAAAGACAGGAATTCACCAGGGAAGAGATCAGGACGGAACAGCGGAAATGGGAGGCGCTTAAACTGGATTATGTGCTCTCGGATGTTTATGACCTGATCGGGCAGAGCCTTGATGGGGCCGAAAGAGTGAGGCGTATTGTCGCGGATTTAAAGGGTTTCTCTCATATCGATGATGTGACGGTCACAGTGGTTGACATAAACGCCGAAATCGACAGGACTCTTAAGGTGATCGCCCACGAGATACCGGATACGGCGGAGATTCAGAGAAACTACAACCAGCTTCCGGGTTGCTGCTGTAATCCCGCGCTTCTATGCCAGGTGTTTCTGAATATAATCCTTAATGCGCTGCAGGCAAGGCGCGAAGGGTTGAAGCTGGTCATCTCGACCAAATATGTAAACGGTTTTATAGAAATCATTTTTGCCGACAATGGGCACGGTATTCCCGACACTGTTATAAACCGCATTTTTGAACCTTTCTTCACAACAAAAGAGGTCGGCTCCGGAATAGGTATGGGCCTGACGGTAATCCATGATATTATTTCGTCTCTCAAAGGCGCAATTGATGTTGAGAGCAGCCCTGGAAAAGGCGCGACATTTAAAGTTTTGATCCCATCCGGGGGGGAATGCAATGAGTAAATACTCCGAGCTTTTCAGGAACGTAACAGATGATGAATCTTCAGGTGAAGTCCATGATTTGGACGATGGCTCCGGAACGGAGGCGAAAGAAGAGCAGTTCGCGCTTCTGTTTGTCGATGATGAACCAGGGGTCCTGAAGTCCTTAAGAAGGGTCTTCAACGAAGAAAATTATACAATCCATACTGCTTCGAACGGTAATGAAGCGCTTGAACTACTCGATAAGAAAAAAATCCATCTTATTGTATCCGATCACCGGATGCCGGGCATGACCGGGGCGCAGCTCCTCAGACTGATAAAACAGAGATGGCCTGAAATCATACGGATTATGCTTACGGGATACGCCGATGTTCAGTCCATAATGGGCGCGGTTAATGAGGGAGCGGTATATAAGTTTATTACGAAACCATGGAACGATGAAGACCTGAGGCTTACAGTCAGCCTTGCTCTGCAGCAGTACGTCCTTATCAGGGAAAACATAAAACTGAGGGATATAACTAAAAAACAGGAGAAAAAGCTTAAAACATATTCGGAATTACTGAATGAAAACAGGAGTATCATCGGAAATATCCTTGTCAAATCGGGTGTGGCGACAACCGAGGCGGTCACCAGGGCTGCCGGGGAAATGCAAGATGGTGAATTGCTGAGCGAGTGTGTCGTAAGACTTGGTATCTCGTCTGAATCCCATATAATCAGGGCGCTTCAGGACCAGCTCAATATTGAATATATAGATCTCCAGGAGACGGAAATCAGTCCCGAGGCGATAAAATTCTTACCGAGGGACCTCTGCGAGAGAAACAGATTAGTCCCGATAAAAATTACAGGTAAACAGATCACGCTGGCAATGGCTGACCCGTCGGATATTTTTAAATGCGACAATATTTCATTGATGACCGGTCTCAAGGTCGTACCGCTTATCGCCAGGAGTTCGGATATCCTTTTTCAGCTTGAAAAGACATATGGTGAAAGAAAAGCCGATGGTTGTGAGGATATGCCGCAGATTATAGATTTTGAACCTATTGATGAAATCGATATTATAATCGAAGAAGAACAGGATATTAATGTTCACGAACTTATAGGTTCGTCGGAAGTGCCCCCTATTATCCGTATCGTGAACGCGATTATCTCGGAGGCGATACGCTATAAGGCAAGCGATATTCATATAGAACCGAAACCCAAATTCACCGTCATAAGATATCGTATCGACGGAATGCTTCACAGCAAAATAAAGATCCCTTCAGACCTCCATCCCGCGACGATATCAAGGATTAAGATACTTGCCAAGATGGATATCTCGGAACGGCGTAGGCCGCAGGACGGAAGGATCACCGTAAAGTCCGGGACGAGGATAGTCGATATCAGGGTATCCACGATGCCGACTATCAATGGGGAAAAGGTGGTCATGAGGATACTGGACAAGAGTTCGGCCATTAAAAACATCGAAGAACTTGGAGTGAGCAAAGACAGCCTGGGAAGGATATACGCCATAATCAAAAAGCCCCAGGGAATGATTATTTCGACCGGTCCTACCGGCAGCGGCAAGACAACCCTGCTTTACTCGATTCTGAATGAAATGCTCGATAGTTCGAAAAACTACCAGACCATAGAAGACCCGGTGGAGTACTTTCTTGAGGACGCCAGCCAGGTGCTTGTCAAGGATAACATCGGCGTCTCTTTTGCCTCTATTCTGCGTAACACACTCAGGCAGGATCCTGATGTCATACTCGTTGGAGAAATAAGGGACTTTGAGACAGCCGATGTCGCGTTCAAGGCATCACTTACCGGTCATATGGTATTGACTTCCCTGCATACCAATAATTCGATTGCTTCCATAACAAGATTAATAGATATGGGGGTTAAGTCGTATCTGATAGCTTCGGCGATCGAGGGCATAATTGCCCAGAGACTCGTGAGGAAAGTCTGTAAATTCTGCAAGTATGAAGATCTGCCTGATTAAGAACTGGTGGATCTTCTCAGAATTCCGTTAGAGACGCTGGGCGACAGCGTTGTTAAAGGCAGGGGATGCGAGAAGTGTAATAATACCGGGTATCTCGGACGGACCGGTATCTTTGAGATATTTGTTATGAACGACGATTTCCGGCAGATTATCAGCAGTAACTACAAGGAATCGGAACTGATGAACCTGGCCACGTCAAGCGGAATGAGGACACTCCTGGAGGAAGGGCTGATGAAAGTAAAAACGGGAATAACTACCATTGAGGAGCTTATCAGGGTGATCGGCCCTCAGATACGATATGAACGCAAGTGTGATAACTGTAATTTGCTGATTGACGCGAAGTTTTTATTCTGTCCTTTTTGCGGGGCTTATATGAAGGGCATATGTAAAAAATGCAGCCTGCCGCTTGACGATGAATGGTCTGTCTGCCCGTCATGCGGGACAAACAAAGTTACCAAGGGCAATTAAAAAAGAAGGGAGGTTTTTGCGATGCGAAACAGCATACTTATTGTCGATGATGAAGCCAGTGTCATCTCATCACTGAAGAGGGCGCTTATCGACGAACCCTATGAGATATTTACCGCGAACAGCGGGAGCGAGGGGATCGAGATTCTCAGCAATAACAGGATTAAGGTTATCATTTCAGATGAAAGAATGCCGGGCATGTCCGGGGCGGAGTTTTTTTCAAAGGTAAAAGAGCTTCGCCCTGAAACAATAAGGATCATGCTGACCGGACATGCGAGTATCGAGTCTGCCATGAAAGCGGTAAACAGCGGGGAAATTTACCGGTTTTTCAAAAAACCATGGGACGATATCGAATTGAAGTTGTCGATTCATTCAGCCATGGAAAAATATAACCTCGAGGAAGAAAACAGGAAACTCCTGGAAACTATTAAACTTCAGTCTCTCAATTTAAGACTGATCGAGGAGATGTATCCCAATATATCGAAGATCGAAAGGGACGAAGATGGCTGTCTCGTTATCCCGGACATGAGCAAGGATGAATTAAAGTCTATTATAGAGCAATGTGAAAGGGAATTCAGTTGAGCCCTCGTGGAGCTTATCAGCACAGGTATCCCATCCGGACTTTGCGGCGAGGTGATGTAGGCTTTTTTTGAGATGGCGGATGGAACATGGAAAAGGGAAAACCGTGGATGTATTGCGTCTGATGCGAAAGTTTAAAAACAGAGAGAAGATATATTGACGGATATGTTCAGCGATCCAGTGTTGTTTTGTAGAGCTTTTCGATCTCATCCGCCACCATATCCCATGAATATTTATTAAGGACATGGTCTTTTGCTTTTTCTCTGACTGCGTCTATCGCATTATTGTTATTTATCAGGTAGTTTAACTTGTCAAGAAGGTCGTTTTTGTCTTTATTTCTGAAAGTATACCCGTTATTATCCATCACCTCGATGTTTTCCGGTATGTCGCTGACAAGGCAGCAGTTGCTGTAACTCATCGCCTCGAGAAGTGCTGTCGGCAGGCCCTCAATCTCTGAAGGGAGCACAAAGAGATGACAGTTGGAGAGGAGTTCGTCGAGTATTTTACCGTGTATAAAATTGGTGAAGATAATATTTTTGTTGTCCCCCGCCATCCTGTGGAGCCTGGCCTTGTAATAGCGTTCATGTTTCGCGTCGCCGACGATCACCAGCTTTAGGTCCGTATCAAGTTTGTTGTAGGCGTCAATTAAATAATGGGCGCCTTTTTCCTTCACCAGCCTCGCGACAAAGAGAATATAGTCGTTGCCATGGAGTCCATAATATTCCTTTATCATATCCGGCTTTTCTATCTGCGGAGGATTGACTCCGGTTGGTATGTAATGGCATTTCACCCCGTGTTTATTCAGCATATACTCTTTCTGGACCCTGGAAACAGCTGTTACGACATTGGGCAGCTTTACGGAGGGTATTTCCGCTAATTTCAGAAACAGTCTTCCGGTCTTGCCGAATCTTGATCTTTTCCATTCAAGTCCGTGTCCCTGTACTACAACCTTTCTTCCGATCAGCCTGGGGATAAAACAGAACATTGCCGGTCCAAACGCGTGAAAGTGCACGATATCAATTTTTTTTTCGAAGCATTGTTGCATTGTGGCTATAAATGATGCAGTAAGTTTTTCAAAGCTTCTGGTGTTTAAAGATGGTACCGTCTTAATTCTCATGCCCTTATACATGCCGTCTCTGGCATTATAGTGCCTCATTGTGTAGACGATAACCTCATGCCCCTTTTTTGCCAGCCTGGACCCCACTTCCTCCGTGTACTTTTCTATGCCGCCACCTTCCGGCATACCTTTAAGGACAATGTAAGCAATTTTCATAAAAAAGTCCTATCCCCATATCCAAACAACGGGCCAGAGAAAACTTATTGTTATTGAGATGTGAAATTGTTTTAGATATCTGTCTAAAATTATGTATATGATTTGATCTGCCTTTGCTTTATTGATAGTAACGATTTTACATAATAGCAACCGGATATATTGTCCGATGTAAAAAAAATGGAAGCAAACACAGACTTACTTATAAGAATTCCGGATGTGGCAAGTCATCAATCCATTTTATGAAAGTATATCATATACTAATAAGCATATTCTAGTCAGTCAGTTGATTACGGGAAATTAGACTGAAAAATTATCGCTGTTTTATCTCAATACCACACCGGAAAATCAGAGCTGTTTCTATCAAAAATGACAATGCAGGGCGGTCGCTCATATTCCGCATATATATTGAGGGTCCATTGCGTGAGGGCGAGGACTTCCCCCGTATCGCCGGCCATGAGATAAAAATTTTTACATTTGTGGCTTATATTTGGTAAACTTAGTCGGATATTATAATTTTGATTGATGTAAGAACTATAACCAGTTTAAAATAGTGCATTAAGGCATAAAATTGTTCCATGCTATTTTCTGATTTAATTTAAGGAGAAATAATGCCCCCGGGATTGAAATTAATTACAGGTACGGCGCATAAGGAGTTGGCGGAATCTGTCGCGGATTTTCTTGGAATCAGGATAGCTGACGCTACGGTCTCGACCTTCAGCGACGGTGAGATACTGGTTCAGCTTAATGCAAACGTAAGAGGCTCGGATGTTTTTGTGCTTCAACCCACATGTATGCCTGTAAATGACAATTTGATGGAACTGCTGCTTATGATTGACGCACTTAAAAGGGCATCGTCCAGGCGCATAACCGCAGTAATTCCTTATTTCGGCTATGCGAGGCAGGACAGAAAGGTCCAGCCGAGGGTGCCTATTTCCGCCAAGGCGGTGGCCGACCTTATAACGGCGGTCGGTACTAACAGGGTGCTCACGATGGATCTGCACGCAGGCCAGATACAGGGCTTTTTTAATATACCCGTTGATAATTTATATGCATCGCCTGTTCTGCTGGAATATATAAAGAAGAAATATGACGTGGAAAAGCTGGTAATCGTTTCTCCCGATGCAGGAGGCGTGGAGCGGGCGAGGGCCTTTGCCAAGAAACTCAACTGTTCAATCGCCATTATCGACAAAAGACGCGAAAAGGTCAATGAATGCAAAGTCATGAATGTTATCGGTAATGTACATAACAGGGACGCCATAATTATCGATGATATGGTGGATACGGCCGGCACCATAACGCGCGCGGCCGAAGCGCTGATGCAGAAGGGAGCGGGAAGAGTGTCCGTCACATGCACACATGCCGTGCTTTCCGGTGCGGCGATAGAGAGGATAAACAACTCTGTAATCGAAGAGATGATAGTTACCAACTCGGTTCCTCTTGACAGTAAAAAAGAGCAATGTTCGAAGTTGACTGTATTGAGTATAGCCCCCCTGTTGGGAGAAGCTATAAAAAGAATAAATGAAGAATCATCTATAAGCTCGCTGTTTGTCTAGCCGGCAGCTTATATTGAGGAGGAAAAATGGAAAGAGTCAGTTTGGCGGTGGAAAAGAGGCAGGAACATGGAAAAGGTGCGGCACGTTCCCTTAGAAGGAATGGTATGATCCCCGCTGTTTTATACAGGGAAGGACGGTCCGAGGCGATAAAGATACCCAGAAGAGAGCTTCTGAAGGTTATCAATAATTCTTCCGGGGACCAGGTGATGATAGACCTGGAGTATGCCGATGGAGAGAAGAAGCTCGCACTGTTGAAAGACTACCAGGTGGATCCGGTCAAAGGAGAACTCCTGCATACGGATTTTTTTGAAATTTCCCTTTCTGAAGAAGTCAGGGTCACGGTCCATGTGACGACATCGGGGGAGCCTGTAGGCGTAAAAAGAGATGGCGGGATGCTCAGGCATTCAGCAAGGGAAGTTGAAGTCGAGTGCCTGCCCGACAAAATACCCGGGAAAATCACGTTGGATATATCGGCAATGGAAGTCGGACAGTCCATTCATATCGCCGACCTGAAATTCGAAGAGGATATCAAAGTCCTTACCGACGTTGGGGACATTATAGTGACGATTATAGCTCCGGCTGTCGAAGAAGCAGGGCCCGAGACCGAAGCAGCGGCAACCTCCGGGGCTTCTGAACCCGAACTGATAAAGAAAGGGAAGAAGGAAGAAGAGGCGGCCGGGAGCGGGGAGAAATAAAGTTTGTGGCTTATCGTCGGTCTTGGCAATCCCGGCAGCAGGTATGCTCGGACAAGGCATAATGTCGGTTTTCTGGTTCTGGAAGAGTTTGCCGGAAAATACAATCTGAAGTTTAGAGACAGGGATGATTACAGAATATGCAATGGCTCTATTGATGGGACTGAGGCAGTCTTGGTAGAGCCATTGACGTTTATGAACAGAAGTGGTCCGGTCGTTAAAAAAACAATCAAGAAGTTCAATATCCCTCAGGGCAAACTTATAGTAATCCATGATGACCTTGATATGGAACCTGGGAGACTAAGGATCAGAAAGAGCGGCTCGCACGGGGGGCACAGAGGAGTCGGTTCAGTAATAGAAAGTATAGGTTCAAGGGATTTTATCAGGATAAAGATAGGAATAGGACGGGATGAGAATATGCCGGTTGAAGACTATGTCCTGTCGAAATTCAGACGTAATGAAATTCCGTTAATCAGGGAAGCTGTACACAGGGCGTCGGAAGCCGTCTATTCAATCATGGCAGACGGAATAGACTATGCCATGAACAGTTTCAACTGAAATGAAGGTATATTAGATACCGTATTCCTTCCATCTTGAGTCAACCAGCTTTTTTATCTCTTCCGACATGAATATCTCTTCAGGCCAGTCTCGCATCATACCTTCCTCACGGGTTTTCCGTGTTGCGTCGATGCCCATTTTTGAGCCGTAAAGGGGCCAGTTAGCAGCATGGTCCAATGCGTCGAGAGGACCATCGGCAAAGACGGTGTCACGTTTCCAGTCCACATTGTTCAGCACTCTCCATGCAGTATACGAAAGATCATTAATATTCACGTCATCATCAACCACAATGATCAGTTTCGCGAACATCATCTGTCCTTTGCCCCACAATCCGTGGATGATTTTTTTTGCATGGCCCGGATAGCTTTTTTTGATGGATATGATTGCGAAGTTATGGAAGACCCCTTCCATCGGCAGGTTCATATCTGTTATTTCAGGGAAATCGAGCTGAACCAGGGGCAGGAAAATCCTCCCGGTGGCTTTTCCCATATAACAGTCTTCCATCGGCGGTTTTCCCACAACTGTTGCCGGATATATCATGTCCTTCCTGTGAGTGATACAGGAGACATGAAATACAGGGTAGGGCTCGGCAGGAGAATAAAATCCTGTGTGGTCCCCGAAAGGTCCTTCGATCCTTGTCTCGCCTGGTTCAAGGTAGCCCTCTATGACCAGTTCGCTGTTTGCGGGGACTTCAATGTCGGATGTTACGCATTTGACCATGTCGACCGGTTTTTTTCGCAGGAAGCCCGCGAACATCATCTCGTCCAGTGATTCGGGGAGCGGCGCGCTGGAAGCGTATATAACGGCAGGGTCGCTTCCTACTGCAATTGCAGCCGGCATCCGGCTGCCCATCTTTTTGTATTTTTCATAATGCCTTGCTCCATCCTTATGTATATGCCAGTGCATTCCAGTTGTTTTTTTATCATAAATATGTATGCGGTACATACCGCAGTTGGGACGTCCTGTTTCAGGATCTTTCGTGAAGACCATGGGAAGGGTAATAAAGCGGCCCTCATCCCGCATTCCGTCACCCGGCCAGCACTTTATAACCGGAAATTTGCCGAGATCGGGGTCTTCTTTCTCGATAACCTCCTGGCATGGAGCGCTCTTTACGTGCTTTGGGAAAAACCTGGAAAATTCGACCAGTTTGGGAAGCAATGACAGTTTCTCCATAAAAGACCTGGGTGGGGCCTGATTTAACAGGCCTTTAATCCTTTTTGCTATATCGTCCAGCTCTTCGACCTCCAGGGCGAGACACATGCGCTGGAAAGAACCAAATAGGTTCGTCGCCACAGGAAAGGCGGAGCCTTTTACATTTTCGAAAAACAGCGCCTTGCCGCCGCCGGGTGATTTACACATCCGGTCGGTAATCTCTGCGATTTCGAGTATCGGGTCGACCTCAGTCTTCACGCGCACCAGAAGTCCTTTGTTTTCGAGTTGTTGTATAAACGCCCTTAAATCGATGTAAGCCATATATATCCTCCGCTGAATATTGAGGATATATATTAGCATATAAACAGAGCCTGTGTATAAACTCAATATTGTTGTCTGTCATTCCTGCTGTCCTTAATCAGGAATGCAGTATTTTCAGGAGGTTCCGGTCGCCAGATTAAAAACTTTGGGTATGCTGAAAACTAAAAATGGTGATCAATAAAGAGACTCTCTGAGACCCCTGAACAGATATGCTTAAAGCAGACAGCGCAGTCTAAACCGGTCGAAATTACAAAATAAGCTTGACAATCGGCTATCTCCTTAATATAATTAAGAAAATTTAATGGGAGATGTAAACATGACAAAAGTTGATCTTGTTGATGCAATTTTTGAGAAAGTTGGGTTGTCCAAAAAAGAAGCTCAGGACATAATTGAGATCATTTTTGATACAATGAAACAGACTTTTCAAGAGGGTTAATCAGTGAAGATATCCGGGTTCGGAACGTTTAATGTCAGAAAAAAGATGTCCCGCAGGGGACGTAATCCAAAGACGGGCGAAGATATAGAGATAACGCCGAGAAGGGTGGTAACCTTCAGGGTGAGCAACCAGTTGAAAGAAGAGATAGAAAAATTAGATGCATAAAACTGCAAAAAAAAGCATTAATACTCAACTGCCCCTACCTGATAAACTTTTTTACAAGATAGGCGAGGTGAGTAAGATTACCGGCATCGAATCCTATGTCCTGAGATACTGGGAGACCGAATTTCCTTTTCTGAAGCCGAGGAAAAACAAATCCGGACAGAGGGTCTATGCGAGGAAAGATCTCGAACTGATTTTCGAATTAAAGAAAATGTTATACCAGGAAAGGTATACTATAGAAGGTGTTAGAAAAAAGTTTGGTGAAGGCACAATAAGGATCCCGGGCCCCAAAAGAGTTGCGGAGATTCGAAGAAATAATTCAGAAAGTCCCGCCGATATTATAACATTCGTAAAGAACAGACTCAGAGAAATATTAAAACAGATCAGTTAAGTCGGGGCGTAGCGCAGATTGGTAGCGCACTCGCTTGGGGTGCGAGAGGCCGCCCGTTCAAATCGGGTCGCCCCGACCATTTTTATCAGCAGACAAGTTCCAGGCCGACACTGTTAGTAAATCAGGTGGTTTTCTTAAATCATGGGAATGAATATGGAAAGGCGTAAAGAGGAAATTACCGAAGAAGTATTAAAAAACAGACTTATCCCCATATTTCAGAGAGAGGGACTCAGGCTTGTCATACTTTTTGGCTCTGCTGCCTCCGGCAAGATTCATAAAAAAAGCGACATTGACATCGCGTTTTTATTTGATAAACCGGTAGATATTCTGGAGTTGACAAATACTGTAATAAGACTGTTACATACAAATAATGTTGATGTTGTTGATCTAAGGCGGGCAAGCCCGCTTTTAAAATTTTCAGTAGTAAAAAAAGGCAGGCTGCTTTACGAAAAGGTGCCGGGAATGCTCAATGAATTCAGCTCGCTGGTATTCAGGATGTATGTTGATACAAAAAAAATTCGGGATGCACAGGCGATATCGATCAGAAATTTTTTAGAGGAAAAGGGTATCTCATGAGTCCAGTGGAAAAAGAAGTTGTAAGAAGAAAGCTTGCCGTTATTGTAGAAAACCTGAGGGCCCTTGATCCTATAAAGAATATGACCCGGGAGCAATATATAGATGATATTTATAAGAGAAAAGCAACTGAAAGGCTTTTGCAGGAATTAATTGAAGCAGCAATTGATATAAACATCCATATTGTTGTCCAGACAGGTAGTATGGTGCCTGATGATTACTATGAAAGTTTTATAAAGGCAGGGGAGCTGAAAATAATACCGGCGGAGCTTGCCGTGAAACTCGCTCCATCCGCCGGTTTGAGAAACAGGTTAGTACATGAATATGATTTGCTTGAGCATTCCATGGTACTTGAAGCAGTTAAAGTTGCAAGTGACCTTTACCCTGAATACATAAAAGCAATTGAAGATTATATTTCAAAGCGGAATTGATTCCGTGCTTTTTTCTCATGGATAGTGCAGGGTTTCCCCGAGCTATGGTCCGGATCAGTTAAATTCCACGGCAACATATTAGTAGAAGAGCGCTGCAAAGGACGATTATGCCGCTGCTACAGTAAGGATATACATGGAGCCTTCATATTAGCGTAAGCGTGGCTACGGTAACTTATATTTCGATAAACAGATCAGGGTTCCAATGGTTTTATGGATTTGGGTTACGCCTGCGCATCAGGCAGGCCCAACCCCGTGGTGCTTCGGGAAGGTTTGTGTCCAGGTAAATAGCTTTGAGGGAAATGATCTCAAACCGTGATTCGACTGCTGATGCAATATCAAGGACGGACATTCGTAGCGGTCCGCTATCACGTCGCGGCCCATCCGTACTGCCGATAATACTGAACCAGTATCCCCCTGGATTCAGTTGGTTCCGGATGATCTCCGCCAGAGCCGATCTATCCTCAGGCATGTCAAATACATGAAAACAGCCCCGGTCGAATACTAAGTCAAAAGGACCATGGGGAATCTTATCCTTCAGGATATCCCCAACGACAAAAGTAATCCCGACACCGGCATCCGCGGCCTTCCCGCGTGCAATTTCTATAGCGGTAGGGGAAATATCTATGGCTGTTACGTTAAATCCCTGTCCGGCCAGCCAGACGGCGTTACTGCCGGTGCCTGCTCCGAGCTCCAGCACGGAACATGGCTGAATCGACTCTTCTTTTATCACCTGCTCCAGGTTTTTATCCTGTTCTCCTGTGTCCCAGGGCAGGTCGCCATTTCTGTATCGTTCTTCGAAGTCTTTTGTCTTGTTCATATGATATCCTGAGACGCCTGGTGCGGGCGTCGGAAATAGCTTGAATAACGCCCTCTGTGATTATACCATGTTTTCCTCCTCGGGATAATCGGGGTCCGGCAATCAGCAATCTTTCCGCTTTTCGGGTCAATCCCGGGAATTTTTCGATGATGAAAGCGCAATGGATTAAGCAAAAAGAGGGTAGCTGTTTTAATTTTACGGTAAAATTGGTATGATTTAAATAGCTGATATCAGAGCGACAGAAAAAAATCGGATAATATCGCCCTGGTATATTTACTTAACGACAAATCCTGCTTTTTGAAATAAAATGACCTTATGAAGTATTTTGATATAGCAGGACATTTTGAATGACCGCAATCGAACTGTTTGAAACGGGCCTTGAACATTTAAAAAACAAAGACCTGCTCAAGGCTCTTGCCTGTTTTGAAAAGGCTTATACCCGGGAGAAGACACCTGCGTTGCAGTCTTACTATGCTTTATGCATAGCAACGGAAAGAGGTCAGATTCATAAAGCGATTATGTTATGTAATGACGCTATTGCATTGGAACCGGACAATCCTGTACACTATCTTAATCTTGGCAGGGTATATATGAAGGCAAACAGAAAAATTGATGCGATACAGACATTCAGGAAAGGGCTTTCCTGTGGTGACAACGAGGAGATGAACAATATCCTGGAAAGCTTCAACATAAGGAAAAGACCTGTATTTCCTTTTCTCGGCAGGCAAAATCTTCTGAACAAATATATGGGGATGCTGTTTGCCAGGCTCAAGCTCAGGTGAGCGAAGACTTTTTTTCTGATTTCGTATAACAGAACCAAGGGCATCAGTTTTTTTTAATTAACCTCCAAATACATTTTTAATTTAACCTCATTTTTTTGGCTTAACATCATGAAATTTATAGCTGATCTTCATGTGCATTCGAAGTATTCGCGCGCGACAAGCAGGGAAATGTCGCCTGAGAGCTTGTGGAAATGGGCGCAGTTAAAAGGTATCAAGGTCGTCGGTACGGGAGACTTTACTCACCCCGCCTGGTTTTCGGAACTGAAGACTAAACTTGAACCGGCCGGCAACGGTTTATTCGGGTTAATAGAGGAATTTCAGACAGGCGATGTCCCGGCATCATGCCGCGCTGACGTTTCATTTCTGCTCACCGCCGAGATCAGCTGTATTTACAGTAAAAACGGCAGGACAAGAAAGATTCACTGCATAGTTTTTGTCCCTGAATTCGCCGGGGCGGCAGCGATAAACAAGGCACTCTCAAAGATCGGGAATCTTGCTTCAGACGGACGACCCATACTCGGGCTTGACGCGAAGGAGCTATTGAGGATCATCATCAACGAGTCGAGTGAAGCGATGCTTATACCCGCGCATGCCTGGACACCACATTTTTCAGTGTTCGGAGCTATGTCCGGATTTGATTCGCTGGAGTAATGCTTCGAAGACCTGACCCCTCATGTTTACGCGATCGAAACAGGCCTTTCCTCTGATCCGTCCATGAACCGGCGGCTGTCGGCCCTCGATAATATTACTCTGATATCCAATTCCGACGCGCATTCACCGTCAAAACTGGGACGTGAAGCAAATATTTTTGATACAGAGGTCTCTTATATGAGTATGACCGGGGCATTAAAAACAGGCAAGGGTTTCTCTGGCACGATAGAGTTTTTCCCTGAGGAAGGCAAGTATCATTATGACGGACACAGGGCGTGCGATGTCTGCTTCTCACCGGAGGAGACGATCAGGTATAATTATCTCTGTCCTGTCTGCGGCAGGAAACTGACAGTCGGCGTTATGCACAGGGTTCAGAAGCTTGCCGACAGGGAAGAGGACTTCAGGCAGGAAGCCCCCCTGGATTATTATTCGATCATCCCGCTTGATGAGATAATATCCGAGACCATAGGGGTTGGTCCAAAGAGCAAGGCTGTCGGAAAGATACATTCCGGACTGCTTGATGATCTCGGAAACGAGTTTAAGATACTGCTGGATACTCCGGTCGCGGATATAGAAAGGGCCGGCTCACACAGGCTGGCTGAGGCGGTTTCGATGGTGCGGGACCATAAGGTCCATATAGCACCGGGATATGACGGTGAATATGGGAAGATAAGGATATTCGGGAAGATAGCGCGGAAAACGATCAAGGGGCAGGAAAGGCTGTTTTGAGTTTGTGACCTCAATGAGGGCGCCGGGACAGTCTGTTAATGCGGCGGCAGGGCGTATATGACCGCTTCAGCCGTAACGTAAAGTTGGCGCTTGAAAAGGAATTGGGATATATTTAAAAATGAAATTTCTTAAAAAACTTTATGACTGGGTATTGCACTGGGCCGAGACGCCATACGCAACTCCCGCCCTTTTTTTGCTTGCGTTCAGTGAATCGTCTTTTTTCCCTGTTCCTCCCGATGTGCTTCTGATAGCACTGGCTATTTCCATTCCAAAACGGTCTTTTAAATACGCAACAATCTGCATGGCCGGTTCAGTCCTGGGCGGTGTTCTGGGTTACGGCATAGGTCTTTATGGTTATGAAACCGTCGGCAGGCCCATTGTAGACTTCTATCATGGGCAGGAGATCATGAATGCGATCAAATTAAAGTATGATCAGCTTGGTTTTTGGGGGATTCTCATTGCCGCCATAACGCCCATCCCTTACAAGGTCTTCACAATCGCCTCGGGTGTCTTTGAATTTGATTTCCGGTTGTTTATGGTGGCGTCTGTAATTGGCAGGAGCGCCCGCTTTTTTCTTGTTGCCGCTCTTATCCGGAAGTTCGGGCCTTCCATCAGGGATTTCATAGAAAAATATTTCAATCTTCTGAGTCTTGTTTTTATGGTGCTCCTTATCGGGGGGTTTATTTTAATTAAGTACGTGTTTTGACCCCGCGCCTGTTTTATGCAGTGTACAGGAGTTCTTCTATTGTTATCAGTACCGACTCGCTGAGGGAAGTAAGGTTATAGCCCCCTTCAAGGCAGAAGATGCATGGTATATTTTTGGCAGATCGCAATATTCCCCTGACTATACTCCTTATTCCTTCATTTGAGACATTAATGCCTGAGAGCGGATCTTTTTCGTGCAGGTCGTAACCCGCGGAAACCAGGATGATATCAGGGTTGAAACTATCAGCCAGTTCCGGCAGAAGGTCCTGAAACGCGGCTGTATATTCTTTGTCTCCCGCTCCGGAAGGAAAGGGGATATTACGTGTAAAACCAGCGCCCCTGCCTTTCCCCTTTTCTGATTCTTTGCCGGTGCCCGGGTAATGAGGAGATTGATGGGTGCTGAAATAAAAGACCGAATCGTCTTCCTCGAATATATGCTGTCTTCCATTGCCGTGATGCACATCGAAATCAATTATAAAGACCTTGCTATATCCGGCCCTCCGCGCGTATTTTGCCCCGACCGCGATATTATTGAAGATACAGAATCCCATGGCCCTTTCTGCTTCGGCATGATGGCCCGGAGGTCTTACCGCACAGAATGCCCTTTCGATTTGAGCGCTTCCGCATCTATCGACCGCTTCCATGACAGCGCCTGCCGCGTAATGAGCGGCCTCGACCGAATTCTTTGAAATATAGGTGTCGGGATCAAAATATCCCGTGAATTCCATAATACTGTCATAATAGGAAGGAGTATGTACCTCCAGTATGTCCTGCTTTTCAGCCCTTTTCGGTTTTAGATGATCAAGCTTGTCCCATACACTGCTCTTTTCCAGTGCATTGATTATTGCGATCAGACGTTTTTTGGATTCAGGATGTCCTATCGGCATTTCATGGAGGAGAAAAACATCATCGTATATAAATCCGACTTTCTTCATTGCCTGATTTTAACATAATATCGCGCTGATTTCATGATAAAACAGATGAATATTTCATCATCCGGAAGGTTCTGGAGAGGGATCGGTCTGACCGGAAGAACAGATTTCCGGAGAAATATCTTTCACCGGAGATTATTTTTTGCGTTTTTCGATCAAAAAACCTACAATAATGTTTACAAAAAAGATCAGCGGTGCTAATATCTGTTTCATAATAAGAAATGGTGCTAACTTCCCAAGTAATAGCAATATTTCAAGTGAACTGTACCTGCAGTCATATTGCAATTAAATTATAGCGGTGTCTGTTTAAACATGATATGTCCTTAATGGATTTTCCTGGGGACTTGCCGGCGGGTCAAGTGGGGTAGCAGCATGATAAAATTAACGCTCTTTACTAAATCACGATTAAATCACGGAAGGAATAATCAGTATGAAACAGTTGGTGTCTGAACCTTTAATTGCGACTCTTGCTTTATGCCTGCTTTTTGTATCTTTTCTTTCCGGATGTGCGCACTACGGAGGATTGACCCTGGAGTCTTCCGATATTGTAGCCCTGAACCGGCAGAATGAAGAGCTGGAATATGTTTTAGGGGTTGGAGACAAGATCGCGGTAAAGTTTTTTTACAAAGAGAAGCTGAATGAGGAAGTAACTGTAAGGCCGGACGGAAAGATATCTCTGCAGCTGATAGGGGATGTCCAGGCCGCTGGTCTGACGCCGGACCGCCTGGAGGAAATGATCACGAGGGAATATTCCGGGACGAATAAGACTACGGGCGGCACCTATGCCATGAATATTGGAGACAAGATCGCGGTAAAGTTTTTTTACAAAGAGAAGCTGAATGAGGAAGTAACTGTAAGGCCGGACGGAAAGATATCTCTGCAGCTGATAGGGGATGTCCAGGCCGCCGGTCTGACGCCGGACCAAATGGACTCTCTGCTTACTGAAAAATTCTCGGAGGTTATGGATTCTCCCGAAGTCGCGGTCATAGTGATGGAGACCCGGATGCCCGAGGTTGCGGTAATAGTCAGGGACTTTGCTGCGGACAAGGTCTATGTGGGAGGTGCGGTCGCAAGACCCGGCCTGATAGCTATTAACGGAATGTTGAGGGTGTTAGATGCCGTGATTCAGAGGGGCGGACATCTGGACACAGCAGAGATTAAAAATGTTATTCTCATCAGGTACAGCGGGTCTTCAGAACCGCAAACCTATTCTCTTAACCTGAAAAAGATAATAAGGGGGGAAATTCCGGACGTAAAATTAAGGCCTTATGACATTGTATATCTGCCGAGGACGTCAATCGCAAAGGTTGATTTATTCGTGAGGCAATATTTTTACAACCTCTTGCCTAATCAGGTGCTGTTCAGTTTTCCTTATGACCTGAATCCGGAGGTGCGGGTCAAAGACTAATTACCGGGGCGGGGCAGGAATTAGACTGTTTTTTATATGTGGATGAACCATTTTAAACGGGGAGTATAATGTAATGAAGTCGGAACGAGTCTTTATAACAGGATGTGGCGGAATGCTTGGAAGTGCCATATACCCTTTCTTTGCTTCCAGGTATGAAGATGTTCTTGCAAGTGACAGGATAGTAAATGAAAAGTGGCTGGTACGGCTGGATGTCCGGGATGACGATCATCTTGCCCGGATGTTTAAAGAATACCGCCCTGATATCGTTCTTCATCTTGCGGCTGAAACCAATCTGGAATATTGTGAAACCCATCCGGAAATTACCATTGCCACTAATGCCGTCGCCACCAGAAATATAGCAAAGCTCTCGGAAGAGTATGGCGCCATGCTTATTTATATCAGTACCGCTGGGGTGTTTGACGGTAAAAAAAGCGGCTTTTATACCGAGGAGGACCAGCCGAATCCGATAATGGTATATGGGCGGACAAAATATGAAGGCGAACTGTATGCCCTGGAGCACTGTTCCCGGACGTTTGTGGTGCGGGCCGGCTGGATGATGGGTGGAGGACGGGACAAGGAGAAGAAATTCATATTCAAGATCCTGGAGCAGGTGGCCCAGGGCAAAAAAGAGATTTTTGCCGTAAATGACAAGTGGGGCACGCCCACATATACATATGATTTTGCGATGAATCTGTTCAGGCTGATGGAGACCGAAAAATACGGGACGTACCATATGGTTTGTGAAGGCGAAGGCTCCCGGTACGATGTTGCCGAAGAAATCCTGAAAATATGCGGAATAAGCGACATCGATTTGGTCCCCGTGGGTTCCGGCTACTTTGAAAAAGAGTATTTTGCGCCCCGGCCACGTTCAGAGATAATGTCCAACGCCAATCTGGGGAAACATGGAATAAACTTTATGCGACCGTGGAGGGAGTCTCTCTCTGATTATATTAAAAATTACTTTTTTGATTTCATGAGGCAACCCGGACTGCATCAGAAGGAAAGAAGGAAGCATCGCAGGGAAGATTGCGGTATTCCTGTGACATATTCAATAAAGGGGGAAGCCGGAAATATTCTTTATTCAGGCATATTGATCGATAAGTGTGTCTCCGGCGCCGGAATTATTACCGGCACAGCACTGCAAGCCGGGCAGATTATTGTTTTCAGGGACAAGGAAGGGACTCTGACGCCTGATGCAGGTAGAGAACATTCCCTCTGTGCGGAAAACAGCTTCAGGGTTGGACTGGAATCCCTTAATGCCGGTCATTTTTCGGCGGTCAAAGTCCTCCAGGTGAAAACAAAGGATTTTTTTCAGGATAATGAAGTGGAAATCAGGCGACTGAATACCATCCCCGGGATGTTGTTATGATTCCGGGGCGTAAGAGGAGTTCGGGGATGCATAATAGATGAAAGTAGTATTTTTACAGCAGGATTCTTTTGTGAAGATCGCAGTGGAACAACTCCATGCCGTTCTGAAGGAATACGGACATGAGAGCGATTTGTTTATAGAATCGGGTGAGAAGAATTTTCTGCAATCCGTCCTTGAAAGCGGCGCCGATCTTTTTGCCTTTTCCTGTACTACCGGCGGCGAATACTGGGTGTTGCAGACGGCCGAAAAATTAAAAAGAAATACCACCACCCCGATCATGGTCGGTGGCCCTCACCCTACTTTTTTCCCGGAGATGATTAAAGATTCCAGCATTGACTACATTAACCGCGGTGAGGGTGAGTATGCATTGCTCGACCTGCTTGAAGCGCTCCGGAACAATCCCGGGAAGATCCGGAATATACCCAATGTCTGGTCGAAAGGACCTGATGGAAAAATATTCGAAACAGACGTCAGACCATTTATTAGTGACCTTGATGATCTGCCCGCGCCCGACTTTGATATATACGCCAAATACAAGTATTTAGTCCCCTACAACAGTGAGATGTATTCCATGATGACGGGGAGGGGTTGCCCGCATAACTGCAATTATTGTTTTAATAAAACGTACAAGGAGCTTTACAGGGGAAAGGGCAGTTATCTCAGAAAGAGGAGCCCGGAAAATGTTATGCGGCAACTTGTCCATGCAAAGGAAAAATATGCTATAAGAAAAATAAATTTTGTGGACGACTGTTTTTTCAGTTTTCCGGGCTGGCTGAGGGAGTTTGCCGGCCTCTACAGAGAAAAAATAAACCTGCCATTTATTGTTAATGTGGAAGCTACTCATGTAAAATAAGAATATGTGCGGCTGATCAGGGAGATGGGGTGTATCTGTGTCAGAATGGGTGTGGAGACCGGTAATGAGCACCTGCGGCGGAATGTGCTGAATAAAAAAATCACCAACCAGCAGATAAGGACGGCGGCGGGACATATCAAGAGTTACGGCATTAAACTTTCCACCTATAATATTCTGGGACTGCCGGGCGAGACGCTGGAGAGCACCATGGAGACATACAAGCTTAATAAGGAGATCGGTACTGATTTCACCCAATGCTCCCTGTTGCAGCCCTATCCAGGTACGGCAATACACCGGTATATTTCAGAAAATGGTTATCTTGCGGATGATACGCTGGATGCGTCATTTTTTTCCTCAAGCAGAATCAGGATGGAAAACAAGAAGGAAATTGTTAATCTGCAGAAGCTGATGCAATTTTTTATTCAGATGAATGTCCCGTTATTTCTGGTTAAGATTATCATCAAACTGCCTGCGAACCCATTTTTTGATCTTGTTTTCAAGCTGAATTTTATTTTCAATAAAATGAAATTGCAAAAAATCAGGATATTTCCGACCATTCTGCTGGGGATGCATTCTCTGTCATATATGAGGGGACGGCGGGGCGGGACATAGCTTCAAGCTTTAAATGTCCAGAGGTCAGGCGCTGAAGGATGCTGAAACTACACGGTGTGCTAAGGGAAACAAAAAAATCCGGTGATGATGGATGACAACTAAAAAAAACTTATATGACCATTTGTTTAATATTGATTTCAGGAAATATTCTGAAGTCCTGACCAGACAGAAAAATTTTGTTCTGGTCTTCTGTCTTTCCGCAGTTCTGGCCTCTCTTGCATTTACTTATCTGTTTTCGGAGAAATATCAGGCCGGGATTACTATATATTACAGGCCATTGGAATCAAGCCTGATGAGGATGAAAGATACCTCGGCATTCGGCGCCCCGGCTCCCGCACCGCCGTTTAAGGTTATTGTTCAGACGCTGCGTGATATCATCAGGAGTGAGGCGATCCTCAGGCCGGTAGTTGAATCACTGCGGCTTGACGGAAAACCCGAAATTACTTATTCATCCTGGTATGAGCGCTGGTATCATTCAGTAAAGGACTTTGTTACCGAATATTCGATGAAGTTATGGATGATATTGAAATATGGCCGGATAATCGAAGGAAACCCTGTGTCCGAGGCCGTTGCAAAACTGAGAAAGAATATGTACATCCACGCAACAAAGGATTCCTATGTTTATGTTATCACCGTCAAGGACAATTTCCCGAAAAGGGCGGCCGACATAATTGACAGTGTAGGGCTTGGTTTGGTCAAGTGGCTGAGTGAACAGGACCAGAATCCGGCCGAACAAAGACTGAATCGGTTACGCGTCCAGCTTATTGAAAAAGAAAATAAAATTTCTTTATTCAGGGACGAAAAAGAGAACCTGCTGAAAAGGAACGATGTCGTCTCGATATCCGAGGAGACTTCCAGGGGCGTGAAAAGTCTTTATGACATCGAGCAGTCCTATATTAAGCTTAATGCCCAGATGGAGGAAAAACAGAAAAAGATTTCAGGGCTGGACCTTGAGATAAAAAAGAAATCATATGGTTATCCCAATCCGGACGATTTAAGGAGGATGGAATCGGAAAAGCTTTTCGATGAGATAGAATTGGAAGGACTGACGGCGAAGCTGGAGTCCCTGCGGGCTTCGCTTGATAATCTTAAGAGCAGGCTGCGGCAGATGCTCCCCATACAGAAAAAGGTTGAGGAACTTAATATGAAGATAAATGCCGAGTCGCGCGAATATATATACCTGAAGGACCTTTATCTGGAGTCCCTGGCCCAGGCGACCACGACTGACAGTGAAGTCAAAATCATGCATCTGGCGGAAATTCCAACCGAGCCTGTACAGCCGATTAAAATTTATCATATAGGGTTAACGGCGATCCTGAGCCTGTTTTTTTCGACCGGTCTTGTATATGTCCTTGCCTTTTTTAACATCAGGCTGTTCTTTTCGTCGGACGGAGTGAAAGGCCGGGGCGACTCATAGGAAATGCAGATGGAAAACGATAATGAGAGTTTAAATAACCGGAGTGATGGTCCGACTTCCGGCTCCCCTGATCCGAATGCTTCGGAAAAAAGGCGAAGACAATTAACCCCTGTTGTGCGATACCTGGCCATAGCATCATGGGGAGCAGCCCTTGCGGGATTAGTCGCTTATTTTATGAGGAAGGTCGGGTATTAACACATGAAAGACGGTAACGGGCGTACGATAATTCTTGGAGCCGGACTGGCCGGTTTGAGCGCTGCTTACCACGGCGGCGGATCGGTGTACGAGGGGAGCGACAGGTATGGTGGAACATGCATATCTCCTAGAGTAAACGGCTATACCTTTGATCTCGGAATTCACGTGTTGCATACCAGGAACGAATATGTTATCGGGTTATTGCGGGACATTCTGAAAATAGATTTGGTGGACAGGAAGAGGTCGGCGCGGCTTTATTCGTTCGACAGACTGACCAGATATCCTATCCAGGCGAATACCTTTGGATTACCATTGCCTATAGTAAAAGACTGCCTGGTGTCATTTATCGAGACGTACTGCGAGAGAAAGAAGAACAGGAAGCAGATGTGTTACAATTATGAAAAATGGCTGGTTGCGGCTTTTGGCAGAGGTATTGCCGAACATTTTATGATCCCTTATTCTGAAAAATTCTGGACCGTGCATCCCAGGAATATGACTACCGACTGGTTGGACGTAAGAATTCCCATGCCCGCTCTCCATGAGGTTGTTGAAGGAGCATTAACCGACCAGACGAGAGAATTCGGCCCCAATGCGATATTCAGATATCCGTTGAGAAACGGTATTTCGGCAATTCCAGGCGCGTTTGTTAAAAACGGAGTAAAAGTCATACTGAATAAAAAGGCGGTTAAAATCGACATAAAGAAAAAGGAGATAGAGTTCGCCGACGGTACGCGTCAGAATTACGATGTTCTTATCTCGACGATCCCTCTGCCTGAGTTAGTTGATATTGCAAATGTTCCAGCGACTGTTTCGCAAGCCGCCAGGCGACTGAAATACAATTCGATATTATGTGTAAACCTCGGGATTGATAAGGCCAATATAAACACCAATCACTGGATATACTATCCCGAGAAGAAATATTCCTTTTTCAGGATCAGTTTTTTAAAGAATTTTTCCTCAACAATGGCGCCCGGCGCCAGGAGTTCAATAACTGCCGAAATCGCCTATTCACGGAAGAAGAAGATCGACAGGGATGAAATAGTGGATGATGTCATAAAAGATCTTGTCAGCGCAAAGATTTTAACAAAAAAAGATAAGGTTGAATTAGTAGACATAAGAGACATTCCTTACGGCTATGTTATATACAACAGGGAGAGGGCAGGGAACCTCCGCAAGATCAGGAGTTTTTTCAGGAAAAATGCGGTTGTTCTTGCCGGCAGGTACGGGAACTGGGAATACCAGTGGATGGATGACGCAATCCTGGACGGCAAAAGAGCGGCCGGGGAAGCGGCCGACCGGTATCTTTCGGATAAAGGCGGGTCTGTTAAAAAATGAATAAATTTTCAGTTTCCGATCCGGTATCCGCCCGGTGTAAAATTTGCGGACTACCGGAGGAAGCTCCTTTCATGGAGATTGAGTCCCGTTATGCGGACGTCCGTACCAGGAGCTACAAGAATTACCAGTGCAGGAATTGCGGGCTGATTTATGTATATCCCGACCCTGAAGAAGCGGACCTTGAGGCGCTCTACAGCGGGGATGATTATCTCGACTTTCTCTTTGATAATCCCGGGTGGAGGACCTGGGTCCAGGAAAAACATTGGCTTCCGGTGCTGAGGGAGATTGAAAACAGGAAGGGCCGTGGAGTCATTCTTGATGTAGGCTGTCCCGATGGATTATTTATGGACTTTGCCGGAGGCAGGGGATGGGACGTTTTCGGTATAGATGTTAATGGTGAGATGCTTTCACTTGCGGGGCGGAAACACGGTGACCATGTGCAGTCCGGATCTGCCTACGAACCAGGGTGGCCCGAAGGCCATTTTGATGTGGTTCGTCTATGCCATGTGCTTGAGCATTTAAATGCTCCCGCTGTCGCGCTTGACAGCCTTTACCGGGTCCTGAAGCCAGGCGGAATTTTGAGCGTGGGCGTCCCGATATTTGACGACCGGGTTTTCAACATGTTTAAAAAACTTCCCGCATCAAAGCTCAGGAAGGACCTTGTCAGGCTGCTTGCCTGGATGGACCCTCCCCATCACCTTACGACATGGTCAACGCGTTCACTCGGGAACGCCCTTGAGAAGACCGGGTTTGAAATTATTTCGAAATCTTATCGTTCAGATATATTCCCAATGATTGCAAAACTCAGGACGCGGTCCCTTTTTTTTCGGGTGGCCGGTATTTATTTGAGAATAGTGGGCAGCGGGGTGTTCATCGAAGTTTTGGCAAGGAAGCCGGTTAGTAAATGAAAGAGAAACATCAACAAATGGTTCCAGTTATAAGTGTGGTGATCGCAACATTTAACCGTTGTGATGTTCTGAAGGTCACTCTCGATAGATTAATGCTGCAGACTGTTTCTCCATCGGAATTTGAAGTCCTGGTCGTTGATGATGGTTCAGGTGACGGTACAGAGGAAATGGTGAAGTCGATGATTGCGACCGCGCCTTATGAGTTGCGGTATTACTGGCATGAAAACCGTGGCCCCGGGTTTACTGAAAACCGCGGCATAAGGGAGGCCGGTGGCCATCTGGTCCTCCTGCTTGCCGATGATATCCGGGTGGCCGCCGATCATCTGGAGCAGCATATCAAAACCCATGAGGAGTACCGGGGAGAAAATTATGCGGTGATGGGAAAGGTCGCTCAATCGCCTGAATTACCACAGACGGTTATGCAGAAAAACTGGGACCCTTTTCGCTATGAGCGGTTTGAGGGAAAGAAGCTGCTGGACAATATTTACTTTTATGCATGCAATATTTCGGTTAAAAAGAATTTTCTCCTCAGGAACGGAATGTTCAGGGAGAGAAAAGGGGCCGCCCATGAGGATGTGGAACTTGGATACAGGTTGGGGCGGAAGGGATTTAAAATTGTATACAATGAAAAAGCCCTGGCATGGCATTACCATGAAGTGACACTATCATCCGCCTGCCGGCGGGCGTATGAACTGGGACGAAACATGGATATGCTGAGCGACAGCATACCCAGATTTCACGTATTTTCGGTGTATAAACTCTTTACAGTCAAAGCCGGGTTGAAGGCAATGCTGAAAATGTTGCCACATGAAATAATGAGAAGGAGTGTGTTTAACGCGTGGTCGGTCAAATATTTCTGGCTGCCTGTGTTGGGGCGGGCCGATAACAGCCGCGTGGCGGCCCTTTTTGCGGGTCGCGTAACTTATCGGGGCACCGTCTATCATCATGTAAGGAAAGGTTATGAGGAACTCAAAAAACAGAATCAGAAACAACTTTCGGGCGGGAAGAAGCTCGGGAAGTGTCATAGGACGAAGCAGCAATAATCATCGGTCGAGGTGCGATTGAATGAGTGTATTAGCAGAGAACGAAAAACAATCTTTTGAATATTATTCGGGGCCGGAATTCACTGGCGTTCAGGAAGAAGACCCAGGTGCTCCGGAACCGGCTGAAACCGGAAGAATATTCTGCATACCGGCTGAAGATGGATATGGATTAAACATGTCTTTCGGGGAGAAAGCCGCAAGGATATCGTATAGAATTCTCGAGATACTTGTTAGTTTGACAGTGTTGATTGTGTCCCTTCCGGTTATGCTTGTGCTGGCCATAATCATCAAATTCGAGTCTCCCGGCCCCGCCCTGTTTTTCCAGGACAGGTGCGCCAGGAGCAGGCTGCTGCCGGGCAGGGACATCATCGGAAAAGGTGATTATACAATTGTTGATCCTCATTTTGATCCCGACAAGAGATACTGGGTGCCGGCGACGTTCAGTTTTGTTAAATTCAGGAGTATGTATGCTGACGCGAAAGAGAGGTTTCCGGAATTATATGATTACAATTATTCGGAGGAGGAGATTGACCGGATTGCATTCAAGGTGCCGGATGACCCCCGGATTACCAGATTTGGTGAGTGGCTCAGGAAAAGCACTCTGGATGAAGTGCCGAATTTCTGGAATGTCCTGACAGGGGATATGAGACTGGTCGGCCCAAGGCCGGAAATTCCGGAAATGCTTGTTAACTACCGCGCGGGCCAGATGCGAAAATTTACGGTAAAACCCGGCATTACAGGTCTTCCACAGATTAACGGAAGAGGCCGGTTGTCTTTCCGGAAGACGGTTGCTTTTGACCTGGAATATGTGGATAAGAAGTCGGTTGGTCTGGATATAAAGATAATTGTTATGACCATATGGAGAGTAATCACAAAACATGGCGCTTTTTGAGAGATTGAGACCGGACCTGAAAATCCGGTACCTTGTTGTTGCGTTTTCCGGTCTTATATTCGCGCTTCTGACCTGGAAGATCATGACGCTGGAATTCCGGTACTTACTGGCTGTTTCAGGCGGAATCCTGGTCGTTTCCCTCGCCATGATGGCGATATATAATATTGAAAGCTTTCTTGTTTACGCCTTTGTATTCAATATCCCATTTTCCATTTATGGTAAGTGGATGTTCGCGCAGCATATCGCTATGCCTGCCAGGGGGATAAGCATAGGGCTTGTTGAACTGCTTATTTTTATCTCTTACACTGTCTGGTTTGCCAGGATATTTATCGCAAGGAAAGAATCCCTTCCAGGGTTGCGGAAGATCGACTGGCTTATTCTGCTTTTAATCATTTCCCAGTTTATCTCTCTGATCGGGGCGCCTGACAAGGTGCTGGGAACGTTTGATATTATTTACAACATCAAGCATATATTAATTTATTTTTTCATAGCGCACAAGGTCAGGCGCCACCACCTTAAGTGGATTATAGCACTGATGCTGTTTGCCATTGTCCTGGAGAGCCCCCTTGCGCTGTATGAGCGCGTCACCGGCAACGTCGGTATCGGGAGCACAAAGGGATCTGTACAATCAGCCGATTTTGGAACACAGGGGGCGGTCCCCGGCGTTGAAGATGAAATCAGGGCGGCGGGCACCACGCTCGATCCGCATGCGCTGGGGCTGTATTATTCAATGATCCTGCCGGTGCCGTTTGTGTTTATATTGATGAAGTTTTTAAGGCCGTCGCTTAAAATTGTCCTTTCCGGTATTTTATTGCTCGGCATCGGAGGACTCGTTGTCACATTTTCGCGATCGGGCTGGCTCAGTTTCGCCCTGTCATCGGCCTTTGCCCTCGGCACCATTGTATTTTCGTGGAAACAGGGGAAAGCTCTGGTCATCGCTGCTGCTTTAGTCCTGGCCATGATGCCCTTTTATCCCCAGGCCTACAAAATTATCGATGCTAAATTATTCAACGCCCCGCGCGCGCTTATGGATGTCAGGATTGACTCCGCCAGGACAGCTCTCGGTATATGGAGTGATAATTTATTTTTTGGATATGGGCCGGGTAATTATCTTGAGGCACTGAAGGATCCGGATGTCATGGTTCTGGGGCATGAAGGCCCGATGGCGGACAGACCCGTGCATAACGCGTTTTTATGGACGGCCGCGGAACTGGGTCTTTTCGGCGTGGTTGCGTTTTTCGGCATTATTTTGGTCGCGATGAAGCGCTGTTACAGCGTGTTGAAATGTGAAGACCTGTTAATGCGTGGACTTGCGCTTGCCATTCTGACCGGCCTTCTGGCTTATTTGCTGGATGGAGTAACAAATATGATGTTCAGGGAATCAACCCCCTATGCCCAATTCTGGGTATATACAGGACTGGCCGTTGCCCTGAAACGGATTTGGGATGAAGGGTCCCCGGCTAACAGGGTGGAGGCCCGATCGGCATAGCAGTCTGTTCCCGGAGAAAATTATTGTCATGGAGGAAGATATTAAGATCAGCGTGGTGATTGCAACATACAATCGCAGCGATATCATACGGATGACGCTCCGGTGTCTGGCTGAGCAGACATTAAGCCCGTTGGAGTTCGAAGTCATTATCGTTGATGACGGTTCTTCCGACGGTACGGAGGATGCCGTTGAACAGATGAAACCGGACCTGCCGTATAAACTGACATATTTAAGACATCCTAACAGGGGAATCAGCTTTACACAAAACCGGGGCATCAGGGCGGCGGTTGCGCCGGTCGTCTGTCTTATCGCCGATGATATACATCTCGACCCGGGTGCTCTGGAAGAACATGTCCGGGACCATAAAATGAACCCCGGACCGAATATAGCTGTTCTGGGAAAGGTGACTCAATCGCCCGGGCTCGGGCAATCCGTCTTTCTGAAAGTCTGGGACCCGTTCAGGTTCAGGGAGCTGGAGGATAGACGCGAGCTGCCGTGTTATCTTTTTTTCGCCTGCAACATCTCCTGCAAGAGAGCTTTTCTGCTGGGAAACGGATTATTTAATGAAACATTGGTTAAAGAAGGCGCCTATGCCCATGAGGATGTTGAGTTAGGGTACAGACTTGAAAAAAATGGGCTGAGGATTTTTTACAACAAAAAGGCGCTTGGATACCATTATCACCTTGTGACTCTGGACCAGGCGATGAAGACAGCGTATAAAAAGGGGCTGGCGTGGGTGAGGTTCCGGACCTGCATTGGTAAGCCCGAGATAACGATACGTTACCATGTGCTTCAGTATCGCTTTCTTAAGGATTACAGAGAGGTTTTTCGCAGGCATAATAATCTTATGGGACTGGACAGTAATCCCTCCCGGCTTTTTATAAGCCAGGTGATACTAATAACATTATTCAATTTTTTAACAATCCCATTTTTCTGGCTGCCCGTGATGAAGAAGGCCGAGCAAAATCCGGTTTTCGCCCGTTTTATGCACAGATTGTTCTACAGGTGCGTCATATCGTATCATTTCCATAAAGGCGTAGCCGATAAGTGCAGGTCCCGCATTCAATCCCCCGGCGGCTGAATGTGTATGTCTCTTTTTAGGTCTGATAAAAACGGGCGCCGGGAACCGAAACAGGAACCAGTGTTGGAAAAACAGCATGACAAACAGAAGATTCACGAAAAGGAACTTGCGACAATCGGCAAGGGAGCGGGCATTTCTTTCGCCGGCAAGCTCCTGGGCGGCGGACTTCAATACTTTTACGCGGTGTTTGTCGCCAGAATTCTGGGCGCGGAATCTTTAGGCATATTAATGATAGGAATAACCATTATTAATTTTGCCGGAGTGATAAGCAGATTCGGACTTGATTTCGGGCTAGTGAGGTATATCTCTCTTTATAATGGGGTTGGAGATAAAGCGAGAGTCAAGGGAGTGATCGTTAAATCACTGGAATATTCTTTTTTTGCAGGTCTTTTTATCGGCATTGTACTGTTTTTTAACGCGGATGCCGTAGCCGTGAGAATTTTCAGGGCCCCTGAACTGGGGGGAATAATAAAACTCCTGTCGGTCTCTCTGCCCTTTTCCGCTTTAATGCTGAATTCCCTGTTTTCCATTCAGGGGTTTAAAATAATGAAGTATACGGTCTATGGCCAGAACCTTTTTCTCCCGGTATCAAACCTGTTGCTTGCCGGAATATTGCTCATCGCCGGGCTTAAGATTTATGGTGTTGTAATCGCGTATAGTCTGTCTGTTTTTTTGGCCTCTCTCCTTTCGATCTACTTCCTGTTTAAAGTTTTTCCGGCGATAAAGCATTTAAAGGCCGTTTACGAAACCAATGAACTCTTCAGGTTTTCCCTGCCGCTTCTGCTTGTGGTCCTCATGAATTTTTTGATTATGTTGACGGACACCCTGATGCTTGGATATTTCAGGCCGAAGAATGAGGTTGGTGTATACAATGCCGCGGTGAGGACCGCCCTGATCACCAGTCTGGTCCTGGTTTCCTTTAATTCCATTTTTGCCCCCGTTATCTCTGATTTGTTCAACAAACGGGAAATCCGGAAACTCGAAGCACTTTTTAAGGCTGCGACCAAATGGATATATACAATAAGTTTTCCACTGTTTTTATTAATGACGTTGCTGTCAAAAGAAATAATGTCGGTATTCGGACAGGAGTTTATCGGAGGCAGGAATGCTTTCGTGATCCTTGCCTTTGCCCAGATGGTAAACGCCGGGGTAGGGTCCGTCGGATTTATTCTCACTATGTCGGGTCGGCAAAACCTGATGATGTATAATACACTCGGTATATGTCTCCTGAATATCTTCCTGAATTTTCTGTTGATACCTCCATATGGAATTTTGGGCGCGGCCGTTGCCAGTTGCGTGTCCGTGGTTATAATTAATCTTTTAATGCTTTTCGAGGTGTATGTTTTATATAAAATTCATCCCTACCGTCTGAACTTTCTGAAGCCGACGGTCTCCGGGGCCACTGTTTTCGCGATGCTTCTGCTCGCTGGATACCTGTTCCCGGGAGCGGGCGCCGTGCAAAGATTGCTGATTAATATCCCGGTATTTATAACGGCCTTTATACTGATGATACGGTGCCTGGGGATTGATGACGACGATAGAATTATTATTAATATTTTTAAATTGAAATTCCGCAGGGTTTTTACCTGATAAATGGAGGATTAAGGTGAAGGTTTTTTTTCTTGGATTGGACGGATTGACTCTGGATGTAATCGGACCTTATATCGGGGCGGGTCTGTTGCCGAATTTCAAAAAGGTGATCGACGGCGGCTCCAGCGGCATTTTGAGGTCGACAATTCCGCCGCTTACCGGGCCGGGCTGGATATCGTTAGCTACCGGCAAGAACCCCGGCAAACACGGTATATATGAATTTAGAAGAAGAAAAGGGTATGAAACCAGTATTGTTACCAAAAGCACATCTCCTTACGCGGAACCGGTATGGAAAATTGTGAGCAGGAACGGGAGAAAATCGGCAGTCATAAACGTCCCGTTCACTTATCCCCCCGACGAGATTGACGGCATTATGGTTTCCGGTCTGATGACGCCCGGCGTGGATAAGGAGTTTGTTTTTCCTCAAGAGGTCAAGGGTGAGCTTTTCGGGCTTGTCCCGGATTACAGGATCGATATAGATGAAGAGCTGTACCTGTATTCGAAAGATAGAAGCGAATTGGTAAAAGAGGTATATAAACTTACGACCGACGGAAGAAAGGTCATGGACCACTTCATGGAGAGCCGGCAGTGGAGCCTCTTTTTCATGGTCTTCACGTGTCCTGACCGGCTTCAGCATTTTCTATGGGAAGAAGTAGTTTCGATGGAACCGGAATGTGTGAAATGTTTTCAGCTGCTTGATGAAATTCTGGGCGATGTCCTGAAAAAAATGGATGACGACACCGTATTATTCATAGGTTCCGATCATGGTTTCATGCGGGCGTCAAAGGGTTTTTATATCAATAACTTCTTTAAACATCTGGGCCTGCTGAATGTCAGGGGGAATCTGAAAATCAAGAATGATCTTGCCGGGAGGAACATATCAACATATTCAATCCGGAGTATTATTAAAAAAGCCGGACTGTTGAATTTTAAAAAATACCTGCCTTCCGCATTCCTGGACTATATAAGAAAATACCTGCCGTCACATGGAATCAAGGAAGGTGATTTCGATTATAATAAAACCAAAGTTTTCTCATCGTTCGTATTCGGGATCGTGACGGTGAATTTAAAAGGCCGGGAGCCCGGCGGGATAGTGGATGAAGAAGATTATGATGAAATCCGTGAAATGGTTAAAAGGGAACTGCTGGCGGTAAAGGACCCGGAGACGGACAAAAATATTGTAAAAGATGTTTTTAAAGGCAGTGAGATATATTCATCTGAATACATTGATGACAGACCTGACCTGGTGGTTGTAATGAATGAGGGTTATTCGATAATTGAGAGCCTGGGCGGCGGCATTTTGGGCGAGAACAAGATCGGCAGCAGGTACAGGACCGGGGACCACGAGAGGGATGGTCTGTTCGCGGTTTACGGCCGCAATATAAAGAACAGGAAGGTTGATGCTGAAATTTATGATCTGACGCCCACCATGCTTTATCTTATGGGGCTGGCCATACCTGAAGACGTGGACGGACGGGTATTGACTGAAATAATCAGTGATGAATTTATCGGGAAAAATGAGATAAGGATGGAGAAGACCGGTGAAGGCGGGCATTCGGAAGAAAGCGTCCTGAGTGAAGAAGAGACAAAAAAAATGGAACGGCAATTGAAGCACCTGGGATATTTTGGTTAACGGCTACGGCGCAGCCATGGGATTGTGGCAACCGCCCGCAACTGAATTCCTTATGGACATAGAGACATAAATGCAGGAACAATCAATTAATAAAACGGAGATGCAAAAGAATAAGGGGCTTGATCTGTTTCGGCGGGGTAGGTGGCGTGAAGCATCGGAAACACTGGCCGGCTGCCTGGAGAGGCTGCGGCCTGATGCGGTGATTCCGGCCTGTTTGGGAATCTGTTATCTGCGTCTTGGAGAGTATGATCGCGCCCTCGGTTTTTTCGAAAAACTTCAGTCTCCCATACCGGCTGTCGCCGGCTTGAACTGGGCTGCGATTTACTGCCGGAGTCGCGATTACGACATGGCCTTGCGGGTCCTCGCCCGTGTCAACCGGAAGACTGCGCCGGGGAAGGCGAGTGGCAAGGAGAATTCATTAAAAGAGGGACATGAGGATTCGCTGGAAATCAGTAAAGAGGCGCTGGAGATTGCCTGCTGTATTGTTTTCGCCGAGATAGTCTCCGTAATCAGCGGTGCACGGGATATAAAGCCGCTGAAACCGCCGGGTAGAAACCGCCTTCTTAAACTGATAACCCCGGGTATATTGATCATGCTGCGGATACTGGACCTGTCAGGCCGTATCGCCGATAAAGTCGGGCTGCCGAACAGTCGGACCATACTGCGGCTTGTGGATGGTTTCAGAGGACAGTGCTGGGTCTATGGCCTGCCGGTGAAACCGGAATTCCTGGAGGGGAAGATACATCTTCATGATATAAAGAGCTTTGAAATCTCAAAGAACATTTATCGCGATATCTTTCTGGCGTATTTAGACTACTGGACGGCATCCCAGCAGGATATTTATGATCTTATCCTCGCCACTGTTAAGCCTGGTGATGCACATGCGCTTTACTGTATTATCCGTGACAGACAACCGGTGACCGTTCTGGAAATAGGGACTTTTATCGGCTTCTCCACATGCATAATGGCCAGGGCGCTTAAGGACAACGACAGAGGGGTAATCTATTGCATCGATCCGAATATGAAACATCTTTCCGTGAATAAACCTCTATTGCATGCCGAAAAAATGCTTAAAATTCTTCAGTTGGATGATTATGCGGAGCTTCACGAAGGCTTTTTTTCAGACCCGGTAGGAGATATCGCTCCGGCCATACCTCGGCTGGGCAGAAAAATCTCTGAAATTGCGCCTCCGGTTGACATGGCTTTTATAGACGGTGACCATGCAACAACAGCCGTTTTACAGGATTTCATGCTGCTGCTGCCGTATCTGAGCGAAAAAGCGACCGTGGTTTTCCATGATATACATGGCTGGCCCACGGTAAGGCAGGGTATCCTTACCCTCTTTCATGACAATGCCTTGAGGGAACAGATGCAATATTTTGAATTTATTCCATCCGGCTATGACGGCGTGGCCATGATTGAAATTCACAGGAAAAAAGACCACCGGACATACAGTCACGCTGAAGATCAGAACAGGTAATCCGCCTGAAAGATATCATCCAGGTTTTATTTGTTCCGTTGTTACCGTTGCGATTCCTGATTAATCCTTATCGTATGCAGCCATAACGGATATCTGACATTATTGCGTGCCGGGGTCATCGGCGTTTCCCGGTCCGTCAGCGGGTTCTTCTGCCGCCGGTATGTCATCTAATTCCGAAAGGGCCTTTCTGACATCATCTTCAGTGCTTCTCAGTCTCTCCCTGCAGGATTTAATGAGTTGAGCGGCCCTTTTCACCTTTTCCGCGAGCATGTCCACATCGATATCTTCGGATTCTATCTCATCAATTATCTTTTCAAGTTCGGTCAAAGCCCGGGAGTAGGAAATCCGCATGTTTTTTTTCACTGGCCTTTGTCTCCTTTTTATCTTGTACGATGCTGGTAATAGTGCCTTTATGCAGTCTTGTTTCGAGCACAGCCCACTTCCTGAGACCGGACGCGTCCCTGAGTACCTTCCCTTTATAGGAAGTAATGCTATAGCCTCTTTTCAGGACGTTTTCCGGGTCAAGGTGCCTGACCGCCTGTCCCATGGCATTCAACCGGTTGTCCTCTTTTCCGATCAGTTCCCTTACCCGGTTTTCCAGGTCCTTCCGCAGGATCAGGAGCCTGTTCTGATGGGCGGCGGCGGTTTTTAAGGGCAGATAGGCGAGTTTCTGGGCGAGGGCATTCAGTTTATAGCTCACGTCTTTCAGGACCCTTTCTGTATGCGCATGGAGCTTGCTATGTATCATTAGCAGATTTTCTTCAAAGCTCCTGAGACCCGAAATAAGGAACTCAGCCGCGGCCGTAGGTGTTTTCAGTCTTGTATGCGCCACCATATCCACTACTGAATCATCTTTTTCGTGGCCGATTCCTGTCAGAACGGGAATCGGGAACCGGGCTGTCGCCGAAGCCAGTGGATATCCGTCATAACAGTTCAGGTCAATGGCTGAACCGCCGCCCCTTATGATAACCACTGCATCAAATATGTCTCTATTGTTCTTTATATTATCGAGCGCGGAGATGATTGACTCTTCAGCCTCGGCCCCCTGCATCAGCGCGGAGAAGAGAATGTGGTGAAATTTGTACCCATATGGATTGTTTTCCAGGTGGTTGATGAAGTCTCCATATCCCGCTGCTGTTGGAGAGGATATAACTGCAATTCGCTGTGGTGCTAGCGGCAGAGGCAGCGCTTTGTTCAGGTCGATAATTCCCTTTTTTCTTAGCCGCTCCAGCACCTCTTTCTTTTTACGCGCCATCTCACCCATGGTATAGGTGGGATCCATGTCCCTGATATTCAGACTCAGGCCGTAGACTTCATGATATGTTACGGCGACAAGGACAAGCACATTCATGCCCGGCTTCAGGGATTCTCCGGTCGTCTTTTCGAATTTATGGCTCAGTTTTCTGTACTCATACGCCCAGATCACTGCCTTCTGCTGTGCTAACGTTCTGCCATCGGATTTCTCAACAAGCTCAAGGTAGCAGTGGCCCCTCTGGTTACACTTTAAATCCGCTATCTCCGCCGTCACCCAGTAATTATCAGGTAGAGCGTGATCGAGCACGGATTTTATTAGGCTGTTCAGTTCAGAGAGGCTGAAGGATGATCTGCTTTTCGTCGTATCTTCCACGGTCTTTCCATGTATCAACATTATCAAATTTAAATTTAAGTCTGCAAGAAACAGATTTCAGCCGTATAATGCCGTTGAGTTAAATTTGTTTAACCAGGCCTGTCCGCATTCCGTGAGTTTCAGTCTCTCTTCGGGACGAGACCGGATTTTAGAATAATGCGTAAATAAACGGCGCTACGGCAGAGCCTTGAGTAAAGACTATCAGGGCGCCCAGAAGTACAAGAAACACGACTATAGGTGCTATCCACCACTTCCTGCGCTCCCTGAGAAAGTCCCATACCTCAACCAGGACAGATAACTTGCTCATCGAATAAACCTCCTCTTAAAAAAATCCGCGATTGCTTTCCCTACAATATAGTGCCCATTGTTATTGAAATGAATATCATTGGGGACATATATAGCTTCCTTTTCTTTCCTCACATACGACCGCAATATTGGAAGCATGTCAAGATATGGAATCGAATGTGCTTCTGCATATTCCTGCACATATCTTTGTGGTAAATTAACATCATAATCCTTGCCCGTTAATGATGTGGTATAAACCTGTTCTTCATACGGGATTGCAACAATTACTAATTGAATATTATGTTCAGAGACGACCTTTCTGATATTATCCAGGTCTTTCAATGCCATATCCTTTGCCTTAATGGCAATTTCTGGATAATTCTTTGTGCTCCAGAATGACTGCGCGCCGAACATCCTGCTTGCACTAAAATCAAAGCCTGGTCCCGAGCGCCTGTTGACGGATAAATGCATCAAGATAAGGCTGTTGAATCGGCGAAAAAGAGCCGATTTTTTTAGGGAATCCGTAATTGTTGGTTTTGTCCTGAATGCTTCAGGTATTATCTCCTTCTCGATCGAGTCATTCCAGACCGCAATCCCATCGACCATTTTATACTTTTTCATTCCAAAATACGCGTCTCTAAAATCATTGCCGTTGTAGAACACCAGGATTACATAGTCAGGCTTGAAGGCAAGGACCTTTTTTTTGACTTGCAAAGCTATATCAGGAGGACCGAGACCAGGCACGCCGAAGTTCAGAACCTCATACTCTTTTGGATTCAGTTGAGAATCAAAGACACCAACCAAAGCCTTCTCCGGCGTGTCAGCCCATATCCCGAATGTGAAAGAATCCCCTACAAATGCTATCCGGGTCTTTTTAAGCGGATTTTCCCGGGAGACCTCCCTCCACCACATGCCATCGGAATTCGTCCTTATAACTATTTTCTTCAAGCCCAGTTTTGTTGCAATATTCACATTAGGTCTTAATCCGTATGAGCCGGTTTTTTGATCGTTCTCTATTAAAAGCCCCCTTATTTTTGGAGGCTTTGGATCTATCAGCCTAAGGATGCCTTCCGCAGCGAAGACACATACCAGCGAAGTTACAACCAGTACAACCAGATTCATAACTTGATGCCTTTTAGCAAAGAAGAAAAATGTGGACCCCGTTATGATCAGAAATATATCAACAACCCATATAGCTATTCTGGTATTGGCCTGCAGGTCTCCGTCGGGACTGAATATTCGCGCAAGCAACCACTCATTGCTGATTAGCCCGGCTATTATAAAAAGGATGCCTGCAGCTACGGCGACTTTTTCTGATGTACTAAAATTGTCTTTCATAATCAGACTTTTTAACTTTTTCCTTTCTCGCCGGAATCCAATAACTGCCGCCGGAGTTTTTATCAATCTTCAGCCGTAACAGATCCCGGTTAAGGAGCCGCGCAAGAAGTCCCAGGGGGGTAACTACCAGAAAAAACAGGACAAACAGGATCAGCCTTGTCATTACCCATCCCATAACGACGGCCAGACTCATCCAGACCTTATGGAGGGGCTTTAACAGGTTAGGCAGAAACAGACCAAGCGCGAAAAAAACGCCCGAAACAGCCAGGAAATACAGATAATGATCTTTATCACGCCATAAAAACAGTCCACCCAGTAACCCGGCGACAACACCCATTGTCAGGCCGAAGCTTCGCAGGTCTTTCTTTTTGCTCTCAATATTTCTGATTTCGTCGATAATCACTGGTCTCTCCCTCAATCAAGCTCAAACTCTTTGCGCCAATCCGTATCATCTTTCAAGGGGTTCTGCTTCTTCTTGTCTAAAAGAAAGTTGCCCATAATCAGGTAGTCCATGTTAGTACGCATAAAACAGAGGTAAGCATCTTCGGGACTACAGACAATCGGCTCGCCCCTGACATTGAATGATGTATTGATAACGACCGGGCAGCCGTATTTTTCGTCAAACTTTTTTATCATACGGTAATATAAGGGGTGTGTCTCTCCGTCTACCGTCTGAATCCTGGCAGAGTAATCCACATGTGTGACGGCAGGAATGCTGGAACGTACGGCATTTAATTGCTCGATGCCGAAGAGTCTCTTTTCCTTATCCGTCATCTGACGACGGATCTCTTTTTTTACTGGGGCCACCAGCAGCATGTAGGGACTTTCCCCATCAAACTCAAAGAAATCCGAAGCCCTCTCTTTTAAGACCGAGGGCGCAAAGGGACGGAAGCTCTCCCGGAACTTTATCTTCAGGTTCATCAGCTCCTGCATCTTCGGAGATCGTGGGTCCCCGATAATAGACCTGCTTCCCAGGGCGCGTGGTCCAAATTCCATGCGCCCATGAAACCAGCCTATCACGTTCTCCTCCGCTATCAGTGTGGCGATCTTTTCAGGGATATCATTATCCTCCAGCAATGTATAAGGTATATCCTGTTTTTCCAAATATCCGGAGATGTAATCATTCTCAAATGCAGGACCCAGGTATGTGCCCTGCTGAGAATCCTTCCTGTCATCGGCAACCCTGGGGTTCTCCAGATACTGATACCAGGCAAACATGGCGGCGCCAAGGGCCCCACCGGAATCCCCGGCAGCAGGCTGTATCCAGATATTTTCAAAAGGCCCCTCGGTCAGAATTTTACCATTGGCAACACAATTCAGCGCCACACCACCGGCCAGACAGAGGTTTTTATGTCCTGTTTCCCTGTGTATATGCCGGGACATCCTGAGCATAACCTCTTCAGTCACTTCCTGAACAGACCTGGCCAAATCCATATGCCGCTGTTCAAGTGTTGACTCCGGTTTCCTTCGGGGGCCACCGAACAGCCCGTCAAACTTTTTGTTAGTCATGGTCAACCCGGCGCAGTAATTGAAATACTCCATGTTCAGCCAGAAAGAGCCGTTTTCTTTAAGATCCATCAACTCCGAGAGGATTACATCTTTATACCTGGGCTCTCCATAGGGGGCCAGCCCCATCACCTTGTATTCGCCGGAATTAACCTTGAATCCCGTGTAGTACGTAAAGGCGGAATAAAGGAGACCCAGGGAGTGAGGAAAATGGATCTCGGAGAGTATATTGACTTCGTTGTCCTTTCCGACCCCATAGCTTGTAGTCGTCCATTCACCAACGCCATCCACGGTTAGAAAGGCAGCCTCCTGAAATGGCGAAGGGAAGAATGCAGAGGCGGCATGGGAGTAGTGATGTTCAGGGAAGACGATTTTTCCGTTAAAATCAAGCTCTTTCCTTATAAACTCCTTCATCCAGAGCTTTTGCTTTATCCAGAGTGGAATGGCCTTAATAAAGGACTTGATCCCAACAGGCGCATAGGCCAAATAAGTTTCAAGTATCCTCTCGAATTTTATAAAAGGTTTTTCATAAAAAGCGACGATGTCTATTTCCTTTCCCGTTATTCCACCTGCATCGAGGCAGTAATTTATTGCATTGATCGGAAAGGAGGAGTCCTGTTTTTTACGCGTAAATCGCTCTTCCTGCGCAGCAGCCTTTATCTTACCATCCTGTATAAGACAGGCGGCACTATCATGGTAGAAAGCGGAGATTCCTAGAATATTCATTGAATGTTTATTAAAACTTTTTTTAGCCAATAAAAGCAACATTTCGCATTGCTTCATAAAAACGCGGCCGAAAGAATTTCGCCGGGAAAGATTGTGGACTGTCCGCGGCGAAAAAACAGGTGAAACGATGGAACAAATTATTGTCGATGGGGCAGGCGGCGTTGGCATCAAGCGGTGCGAGCCCGGAACCTGAATGGTGAAAGAACTACGGAAGACAGGAATAAGAATCCGACTACTGACATAGGAGCTCCAGTCCTTGACAGTCGGATAAAAGACCATCTGGCAAGGCCTGTTGCGATTTGTGGTCCGAATGTACTAAAATTTCCTGTCATGAGGCTTTACAAAAGAAAAACCCCCATATTTTCCGTCCTGTTACGATCATCCAGGGGAAGTATCCGGGAAGTTCTGAAAAATATGCCGATAAGGCGGGACTGAAAAATGTTAAACTACATGACATGAGGTACCTCTCGGCAACGTTTATGCTGAAAAGAGTGCCGTTAAAATTCGAAGCATTTTGAAGCAGTTGGAGAGGTGTCCGAGCGGCTGAAGGAGCACGACTGGGAATCGTGTGTGCGCTAACACGTACCGAGGGTTCAAATCCCTCCCTCTCCGCCATTTGATATATTGAAAAACACGAATGACTGGTGTTCAGTGAATTTAGGTTGAGCCTGATCATTATTCATCGTTTTTATGCAGGCTGGGAGCGGCCCTGCGCAACATGGAGGTGTGAACCTCGTCAGGTCCGGAAGGAAGCAGCGATAAGCATTTTTCCTGTGTGCCGCAGCAAGTCGTTCCCGGCCTGCATAAAGATGGAAGACAGGATTGCTTTTATCACGGGAAACGTGGATTGACCTTATCATTAATATAAGAAATCGTGCGGATTGAGAAAAACGCATTAATTCCGGAAGTGGAACTTTTTTACAAATGATCTACCTTGTATTAGCCAGAAAATGGAGACCGAAGGGATTTGACGGTCTTGTAGGCCAGGGGCCTATTGCGCGGATTTTAATGAATGCCATTGCGCAGGACAGGATCGCGCACGCATATATATTCTCCGGACCGCGGGGAGTGGGAAAGACGTCCACCGCGCGCATACTCGCAAAGGCCATGAACTGTAAAGACGGTCCGTCTCCTTCTCCGTGCGGTGTGTGCGAATCGTGTGTTGCCATTACGGAAGGTTCGTCCGTGGACGTAACAGAAATAGACGGCGCCTCCAATAACAGCGTCGAGGACATAAGGGGCCTCAGAGAGAGGGTTAAATACGCGCCGTCGAGCGCTAAATATAAGGTCTATATCATCGATGAAGTGCATATGCTCTCGGGCTCAGCCTTTAACGCGCTGTTGAAGACACTGGAAGAACCCCCCTCTCACGTCATATTTGTCCTTGCGACGACAGAACTCAGGAAGATACCCGCTACCATACTTTCGCGCTGCCAGCATATGCCGTTCAGAAGAATACCCGGCAGTCAGATAAAGGCCAGGCTCAAGGAGATATCAGCGGCGGAAGGTATAGACATCGCTCCCGAGGCTTTAAGTCTCATCGCGAGGGCCGCTGATGGAAGCATGCGGGACTCACTCACAATACTCGACCAGCTTTCTTCTTTTTCTTCAGGGATAACAGAGGAAAACATCAAGACCCTCCTCGGAATCGCCGACTTCAGCATGCTTTCGAGGATTTCAAAGGCGGTAATCAGCGGAAACAGGGCCGGGATACTTGATGCCGTGAATCTGCTTTCAGAGCAGGGCGCTGACATAAGGTCATTCGCCAGGGAGCTTGTTCAGTTCTTCAGAAACCTTCTCGTATCGAGCGTGGTCCGGAAACCGGAAGATATCCTTGACCTCGGCGATGAGGAACTTACCGCTGTCATGGATATTGTATCAGGGTCGTCCGAGGACCAGCTCACACTGATGCTTTCGGAGATAATGAAGGCGGAGACCGAGGTGAGGAACTCTTCATCCCCCAGGCTGGCGCTGGAGATGGCACTTATGAGGGCAAGTTTCCTGAGCGCCATGAAACCCATTAAGGAGATAATCGAAAATATAGACAGATACGGCAGAGACTTTGCTGGACGGATACCGGATAGCCCGACCGTGAATACCGGTGTCGTGGAGCAGCCCGTGAATATATCGCTGAAGACAGACCCGGAGGCAAAAGTTCCTGTTGAAGAGGAGAGGCCGGAAATTGAGAACGAAGAAACAGACTTGGGAGCAGACCTGGAGACGGAAGCAGAAGGGCCTTCAGACGCAGTGACTCCCGTCGAAAATTCCGCGACCGGGGGGAATGATATATCATATTTCTGGAAGAAGACACTCGAAAAGATAGAAGCTCCGCTGGCCTCGAAAATTTCACAGGCGGATTTTGAGTTTAAGAATGGTGAACTCACGCTCAACCTTAATGGAGGGCAGGCGGTATTTGAGGACTCCATAAGAAAAAAGCTGGAATCCATAGAACAGATATTATCAGAGGAGTCAGGGATCCGGATCAAAATAAAGCTGGCGACATCGAAGAAAAAGAGTCCACGTAAGAGGGACCTGAAAGAAAAGATCATGAACGAGCCTCTTATCAAAGAGACACTGGAACTATTTGAAGGGAGGATTGTGGAAATATTACCAATAGAGGAATCAGCAAATACAAAAAACGGAGGAAATCATGTCTAAAAAAATGCTCGGGGATATGATGCGCCAGGCGCAGAAGCTGCAGGAAGAGATGATGAAAACACAGGAAGAGGCCAAGAAAAAGACTGCCGAGGCAACGGCAGGCGGTGGCATGGTGACTGTTGTGGCAAGCGGCGCGGGTGAACTTGTGTCTATAAGTATAGAAAAAGATGTTGTGGACCCGGAAGAAGTGGAAATGCTTCAGGACCTTGTACTGGCGGCATCAAATGAGGCGCTGAGAAGGGCGCAGGAACTCGTAAATGAGGAAATGTCAAAGCTTACCGGCGGATTACAGGTTCCTGGACTCGGCAATCTGGGAAATATGTTCGGGAAATAATTCCACAGGCAAATGCGCGGTATTATAGATGACCTTATAAATGCACTGACCCGCCTTCCAGGTATCGGCAGGAAGACCGCTCAAAGGCTTGCCTTTTTTATCCTCTCGATGCCTGACCAGGAAGCGCTGTCCCTGTCGAAGGCCATAGAAAAGGTGAAAGAAAAGGCGAGGTTCTGCAGCATCTGCTTTAATATCACAGAGAACGAAATATGTGAGATATGCAGCGATGATTCACGCGACAGAAGCAAGTTGTGCGTAGTTGAAGAGCCGAGCAATATACTGGTTATCGAGAGGGTAAGGGATTTCCACTCCCCTTACCATGTCCTTCTCGGCTCACTGTCGCCGATAGACGGAATAACGCCGGAGAGATTGAAGATAAAGGAACTTGTCGGGAGAATAAGAGACAGCGAGGTGCAGGAAGTAATTATCGCCACAAATCCGAATACAAAGGGAGAGATGACCGCCCAGTATCTAAAGGAAGTGCTTGCCCCGTTAGGCGTGAAAATAAGCCGTATCGCCTACGGCCTTCCGATGGGAAGCGACATAGAATTTGCCGATGAGGTGACGCTCGGAAAGGCCATTGAAGGCCGCCGCGAGATATAATATCCGGACTGAACCGGCTATGGTTTTTGTAATACTGTCAGGTGAAATATAACCCCTCTGCTCCTTCCCCGGTGTCCGGTCTTCTTTTTTGCCTGATACTGGTGCCGTGGGTTAATAAAATTTGCAAGACCCATCTGCCATCTTTTACGATTAAATATGAGTAAACATACTTACAGGATTCTCGAATTCGATAAAGTCCTCGGAATGGCTGCGGCATTCGCATTCACAGCGCCCGGGAGGGCTTTAATTAAAAAAATAAGACCCCTTAAGGATATCGATGAAATAAGGCGGCAGTCCGGCCTTGTTTCTGAGTGCCGCGGATTTCTGGCTGAAGAGCGGTTTCCTATAGTGCATTTTGAGGACCTCGCACCAGTCTTCAGGAGAATCAGACCTGCCGACGCTCTGCTTGAACCCCTGGAATTGAGGTCATTCCTTCCGCTGTTTTCGTCCGCGCTGAATCTCAGAATATTGAGTAATAACCCTGAATACCCCGGCCTCGGCGTGGTTGTATCACGGCTTACGACCCATCCCAGGCTGAAAAGCTCGATTCAAACCTCTATAGGCAGGGAAGGGGAGATAAAGGATGAGGCATCGACGGAACTTTCTCATATCCGCAAGAGTATCAGGTCCGGTGAGAATAAGATCAAAAGGATTCTGGAGGGGATGTTAAAAAGGAAGGACCTTGCGCCGTACCTTCAGGATTTTTATCTGGCCGAAAGAAACAACAGGTGGGTGATCCCGGTAAAAAGGGACTCAAAAAGGAATGTGCCGGGCATAGTTCATGACATCTCCAATACGGGTGAAACGATCTACGTGGAACCCTATTCGATCCAGCTCCCCGGTATGGAGCTTGAATCTTACAGGGCGGAGGAGAAGCTTGAGGAGTACAGGGTCCTCGGGAGGCTTTCAGCTCTTTTAAGGGAACACATCCTTGAAATTGAAGAGGATTATCATATCGTTGCCGGGTTGGACACACTGCAGGCGGTTGCGGAGTTTTCCGGGCAGATGGCGATGTCGCCTCCTGAAATAAATAAAAGGGGACATCTGAAGATCGTCAATGGGCGGCACCCGCTTCTATGGAAAACCCTCAGGGGGAAAAACCGCGAAGCAGGTGTCATGCCGCTTGACCTGGAACTGGGGGGAGAGCATTCATGCCTGGTTATTACCGGTTCAAACGCAGGGGGCAAGACAGTCGCCCTGAAGACAACCGGCGTGTTGACCCTCATGGCCCTTTCCGGTATGCACATTCCGGCCGGGACAGGCACAACGGTGCCCTTCCTTGAGAGCGTTCTTGCCGACATTGGAGATGAACAATCCATCGAACAGGACCTCTCGACCTTTTCCGCCCATATAAAGCGCATTTCTGAGATTATCCGGCAGAGCAGCGCCAAAACACTGATCATAATTGATGAGTTCGGAACAGGGACAGACCCGGAGCAGGGAGGAGCATTATCCTGCGCGATTCTGAGAAGGCTGAAACAACGGGGCGCCCTGACTCTGATATCCACGCATCTCGGTATGCTCAAGGCGTTTGCTCACTCTGAACCGGGCCTGATAAACAGCTCGATGGAAATGGAGGAGATTGTCTCCAGTGGCGGTTCAACGTACAGGCCCACATATAAACTTGTAATGGGTGAGCCCGGTATGTCGCATGCCTTCGAAATCGCGGAGTCGCTGGGACTGGATGTGGACGTCATCAGGGAGGCCAGGGAGTTTATGTCGAACGAGGGCGCCGCGCTTGAATCGCTCATCTCTGAACTCAAACGGAAAACCGGTGAACTCGGCGATAAACTTAAAGAGAATAAAAGGCTTGCGCAGGAAACCGGCCATCTCAGGTCATACCTGAAAGAGGAACTTGCGATGATCAGGTCAATGAAAAAGGATATACTTGCGAAGGCGGGCGAACAGGCCGAAGAAATCGTCATGAAGACCAGGAAAGAGGCCCGGGATATCATCAGGACATTAAAAGATTCCACTGCCCCGGAGACCGGAAAGGTCATGAATCACCTCGACAGGAAGCTTGTGGAACTGAAAAAGGTCCGCAAACCGCGTTCTTCTGAAAAGATTCAGCGGGTCAATAAAGTCAGTGAAGGACAGCGCGTATTTATCAACAACCTGGGAACAGACGGCATTGTCCATTCAGTAAATGAGAAAACCCGCAGGTGCTGTGTGCTGGTTAACGGGAAGAAGTTTCTGGTCTCTCTGAACGACCTTTCCGAGCCGGCCGCCAAGCCGCCACATGCTTCTTCGGAAGGATCCGGAGCAGGTGTATACCGGTGTATTACCGGAGCCACGGAGCTCTCTGCTGAACTTAACGTAATAGGCCGGAGGGTCGACCCTGCTCTCTCGCTTGTTGAGCGATACCTGAATGACGCCTCATTGTCGGGCCTGAAACGTGTGAAAATAATTCACGGAATAGGCACCGGCAGACTCTCCAGGGCGATAAGAGATTACCTGAAGGAACATCCCCTCGTCGAAAGTTCGGCAAAGGGCGATGAAGGTGAAGGTGGAGGGGCTGTGACAGTGGTCTTTCTCTGATATTCGACCGGAATTCGCTTGCCGCCGGCCTTTACTTCGTTAAGTCTAAAATCGTAAAATAAAGAACTAAATGCAGTAGTTCTGAATTAAATAATTACGGGGACTGAAAAAGATGAAGACAATAGTATGTATCAAGCAGGTGCCTGACACCGCAGAGGTCAGGATAAATCCTGAGACAAACACACTTATTAGGGATGGTGTGCCGAGCATCATAAACCCGTATGACATGCATGCCATCGAGGCGGGCCTGTATATAAAGGAAAAAACCGGCGGCAGTGTTACTGTGCTTACAATGGGGCCGCCCCAGGCGGAGACCGCGCTCAGATACGCGATATCCATGGGTGTTGATGACGCCGTGCTCCTTACCGACAGGGCGTTCGCCGGCTCTGACACATGTGCGACGGCATACATTCTGTCAAAGGCGATAGAACAGCTGGGAGTAGACATAATAATCTGCGGAAAACAGGCGATCGATGGCGATACAGCCCAGGTTAGTCCTGAGATCGCGGAGTTTCTGGATATTCCGCATATAGCTTATATACGTAAATTTGATGATATAAAAAATGACAGGATAGTCGTCCAGAGATTGATGGACGAAGGGTATGATCTGGTGGAATCATCCCTGCCTGTGCTTCTCACCGTGGTAAGGGAACTGAACGACCCCAGGATGCCTTCGTTAAAGGGAAAGATCGCAGCCAAAAAGGCCGAGGTGAAAAAGATGTCCGCGTCTGATATCGGGGCAGGTGAAGACGATATCGGGCTGAAGGGCTCGCCGACCCAGGTCAGAAATATCTTTGCGCCCGGCACGACAAAGGACAGGAAGATATTGGAAGGCGCCGCGGAAGAGCAGGTCGACCTCTTATTAAAGGAACTTACGGAGCTGAAATGTTTATAAGGATACAGAAAGATAAATGTTCCGGATGTGAAACATGCATTGATTCATGTCCGTATGACGCCATCGTCATGAAAGACGGAAAGGCGGAGATCAATGAACTATGCCAGATATGCAGCGCCTGTCTGAGCGTCTGTCCCGAAGGCGCGATAACCGAGACAGAAGAGAATTCGGACAAAAAAGAAAAGGGACAGGGTGCGGGTGTCTGGGTCTTTGCCGAACAGAGGGACGGCAGGCTCGCCGATGTCTCGCTGGAACTGCTGGGAGTGGGCGGAATGCTTGCTGAAAAACGGGGCGCTGAACTATCGGCGGTCCTCTTCGGCTCAACGGAAAAAGAGGCGGATGAACTCATAAAATGGGGCGCGGACAGAGTGTACCACTGCAGCGCTGAAATATTCAGCAGATTCAATGACGAGGCTTATTCCAGGCTGCTTTCAGATTTAATCAGGCAATACAGACCCGAAATAGTACTCGCCGGCGCTACACCAGCCGGAAGGTCGTTTATCCCGAGAGTCGCGGCAAGATTACGGACAGGCCTTACCGCCGACTGTACGTCACTTGACATAGACAGTGAAACCGGCAACCTTCTTCAGGTCCGGCCTGCTTTTGGCGGAAATATAATGGCGGCAATCCTCTGTCCTCATACCAGGCCGCAGATGGCCACAGTGAGGCCGCGGGTCATGAAGCGGTCGGAATATGACAGCGGCAGGAAAGGTGCGATAATAAAGGTGACCGCCGATAACATTACATCACGGACCAATGTGATAGAGACTGTCAAAGAGGTTTCAGGGGCTGCACTAAACCTTCAGGAGGCGAATATAATAGTTGCTGGCGGAAGAGGAACCGATGGACAGAAAGGTTTTGATCTGCTCTTTGAACTTGCCGGGGTGCTCAATGCCTCCGTTGCAGCCTCAAGGGCGGCGGTTGACGAGGGCTGGATACCCTACAGGCACCAGGTGGGACAGACGGGAAAAACAGTAGGCCCCAAATTATATATAGCATGCGGCATATCCGGCGCGGTGCAGCACCTTGTCGGCATGCAGTCTTCGGATATAATCGTGGCGATAAACAAAAACCCGGATGCCCCGATATTTAATGTGGCGAATTACTGCATATCCGGCGACCTTTTTGAGATCGTTCCGATGCTTACAAAAAAGCTGAAAGAGGTAAAGGGACTGTGAAGATAGCATTCGTATTTCCGGGCCAGGGTTCTCAGTATGTCGGCATGGGCAGGCAACTCTGGAATGACTTCGATGAAGTCAAAACCCTGTATAAAGAGGCGTCTGAAGCGCTCGGACATGACATAAAAAAACTTAGCTTTAATGGCCCACTGGAAGAGCTCAACAAGACGTTCAGGACCCAGCCCTGTATTTTGACGGCAAGTATTGCCGCGTACAGGGTGCTGACATCAAAAGGAGTCTTTCCGTATGTTGTGGCCGGCCACAGCCTTGGCGAATACTCCGCGATTGTTGCCGCGGACGTTCTCCCTTTTAAAGAAGCGGTAAAACTTACCGAAAAAAGAGGGAAGTTTATGCAGGAATCAGTGCCTGAAGGAAAGGGCCTTATGGCGGCTGTTATGGGACTGGACAGGAACAGTGTGGATGAAGTATGTCTTAACGTTAAAACCGGCTATGTTTCACCGGCGAATTACAATTCCCCCGGTCAGATTGTAATAGCGGGTGAGAGAACAGCGGTGGAAGACGCTATGAAACTCGCCAAAATCGCCGGAGCGAAAAGGGTGGTTCCGCTTGCGGTCAGTGCGCCTTCACATTGCACTTTAATGGTCGAGGCATCGAATAGGCTGGCTGAGCTTCTCAATACAATCGAATTCCGGAATTCCGGCGTGTCTGTTGTAAACAATGCGGACGCGATGTTCCTGAACAATGCGGAAAAAATAAAATTATCACTCATCAAACAGCTGAACAGCCCGCTGTTATGGGAAGACTCGATCAGGAATATCGTTGATAACGGCATCAATACGTTTATTGAAGTCGGTCCCGGGAAAACCCTCTCGGGCCTCATTAAAAGAATAGAACCGTCGGCAAGACTGTTTAATGTCGAAGATACCGATAGCCTGAATAAGACGCTGAAGGAATTGAGAAGCTGAGATTTTAATCCGGTTGTCGTATCCAGGGGATATTCGGAAACGACGTGGTTTAAAAACAGGAGGTCAGTTTGCTGGCGAAATGGAAAATCATGGTTGATACCAACTCCGTCCCTGAACACTTAACCATTTGCATGAGAATCAAGGAGGCTTTATGTCGGAACAGGAAAGTTTATATGATGTGATAATTATAGGCGGAGGTCCCGCCGGACTGTCTGCGGCGCAGTACACCTCAAGGTCGAAATTAAAGACGGTGGTCCTTGATAAATCTGCGGCGGCAGGGGCGCTTGCATACGCGAGCATTATAGAAAACTACCCTGGTCTGACAAGTCCTATGTCCGGAAAAGAACTCCTTGATGTCTTCAAACAGCAGGCGCTCAGCTTCGGAGCGGAATATATCGAATCACAGATTATAGGCGTTAAACTTGATTCGGACATCAAAGAAGTCTTTACCATCGACAGCAGCTATAAAGGTAAGGCCGTAATTATCGCGACAGGCTCGATGGGAAGAAAACCGACGATAGAAGGCGAAGCCGGGTTCCTGGGCAGGGGCGTAAGTTACTGTGCAGTATGTGATGCCGCGTTTTTTAAGGACAAGACTGTCTGTGTCATAGGCAATTCGGAAGAGGCAGTGAAAGAGGCCGGTTTTTTAACAAAATTCGCAGAGACGGTCTATCTGATATCTCCCACTCCAAAATTGAAAGTCGACGACCATCCTGCTCTTCATGAAAAAAATCTCGAAGTAATCCTGGAAAGCTTTGTGAAGTCAATTGAGGGGACGGATACGGTTGAGAAGATAAGAATAGTGGATTCCAGCAAAAAAGAGTCGGAGATTCCATTGTCAGGCGTCTTTGTATACATGCACGGCAGCAAGCCGATTGTGGATTTTCTGTACGGCTCGGTTGAACTGACGGAGGAAGAATGTATTCAGGCAAACCGTATGATGGAGACCGCGACGCCGGGAGTCTTTGCTGCTGGAGATGTAATCTGTACTGAGATCAGGCAGGTTGTGACCGCTGCTTCCAATGGATGTGTCGCTGCGCTTTCAGCGGAAAAATACATACACCACAGGAAAAGACATAAGCATGACTGGGGGAAGTAAAAAAGCCGGTTCCTCTCAGGCACGTTTTAATTCATAGTCCGTAAATTGACGCTGGTTACGGATTTGACAGATGCCGGATTTTATGCTTTAATAACACCGCCTTTAAAAATAGTCCAGTGAGGCTGAAAAGGCAAAGGAGACAGCGTGAGCTGCAATCAAAAAAACATATCCTTACCAGACCTTCCCGATTACGTCGGGGGAAGGTTTTTAAATTGCTCGCATCAAATGCAACTTCAGACAGAGTATAACGGATTGAATATCTACGAGTGCGTAAAAAATCCCTCCGCCACTTTCTAATTTGTTAATGGATTGAATATACATGTCTAAAAAGATTCTTGATAAAAAGGACATTGAACGTATAATAGCCAGAATGTCTCACGAAATAATCGAAAAGAACAAGGGCGTAGGGTCAATCTGCCTTGTCGGTATTCAGAAGCGCGGTGTTCATATAGCAGTAAGAATCGCCAGGAAGCTGAAGGAGATAGAAGGCGTGGATGTACCTGTCGGCATGCTTGATATCGCCCTTTACAGGGATGATATAAATGTAAGAAAGGACCAGCCTCTTGTGAGAAGAACGGAAGTGCCGTGCCAGATCAGCAACAAGAACGTCGTGCTGGTCGATGACGTGCTCTTCACCGGAAGGTCTATACGGGCGGCTATGGATGCGCTTATGGACTTTGGAAGGCCGGCCACTATTCAACTTGCCGTACTCGTCGACAGGGGGCACAGGGAACTGCCGATCAAAGCGGATTTTGTGGGCAAGAACATCCCTACACTGCTTTCGGAGACTGTCAATGTCCAGCTTGAAGAAGACGGCATGGCGGATAAGGTGTGCCTGAATGAGTCTTAAGTCCCGGGATCTGATTGGCATTAAAGAACTTGAGCCCGGTGACATTGAGCTTGTGCTCGATACCGCCGCCGGATTCAAGGATATCCTTGGCAGGGACATTAAAAAGGTGCCGGCGTTGCGCGGAAGGACGGTTGTGAACCTGTTCTACGAGCCTTCCACCAGGACCAGGACGTCGTTCGAACTTGCGGCGAAAAGGCTGAGCACCGACGTGATCAATTTCTCCGTATCCACAAGCAGTGTTGTAAAAGGAGAAACCCTGAGAGATACAGCAATGAATATTCAGGCGCTCGGAGCCGATTTTATCATAGTAAGGCATTCCTGCGCCGGTACGGCCCACTTTCTGGCGAAGAATTTGAATGCTTCCGTCATCAACGCCGGAGACGGGACGAATGAGCACCCGACACAGGCATTGCTCGACCTCTTCACAATAAAAGAAGCAAAGGGCGACATCAGGGGACTCAATGTTGCGATTGTGGGTGATATCCTGCATAGCAGGGTTGCCAAATCGAATATATATGCCTTAAAAAAACTGGGCGCGGACGTCAGGCTGATCGGCCCGCCCACACTGATCCCGGCATACATGAAAGAACTTGGAGTTGGGTTATATACGGATATGAATGAGGGGCTGAAAGACGTCGATATTATAATGACGCTGAGGATCCAGATGGAGCGACAGGGGAAGGGGTTTTTTCCTTCGACCGACGAATATTTCAGAAACTGGGGGCTGACGTTAGAGCGGATTTCCAGGGCGAAAAAGGACGTGATTGTGTTGCATCCTGGACCGATGAACAGAGGTGTCGAGATCTCTTCTGATGTGGCTGACGGAAAGATGTCGGTCATTATTGAGCAGGTTACAAACGGACTTGCTGTAAGGATGGCGGTCCTTTACCTGCTTTCGGGGGTAAAGGCATGAAGCTTTTAATAAAAAACGGGCATGTGATCGATCCGTCCCAGGGGATTGATGAGACGGCGGATATATTAATAGAAGATGGAAAGATAAAAGAAGTCTTAAGACGTAAGGAACCAGCTGGCGGCATGAAGGAAAACGAATCCGGAATTAAGACACAGGAACGCGGTGTTATCAATGCCGCGGGGCTTATTGTAATGCCCGGTCTTGTTGATATGCATGTGCATTTAAGAGAGCCGGGATTTGAATATAAGGAGACGATAAAGACAGGCACCGGGGCGGCGATACGTGGCGGGATAACATCCGTATGCTGTATGCCGAACACAGATCCGGTTAACGATAATTCCAGTATAACCCAGTTTATACTGAAGAAGGCTGCCATGGAAGGCAGTTGCAATATATACCCTGTCGGTTGCATAACAAAGGGCCAGAAAGGTAGGGAGCTTGCCGAGATGACCATGATGTACGAGGCCGGATGCGTCGCCTTCTCGGATGACGGAAGGCCTGTTGCTGACAGTCTGATGATGAGGAGGGCGCTTGAATACTCGAGAGTGTTCGATGCGCCGATAATCTCGCATTGCGAGGATCTGATGCTTGCGGCCAGGGGTGTTATGAATGAGGGCCTGTTGTCGGCCTTGCTCGGGCTGAAAGGCATACCGGCCCAGGCGGAAGAGATAATGGTAGCTCGGGACATAGCCCTTGCTGAACTGACGGGCGGCAGACTGCATTTAGCTCATGTCTCGACAAAGGGGTCCGTGGAATTAATCAGGGCTGCTAAAAAGAGAGGTGTTGCCGCTGTCTCCGCCGAGACATGTCCCCATTATTTCAGTATTACAGAGGAAGCCGTGCGTGGATACAATACAAACGCAAAGGTGAATCCGCCCCTGCGAGGCAGGGCAGACGTGGAGGCGATAAAAAAAGGGCTTGCCGATGGTACAATAGACGTCATCGTGACGGACCACGCCCCTCATCATATGGATGAAAAGGTCAGGGAATTCGACCTTGCGCCTCCCGGGATCTCCGGACTCGAAACTTCGGTCGGCTTAAGCATGAAGCTTGTTGACGAAGGGGTTCTGACGTTAAAGCAGCTGGTTGGGAAGATGGCGCTTAACCCAGCCGGGATAGTCGGGATACGGAAGGGCTCGATGAAACCCGGCTATGACGCGGACATCTGCATTATAGACCCTGAAAGGGAATACAGGGTTGACGCGGCTGGATTCAGCTCAAAAGGAAGAAATACACCATTTGATAAATGGGATTTAAAGGGTATGCCGGTTATAACAATATGCAAAGGAGTTGTAAATGAACTGTCCTGATAAGATTTTATTCGACGGAGGCGGGCCGGCATCCCGTGCGAGAGGAATAAGACAGGATATGACCTGGAAAATCTGGAGGCTGAATGAATAAGGCATTATTGGTTCTTGCGGACGGCACTGTGTTCGAAGGTGAAACCTTCGGCGCTGAAGGCGAGACAACGGGAGAAGTAGTCTTCAATACCTCGATGACAGGATATCAGGAAATCCTGACAGACCCTTCCTATAAGGGCCAGATAGTCACAATGACATATACGCAGATCGGCAATTACGGCGTAAATGAAGAAGATGTTGAGTCTGACGGGGGAATAAGGGCGGAGGGTTTTGTGGTAAAAGAGGCGTGTGATTTCCCGAGCAACCAGCGTTCAACCTCAAGCATTGTCGAATACATGAAAAAATACAGCATAGTCGGTATCCAGGGCCTTGATACCAGGGCTTTGACAGTGCACCTGAGAAATCACGGCGCCCAGATGGGGATTATATCCACTCTTGATCAGGACCCCTCGGCCCTTCTGGAAAAGGTCAGGGCGCATCCAGGGATATCGGCACTGGACCTGGTGGGAGAGGTGACGGCAAAAGAACCATATTCCTGGAGCGAAGGTGTCTGGAGGTGGCAGCCGGCATCAGGCGGGAAAGAAGCCGGTGTCAAAGTCTCACCCTCCAGCCGATGGAAGGTGGTTGTTTATGACTTCGGAGTTAAATACAATATACTCCGGAATCTTTATGACGCGCGCTTTGATATAACCGTTGTTCCGGCGCGGACACCAGCCGAGGCGGTGCTTGAGATGAATCCGGACGGGATAATTCTCAGCAACGGACCGGGAGATCCGGAGGCGGTTTCATACGGAATTGAGAACACTAAAAAGCTTTTTGGCAAAAAACCTGTATTCGGCATCTGTCTCGGCCATCAGATACTTGGACTTGCCATGGGTGGAAGTACATACAAACTCAAATTCGGTCATCACGGCGGCAACCACCCGGTCAAGGACCTGACAACAGGCAAGGTTGAGATAACATCGCAGAACCATAATTACTGTGTTGATATCAAGAGCCTCAATGGTCAGGTGAGACTGACCCACCTGAATCTTTACGACGGGACCGAAGAGGGGATGGTCCATGTTGATCTCCCGATATTCTCGGTGCAGCACCATCCCGAGGGGGGGCCTGGACCGAACGACTCCTCGCATCTGTTCGGGAGGTTCAGGGAGATGATAGAAAACGGTGCGGCTTGAATAATGCACGTGACAGAAAATATACCTTGCGCATGGAAGACAATTCCCTTGTCTTCATCACGTCATCGTACAGGGCAGAAAGGGGCAGTGTTCTGCACCGGGACATCTATAACAGGGAATTTGCCTCGCTGCTTGCGTCAATGGCTGCTTCCGGGCTGGTTTATACAGTGTTTTTTTATATTTCAGGCAATGCGATACTCATATACATATTAATAGCCGCCGTCCTTCCGGCCGGGTTCCTGCTGTTCAGGAGATTTGTCTTTAATTCCGGTTCTCTGGAGATTATTTTTAATAATCTTACGGGCATGGCGGAGATCAGACTGACAGGACTTGCTGGAAAAAAGAGGGAGACCTTCCCTGTTGAGAATATTATGGATGTCAACGTGGAAGAGATGCGGATAGAGGTCGAAAATCCCGACGGAGTGGATTTTGTTAAGAAGATCTCCCTTCAGCACGGGATGGTCATGCCTGGTTTTGGCGAAAGGAGATCGCTTTATATATTAAAGCTGATTTTTTCCGGCGGGATGGACAGAATCATCCATGTCGGCGATGATCCGCGGGAGGTAATTTCAGTCCAGGCTGAAATAAAGGAATTTCTGAAAATTAAATAGATCGAAGAGGTGACTTTGCCGAAAAGAGAAGACATTAAGAGCATACTTATTATAGGTTCCGGCCCGATTGTGATCGGCCAGGCCTGCGAGTTTGATTACTCGGGCACACAGGCCTGCAAGGCATTAAGAGATGAGGGATACAGGGTAGTGCTTGTGAATTCGAATCCCGCTACGATAATGACCGACCCCGAAACAGCTGATTCAACTTATATAGAACCACTTACCCCGGAAGTACTTGAAATGATCATAGAGAAGGAGCGGCCTGACGCGGTGTTGCCTACAATGGGAGGGCAGACCGCCCTGAACCTTACTGTCAAACTCGCGGAACTGGGAGTCTTCGAAAAATATAATGTTGAACTGATAGGTGCCCGGATTGATGCGATAAAAAAGGCTGAAGACAGGGAGACTTTCAAGGAGGCGATGGCTGAAATCGGGCTGGATGTGCCTAAAAGCGCCGCTGTTATGACCGTCAAAGAGGGTCTGGAGGCGGTAGACGACCTGGGTTTCCCGATCATACTCAGACCCGCGTACACACTCGGAGGGACCGGCGGGGGCATCGCGTACAATATCGAGGAATTTATTGACCTGCTGGACAAGGGGCTAAAACTGAGTCCTGCCGGACAGGTGCTTATCGAGGAATCGGCCCTTGGGTGGAAGGAGTACGAACTTGAGGTGATGCGTGATCAGATGGACAATGTTGTCATCGTATGTTCGATAGAGAACTTTGATCCAATGGGAATACATACGGGTGATTCTATTACGGTCGCCCCTGCGCAGACACTCACAGACAGGGAATACCAGCGCATGAGAGACGCCTCCATAGCGATCATTCGTAAAATCGGAGTAGATACTGGCGGCTCCAATATACAGTTTGCCGTAAACCCGGAAGACGGCAGGATGGTTATAGTGGAGATGAATCCGAGGGTTTCGAGAAGCTCCGCGCTTGCCTCGAAGGCAACGGGATTCCCCATAGCAAAGATAGCGGCCAAGCTGGCTGTGGGTATGAACCTCGACGAGATAAAAAATGACATAACAAGGGAGACCCCTGCGTCTTTTGAGCCTTCGATAGATTATGTGGTTACAAAATTCCCCCGGTTCGCGTTTCCGAAATTCCCCGATGCGGATCCGGTGCTCACCACCCAGATGAAATCCGTGGGCGAGGTGATGTCTATCGGCAGGACGTTCAAGGAATCACTGCAGAAGGCGCTGAGAAGTCTCGAGACAGGGGACTATGGACTGGAGGAAGTTGATAGCGACCCCGAGAAAATCAGGACGAATTTAAGGATACCGGGTGTGAGAAGGCTCTGGTACATCGCCCAGGCGATACGGACCGGCCTGCCGGTTGATAAAATTTACGAATACACACGCATAGATCCATGGTTTCTTAATAATATAAGGCAGCTTGTAGAGATGGAAGAGAAGATAAAGCGGTCGGAATTGAACGACGTGCTGAGAGAGGCGAAAGAGAACGGTTTTTCCGACAGAAGGATTGCTCAGCTGCTCAATCTCGAAGAGATGGAGATCAGAAGGCTCAGAAAAGAATATAATATACGTCCCGTATACAAAATGGTGGACACATGTGCCGCGGAGTTTGCCGCCTACACACCCTACCTTTATTCGACATATGAAAAACCTTTCTACCGGCTGACAGGCGACGCCGGGCCCGGATCCGCGACAGCACCCGAGGCCGCCTGCGAGGCGAATCCGACAGACAGGAAGAAGATAATCATTCTGGGGTCCGGGCCAAACAGGATCGGCCAGGGCATAGAGTTTGATTACTGCTGCGTTCACGCCGTCTTTGCGCTGGAAGAACTGGGATACGAGACAATAATGGTCAACTGCAACCCTGAAACCGTCAGTACGGACTACGATACTTCCGACAGGCTTTATTTTGAGCCGCTAACGATAGAAGACGTCCTGAATATAATCGAAATAGAAAATCCGTATGGGGTCATCGTACAGTTCGGGGGGCAGACGCCGCTTAAACTTGCGGTGCCGCTCGAAAAAGAGGGCATAAGGATTCTGGGCACATCCCCCGACTCTATAGACCGGGCCGAGGACAGGAAGAGGTTCAAAAAGCTCCTTCATAAACTCAACCTTCGCCAGCCCGAGAGCGATACGGCGCTGTCCATTGCGGAAGCACTGGAAGTCGCAAGCAAGATAGGATACCCTGTGATGGTAAGGCCTTCTTATGTCCTGGGAGGAAAGGCGATGGAGATAGTTTACGATGATGCCACTCTGCAGGACTACATGCAGCGCGCCGTTAAGGCTTCGCCCGAACATCCGATTCTTATCGACAAGTATCTAAACGATGCGATAGAGGTTGATGTCGATGCCGTATCCGACGGTGATGAGGTGGTCATCGGCGGAGTTATGGAGCATATAGAAGAGGCCGGTATCCATTCCGGTGACTCGGCATGCTCTCTGCCTCCATACTCTTTAGACGCGGATATTACCGAAGAAATAAAAAGGCAGGCAAGGGAGCTTTCCAAAGAACTCGGCGTTATCGGGCTTATGAATGTCCAGTTCGCCGTTAAGAAAAAAGAGATATATATACTTGAAGTCAACCCGAGGGCATCCAGAACCATACCTTTTGTGAGCAAGGCGACCAGCGTCCCCCTTGCGAAGATAGCTGCCAAGGTTATGGCCGGAAAGACATTGAAAGAACTTGGTGTGACGGAAGAAAGAGAGATAAAGCATGTTGCTGTAAAAGAGGCCGTATTCCCGTTCGACAAATTCCCCGGCGTTGATACGATCCTCGGGCCTGAAATGAAGTCAACGGGAGAGGTTATGGGTATAGACGAGGATTTCGGCCGCGCCTATTCAAAAGTGCAGGCGTCATGCAACAACAAAATTCCGCTTTCAGGGAAGATAGTAATAAGCATCCGGGATGAAGATAAGCCGGGCATATGCGACGTCGTACAACGTCTTTATTCCGCGGGATTTTCGGTCATCGCGACAAGGGGAACCGCTGCCTTTCTCAGTGACAAGGGAATCGAGGTCGAGGTTATAAACAAGGTTGCGGAAGGCAGACCGCATATAGTGGATTTAATCAAGAACCGGGAGATAACTTTTGTTATAAACACCGTCAGCGGAGCACAGGCACAGAAGGATTCGCTTTCGATCAGGCGGAGCGCCCTGCAGTATAGAGTTCCGTACACGACGACAGTCT
>JAJRYC010000058.1 GCA_024275975.1 Nitrospirota bacterium | reverse complement strand
TGATACCGAGATATGGCATAACGGGCGCGGCGATTGGCACGGCCTTTTCCATTATATTTATAAATATATTGAGACTGTTCGAGGTGTATTATCTCGAAAGGATTCATCCCTATAAGAAGACTTTTATAAAACCGGTTGTCTAGGGAATATTGTCGGCTGTTATAGTCTTTACGCTCGGGCGGTTCTTCCCTTATGAAGAAAGCATATTTCTTTCGCTGGGATATATTCTGCTCTTCTTTGTTTCCTACGCGATTTTTTTACGGTTATTTATCCTGTATGATGAAGATAAATATATAATAAACCTGCTCGGCAAGCGGGCCAGGCTCGTTTCCCGATGAGTATGGGACTGTCCAATGAATAATCAGAAATTACCGAATTTTTTTATAGCGGGCGCTGCAAAATCCGGGACCAGTTCCTTGTGGCAATATTTGAAGGCGAACGAAGAAGTGTTTATGCCTGCTGATGAACTGCATAAAGAGCCGGCCTTTTTTTCCGAAATAAAAAACAGGGGCGCGATTAACCTTGAGAGATATTCAGAGATTTTTAAGGAGGCCGATAAAAGGCATAAACGGATAGGCGAGTCGTCAACTGCGTATCTGACCGACCCCGGTAGTGCCGGACTTATATATGATTTTAATCCTGCTGCTAAAATTATAATATTATTACGAAATCCCGCTGAGAGGGCCTATTCACTTTATTGCTGGATGGTCCAGGACGGGTATGAATATGCCGGCACATTCGAGAGGGCCTTAGAGCTGGAAGCTTCCAGAATCAACAGGAAGATACCGAATTTCCTCGAACCAGAATATTATTATAATTACCTCTATTTCCATTCGGGCTTATATTATGAGCAGGTTAAAAGATATAATGATCTGTTCGGTAGTAATCTCCTGGTAATAAAGTTTGAAGACTTTGTTAATGATTTTAATGCCTCATACGGGAAGGTCTGCTCCTTTCTGGGAATAAGGATGAATGAACTGGACGTCAGGCCTTATAATGTATCAAAAAGTGTTTATTCCGCTAAACTGCAATTCGTATTAAGAAAGATGAATATCAACCTGAATAAAATAGGTATCAGGTTTTTTTCGATGAGGTTTCCGACAAAAGAATCCAGGGACCGGCTGCTGAAGTTAGGGTTGAAAAAACAGAGACCGCCGCGCCTGAAAAAAGATGTCAAAAAAAGATTGATCAAAGGGTACGCCGACGATATAAGAAAACTGTCCAATTTGACGGGCATCTTTTTTGACGACTGGCTTGATACATAATGAAGACACTTCTCCTCAATACCTCTGATATCAGGGGTGGCGCGGCCCGTGCTGCCTACAGGCTGCATAAAGGTCTGCAATCAGCCGGAGTGGCGAGCACGATGCTGGTTCAGGACAAAGCCGGTGACGATCCATCCGTCATTGTGCGGCGCGGGAGGCTTGCAGAGGCGACCGTTGCGTTCAGACCCGGCTTGGATTCCCTGGCCCTGAAATTTTACAGGTCAAAAAAACCGGTCATATTTTCTACCGCCTGTCTGCCCGACTGTATCGGCAGGGAAGTTGCTATACACAATCCCGATATAGTCCATCTGCACTGGATCGCAATGGGATTTTTGAGGCTTGAGACGATCAGAAAGTTCAGAAGGCCGATTGTCTGGACGCTCCATGATATGTGGGCATTTACCGGCGGATGTCATTACAGCGGCGATTGCACAAAATATACCGGCTATTGCGGCAGGTGTCCACATCTCGGGTCCGGTTCCGACATGGACATCTCCCGCTGGCAGATAAAGCGTAAGCTGAAGGTCTTCAGTGATATCGACCTTACTATTGTGGCGCCGAGCAGGTGGCTGGCGGACCGCGCGCGCGAAAGCCTGCTTTTTAAAGGCAAGCGGATTGAAGTTATCCCGAACGGGCTGGATATCCGGCGTTTCAGCCCGATGGACAGGCGGACCGCCCGGAAGATTCTCTCTTTACCTCAAGATAAAAAACTTGTCCTTTTTGGCGCGCAGAACAGCGTTGTCGACAGACGGAAGGGGTTTCATTTTTTCGGGCCCGCCTTGCGGAGACTTGCTGAAAAGGGCTGGTCCGGCAAGGCTGAATTAGTGGTTTTTGGCTCTGAAAAGCCCACGGATCCACCTGACCTGGGGCTGAAGGCGACATATCTCGGCGCATTCCAGGATGATATAAGTCTGGCGGTTCTTTATTCGGCCGCGGATGTCTTTGTCCTGCCGTCGACACAGGACAACCTTCCGAACGTGATAATGGAGGCGTTAGCGTGCGGGACCCCTTGTGTGGCGTTCAATATCGGCGGCATGCCGGACCTGATAGAACATAAAAGCGATGGCTGGTTAGCCGAACCTTTCGGAGCAGGGGGGCTGGCCGATGGAATCGAATGGGTGCTTGAAGATGAAGAGAGGAATAAAGAATTATCAGTCCGGGCGAGACGGAAAGTTGAAGAGGAGTTTGATATTAATCTTGCTGCCCGGAGATATATGGATTTGTTTACCGGGATACTGAGCGGCTGAAGCGCCGCCGTGGGTTTGCCGATCCCGAATCCTTTCGGGGTCAGTTAACCACGCAACTGCGTGAAATTCGTTGATAAGAACGCGGTAGTCAGCTGATAAGTTTTAGTCCGAGGCATGACCAGTATAGCACGGGGCCGGCAAAGGTTACGCCGTCAAGCTTGTCAAGGATTCCGCCGTGTCCGGGCAGAAGATTGCCTGAATCCTTGACCCCTGCATCGCGCTTGAACATGGATTCAACCAGGTCGCCGATGACGGTAGCTGACCCGACTGCCGCGCCTATAAGGACTGCCTGCTGAATCGTGATCTGCTGCATCAGTACCGCCTTTATTAATCCTGCTCCGAGAATACCACCGATGACAGACCCGACCGCTCCCGCGACTGTTTTATTAGGACTCATTTCTTCGTACAGTTTCCTTTTGCCGATGCCCTTGCCGACATAATAGGCCATACTGTCGGCGGCCCATACAGAGGCGTAAAGCAAAATTATCCATGCCGGTTCAGCCTTCATCAGGCTTATCTGGAAGGTGAGAAGCCCCGGGACATATAACAGACCAAGGACCGAAGTCGAGCTGTCTGAAATGGAAGATCGCGCGTCCCTTTTTATAAAAAGTCTGAGGCCGGTGGTAGTCAGCACCGCCAGCAGCAGGATGTTCAGAAAGCGCCCCTCCGCCGCAAAAAATACGAACATCAGAACGGCCCCCCACAAAATACCCGAATATTTCATCAGCCCCTTAATTTTGCACATTGTGTGGAATTCAGCAAGGCCGATCGTCGCAAAAAAGGTGAGTAAAAGCAGAAAATATTCAGGAGGAAGATACATAATGTACAGATATAAAACCGGAACGAATATTATGGAGATAATAAGACGCTTAAAATGCATTCGACCTTGCGGAAATACTACCGAAGCGGCGTTCCCTGCCCTGAAAATCATGAATAGCGGTTATAAACTCTTCCCTGTCAAAATCGGGCCACAACGTGTCCGTAAAAAAGAGTTCGGCATACGCGCTCTGCCAGAGCAGGAAATTGCTCAGACGTCTTTCTCCACTGGTCCTTATAATGAGGTCGGGAGACGTCAGCCCGGCGGTATCAAGTTGGGCGTTAAAGAAGTCTTCAGTAATCTCTTCCGCCCTTTTTCCGGAATTCATAGTCTTCTTTACCGCCCTGATAATCTCATTTGTGCCGCTGTAACTGAGCGCGGCGACAAGAGTCATCCCGTCATTGGAGGCGGTCTTTTCCTCTGTCTCTTTTATAATCGTCTGTATGTTTTTCGGGAGACGCCATGTCTCGCCTATTGTCTTGAACACAATCCCTTTTTTGATCAGTGCCGAGAGTTCATTCTTCAGATAGAACTCGACAAGCTTCATTAACATCGAGACTTCTGTCTGGGGCCGTTGCCAGTTTTCAGTTGAAAAGGCATAGAGTGTTATGCATTTTATTCCCAGTTCCATGGCGACGCCGGCTATCTCTTTTGCACGTTCGGTGCCTCTTCTGTGTCCTTCTATCCTTGGAAGTCCTCTCAGCTCAGCCCATCTTCCGTTCCCATCCATGATGATACCCACATGAGATGGTATCCTGCCTGACAAAATCACTATATCCACCTCCCCTCACAATGAATATATTAACAGCATTTTTCCAAGAGGATTTTCACCTTTGAGGATATTTTTAAACTTTATACCCAGAAACGGGCTGGTCAGAACAATTAATCTGTTTCCGGAAACCGTGTAGTCCAGCACCGACCCTATTATATCGTCTATCAGAACGCCCTCCGCCATCAACAGACCGTTCCACCGGTAGTATCTGATCTTTGAGCTTTTGTACCCCATCCCCCGCGCCATTTTAACGAAAGGGACCCTTTCAACGGCCAGGATATCCCTGTTTATCGGGACAAGCCTGTCTTTTACCGACCACTCACTCCCACTCAGGTAACTCACCTCGGACTTTATTTTGAAAGTACTGGTGAATCCTCCTGTCTTCGAGCTGCTCCTCCATGTCTTTATACCATCCTGATAGAGGTTTAAAAATCCGCTTTCGTCGTAGGCCAGTATAAGCCGGGCGTCTCCGGAGCCGGGGATAAAAGCAAAGTCATATATGTTAATCCCAGAGGGCAGGTCGATCTTTTCGCCTGTCCTGTAAGTTCCGTCCCATGTCATGGCGAAGACATCCCCCGCGAATCCCCTGCTGTTTGAATAAGATTGCGCTAGAAGTACCGGACCAATGGCGCGGAGAAAGTATCCGCCTTCCCAGAGTTTTTTGAATTCCGAACCTGAAAGCTCGTATATCGTTGATATCACCCCGTTATGTCTCATGGAAGTAACGACCAGCTCGTCACGACCGTTTCCGTTCAGGTCTATCGAGTCGATCCATATATTGTCATCCTTGAGAGAACCCTTTACTTCCCACAGGAATTGCAGGTCCACTGAAGGCGTGTATATGCTGATATCTCTTCCGGTGCCGAGGATGATCTCCTCTTTTCCGTCACCGTCAAAGTCGCCGGTCGATACGAGTTTCGCTCCAAGTGGAAGGTCGTAGACAAGAATCGCTTCTTTACCCCTGGGAGTAAAAAACTCTTCGCCGATGTTCAGCTCCTTCGAGTATGATGCCTCGATCTCTGCTTCGGCTTCAAAAAACTTTGAACCGTCCGCGACCCAGAACAGCTGTTCCCTTATAACCGACCCGTCACCGGATTTTTCGGCTGTCAATAGCAGGGCGGCCTCCGCGCCGAGTTTTTTCGCCTCTTCAAGCATTACAGCCGGATCGCCGGTTTCGAGACTGGTGTCTATCATCTCCATCCTGCCGGTTTCCTTCAGTGTCCTGTAATATTCATCCGCCAGCCGCCAGTCCATGTTTTTGTCCTGGCAGAAGAGCAGCTTCACTTTTGTTCCGGATATCCGTATCCTGTCGCCTTCTTTCGCCTCGCCTTCGACGATGATGCCGGTAAAAGAGTCTGGCAGTACGTCGGTTACTTCCACTTTTCCGACGGTTGATTCGCTCCTACCCAAAGGCTCCTTTGTCACGGGATGTATGAATTCCGCGCCTTCCCTCATAACCTTCATTCTCATGCCGGGCTTGACCGGATATTTTTCTTCCGCCTCCATGATCACCCTGTCGTCTTCCACTCCGGTGATGGTTCCGGTCAGGGGTCCAAAATATGATAAAGTTTCGTCCTTAAACCTTGTGATCGGGTTTTCCCCTCCCTGGGCGGCAGGGACCATGGTAAAGAAAAGGATTATCAGTAACGCAATACGCTTCATCTATTGTTCTCCTCGAAATTCAGACTGAACCCCAGCTTTTTTTTGCTGTTCATACCCTCTTGGGTCTCAGGGGCCGGCAGGTTTAAATTGGTGACAAACAGAAACGCCGTTCCCTGGTAAAGTCTCTCCACCCCCTGTTCGGAGAGTGAGATGGTTTCAACGGGATAGTGCCACATATCAACTGCTTCGTCAAACCTGAAATCCAGTATCAGGTTTAAAAACTTGTCCTCAATACTGAATTCCCTTATCTTTTCATGCGTGGCCATGCTTCTGATCTGTGATGTCAGGTCGCCGGTCGTGATCGTGGCGTATGGGGACCCGAGCAGGGATATGTTCATTTCCATGACGAACAGTCCGGAAAAAGCCCCTTCCAGCAGATAGTCCGCCCTGATTCCGGACGGTCCGATCTCTAATGATTTCTCCAGCTTGAAGCTGTTTCCCTGTACGACGCCTTCTCTTGATAAGGACAGTATGATGTTTTCACCCTCCCTTGAGTAATCCATGGAATAAACTCCATCAATAAAGTCCCCGAGCTCTTCATATTTAGACGCCCTTACATCTTCAAGCCCTGTTTCCACGGGCAGGAAGCGGTCCAGAAGCGATGACCTCCTGTATTCATCATAGATAAGGTAGTTCGCGAGGCCTTCTTCCTTGACCGATAACTGATCGTGTATGGTTTTAGTTGCATCCGGATCCTGGTTGTTCACCTTTGTCAGCTTTGAATGATATGCCTCGGGTCTCCTCGAAAGTATATCGAATATATTCACCGATTGCCTGTATAAGGAAAGTTCCGTCAGGCTGCCGCCTTTTTCGGATACTGTAAGTGCTATATTTTTTGTATTGATTATGATATCATCGAACCCGTCGCAGTCAAAATCAAAACGTTTGATTTCCGTCTTTTACTTCAGGATTTCATTGGCTAATGCCTCGGCATTAATCAGGTGCCTGTAAAGTGCCGATCTCAGATGCGGAAGATAAAGGCCTCCGAAGACACCATGCCAGTACGCGTCATTGCACTGGCCTTTCCATACATTGATCTGTGCCTCCCGGCCTTTTTGGCTGTTTATAACACAGGCTTCCTGTACCTTCTGGCGTATCATGAACATCCTTTTGTGCAAGTGGTTTGATTCAGGATATTTCACCATGAATGACCGCCATATGCCCCCTCTAAGGAGATGTTTTGATTTTTCACCGACCAATTTCCCCAGCTCTTCAAGCACGTATTCATATTCGAGGCTAACCTCGGACGGAAGCGCCCATTCGCCCATTTCCCTGTAGGAGGCAGTTGGGAGATATACCCTGCCCAGTGACTGAAATTTAGAGCTGTATTCGCTGAAAGTAGTGGTTTCGATCCAGTCGGAATTATCTTCGAGCGCAGCCAGAAAGTTATCGAGCCACCCGTCTTCATAGCAATGCTTGTAAGTATTGGGCCAGACCCCGAACTTTTCCCCGTCATCGGCGAAAGTGAGCAGGGGGTTCCCACCTCTCATATGAATTTCCCTGAAATAAGAGATCGTGTCCTCAACAGTCCTGAACGGGATGTAATATCTCAGTTTTTCACTGCCCGGAAATACGCTGATTTTATAACCCTCGTCTTCCGTAATATAGTAGCCGAGAAGGTCCCCTTCCTCGAGACCGGTCATCTTGAAGTGGTAATCATCCACGGGCAGGTATTCTATGCCCGCCTTTGAGATGCATTTAGGCATCTGCGGCTCCCAGACCCTTTCGGCAAGCCACATGCCCTTCGGCGTATAGCCGAAATTTTTCTTTATGTACAGTGAAAACTCCTCTATCTGCAGCTGTCTGTCTTCTTCGGGCAATACCGGGATGACCGGCTCATAAAATCCGCCGGAGAGTAGTTCTACCCTGCCGTTCGACACAAGATTTCTTATAATATCGATAGCCTCGGGATGCCTTTTCCCTATCCATGATAAAAGATTGCCTGAATAATGAAGTACCACCTTGAGATTGGGATGTCTGAGCAGGGCCTCCAGAAACGGTAGATACGACTTATTGTAGGAATCTTCCAGAACATGGTCGAAATTTCCTACGGGCTGATGATTATGAAACGCGAGAATAAGATATAGCTTTGACATTATTTTGTATTACAGCCGTTATTTCTAGTTGTTAAAACAACCTTTTCCTTCCGATTATAATTTTTAATGCCGTGCGCCGCTTCCAGCGCTAATAACAAAAAAAACCCCCTGAATCATATTCAGGGTGTGAGTTTAGCTGCTTTTCCCTGATTCTCACACTAAATAGTTTAGTGCAGTCCTGAATAATTATACAATAATTAATCGAAATATTGCATAAACAGCGCCATGGACAACGGAAACGTGGAAGGGCGCTAGGAGAATCCTCCCGCAATTAATCCGGCTGCCGCTTCCTGTGCGGGTACGGCATCCCAGTACGCGAATATCTTCGCTACGCTTTTACGTCTGGCGACCGCCGGACGGCGAGGGACGTCATCCAGGAGATATGGGCTCCCGAATGAGATGAACAGATCAGCGCTGTTTTCGAGTGAAGCTATTTTGTCATGGAGCCATCCGCTCGCCCCACCTTTCCATGCCTTTGTCTCGCAGAATATGGCGACAATTACGCATGCTTCGTCCGGAAGAGTTATTTCCCGGCTCCCGGACCCGTGGCTTACAAACCGCGATTCCAGGCCAGGCAGATATTCCTTGAGTCTTTCAGCAAAGGCGCGGCCTTTTTCAGGCGGAAACAGATCGTCATTCCTTTCTTCCGGCATTTCACCCCTGGAGACCGGGTTACGGGAAGGGTCATTCTCATCATCGTTAAGGATAATAAGAAACGGTCTGCCCGTGATTCTGAAATGACCTGACGTCCTTATCGCCTCCCCCGCCAGTTTACTCGATAGTCGGCCATGCCCGTCAAAATCAGGACGGTCGGGCGTCGGCATACTGATAAGCCCCTTGCGGAACCGCTCTAACCGGTCTGCATCAAAGAAGACATTTTTCCCTTTGAGATATGAGGCGGTCTTTTCCGGATCTGTAGGATGAAGTATTATGTCAACGCCGGCATTAAGGGCCGTAAAAGCGGCCTCCTCCTCTGAATATCCCCCCAGCCCCCCCATATTCAGGGCATCCGTTATCAGCAGACCTTTATATCCCATCTCCTCCCTGAGGATCTTCACGGCCTTTTCAGAAAGAGAGACGGGAATTCCGGAAGGGTCGATCGCGGGCACACTCAAGTGACCCAGCATGATCATGCGTACCCCCGCTTCTATCGCTCTTTTAAAAGGCTGTAGTTCATTTTTTCTCAGGTGGTCCAGATCTCTTTTTATCGTTGGGAGCATAATATGGGAATCCGTCTCCGTGTCCCCATGTCCGGGGAAATGTTTTCCACATGCCGCTATCTCATGGGTTTGAATCGTTCTGATCATCTCGCACCCAAAGAAAGAGACCGTATCGCTCTCTTCTCCAAACGCCCTGACAGATATTATCGGATTCCGGCGATTAGTATTGATATCAAGCACGGGCGCCAGAATTGTATTAATTCCGGCATACCCGGCCTCGAGCGCAAAAGCCTTAAACACGTCCCCAAGAAGCCCGGGGCTTGAGCCTTGAACGTTGAACTCCGGACTTTTCCTGATTGCGGACGCCAGTGCCATTGCGGGTGGAAACAGCGTGCCGCCTTTTACCTGCTGCCCGAGTCCCTGCTCAAGGTCCGAGGCGATCACCAGTGGGAGTTCGGCCTCTTCCTGGAGTTTCTTAATGTATTCTCTGAGTTCCTCGATTTGGCCTCCGAAGACTATAAAACCTGCAACCCCTTTTCTTACAAGGAAAAGATAATGGCTGAAGTTTTTTCTGATTTCATCGGCGTTCAGGCGGGGGATAATAAACCGGTAAAAATTTTTCATTAATATATTATACATGTTGATAAATATAATCATAAAAATTTAAAATTCATGCAGACGGAATCTTTTTTTCAATGGAAAAATTTATAATATAAAACTTAAAAAGGTGAATAAATGGGATTTTTTGACAAGCTTAAAAAGGGATTAAGCAGGACAAAACATGGTTTTACGGAAAAAGTCGAGGCGATATTCACAGGCCGCGCTGTTGACGGGCAGACACTTGAAGAACTTGAAGAGACGCTCATCCTATCAGACATCGGCGCGAGAAGCGCATCGGAGATAGTGGAGCATCTGAAGGAAAAAGCCGGAAAAGGTGAAGTCAGGGAGGCGGGCTCGGTCAAGGAAGTCCTCAAAAAGGAGATGTCATCCATACTCGGCTCGCCTCATAAACTTGTTGTCTACGGTGAAACGCCCTTTGTAATACTGACGGTAGGCGTCAATGGTGTCGGCAAGACAACCACGATAGGGAAACTGGCGTATTCGCTCAGGGACCAGGGTCATTCAGTATTGCTGGCTGCCGCCGATACATTCCGGGCTGCCGCCATAGAGCAACTCGAAATCTGGGCCGAAAAAACGGATTCGCAACTGGTTAAGCATCAGAGCGGGTCGGACCCTTCCGCAGTCGTCTTTGACGCTATTGAGGCCGCGAAGTCCCGGGGGATCGATGTTGTGATCATAGATACCGCCGGCCGGTTACATACCAAAAGTCCCCTGATGGAAGAGCTGAAGAAGATTAAAAGGGTATGCGGGAAGGCGATGCCCGGCGCTCCTCATGAAGTTCTGCTTGTGGTTGACGCCATAAACGGACAGAATGCCCTCAGGCAGGCCGAGATGTTTAATGAAGTCGTGGGAGTAACCGGCATCGCACTGACAAAACTTGACGGGACGGCCAAGGGAGGAATCGTCTTCGCGATTAAAAGAGAGCTTGGCATTCCGGTAAAACTGATCGGGGTTGGTGAAGGGATTGATGATCTCCAGGACTTTATTCCGGCCGATTTTGTGAAGGCGCTCTTCGAATAATATATATTCTTATTTTGCCTGCAAGCTGGTATGCTTAGGATATGAAGCGGTTTGAAATACTTGATATATCCGCAGACGCGGGCATCAGGGTATTCGGAAAAGACCTGCCCGAAGTCTTTGTCAATGCCGCCGCTGGGATGTACAGCCTTATAACCGATCCGGTAAGTATAAAAGCGGAAAAGAGCATTGAAGTCTCTGTAATGGGCCATTCAATAGACGGGCTTCTGGTGGCTTGGCTCAATGAACTCATATTTCTCTTTGACACGTCAGGGTTTATAGGGAAAGAGATCGTAATCACCGAAACCACGCCCGCCCTGGACTCCCCACTTCTGAACGCGGCCTGCCGGATTACAGGCATGGAGGACTGTTCTCTCAAGGCTCTTTTATCCGGCGGGGTCTTTGATCCGGAGAGGCATGAAGCTAATTTATTGCTGAAGGCTGCCACCTATCACAGACTCAGGATAGAGAAAATCAACGGAATATGGGAGGCAGATGTTATCTTCGATATCTGAAAAGCTGTCTGCCGGCTTATTTAGAAGGAGGTGAAGCATGTCAATCGATAAACTCAGGAGGATTGATGAGACCAGGATGGAAGTACCTGTGGATTATAAACAGGGTATGCGCGTTCCTGGAATTATATATGTAGACAGCATACTTGAGCAGGAGCTTGATGCCCGCTCCATAGACCAGGTCGCGAACGTTGCGACCCTGCCGGGGATAATAAAACAATCCGCGGCAATGCCGGATATTCACGCCGGATATGGATTCCCCATAGGAGGAGTGGCGGCATTTGATATAAAGGAAGGGATTATTTCACCCGGAGGCGTCGGCTATGACATCAACTGCGGCGTAAGGCTGCTCAGAAGTAACCTCAGGAGAGATGAAGTTCTCTTGAGGATTAAGGAGATCGTCGACCTTCTCTATAATGAAATCCCCTCGGGAGTGGGGTCAAAAGGCAGGATACGTCTCGGGCCTGATGATGAAAAAAAGATCATGATAAAAGGCGCGCAGTGGGCGGTCGAAAACGGCCTTGGCAGCGCGTCGGACATCGAGAAGATAGAATCCGGAGGCAGGATTGAAGGCGCCGACCCTTCCATTATAAGCAAAAAGGCCTATGAACGGGGCAGGGCGCAGCAGGGCACGCTCGGCTCGGGCAATCACTTCCTTGAAATACAATATGTTGATGAGATTTACGATGAAAAGGCGGCGAACACTCTCGGATTGATTATGGACCATGTGACTGTAATGATACATACAGGTTCCCGGGGTTTCGGACATCAGGTATGCACGGACTTTCTGGAAGTGATGGAACGGGCCGCCGATAAATATAAGATACCGCTGTACGACAGGGAACTCGCCTGCGCCCCGTTCAGCAGTCAAGAGGCACAGGATTATCTCTCCGCGATGCGGGCTGCGGCGAATTACGCGTGGGCGAACAGGCAATGCATAATGCACTGGACAAGAGAGGCGTTCATGAAGGTCTTCAGGGCCACGCCGCGCTCTCTCGGGATGAGCCTGATATACGACGTTGCGCATAATATCGCAAAGGTCGAAGACCATGTTGTAGACGGAAAAAAGCGGAAGCTGATAGTCCACAGAAAGGGCGCCACCAGGGCATTCCCCCCCGGCCATCCGGAGCTTCCAGGGATATACAGGCATTTAGGTCAGCCTGTCCTGATTCCCGGAGACATGGGAAGGGCTTCTTTTGTGCTGCTCGGGACTGAAACGGCCATGATGGAGACATTCGGTTCCACCTGTCACGGGGCAGGGCGACTCATGTCAAGACACCAGGCGATTAAGAGGGCCAAGGGCCGCGCAATCTGGAGAGAAATGGAGGATAAAGGCATAATAGTCCGGTCCGCAGGCAGAGGGACACTCGCGGAAGAGATGAGCGAGGCATACAAGGATGTCTCAAATGTGGTGGATGTAGTGCATAAAGCAGGCATATCGAAGAAAGTCGCACGCCTTAGACCCCTGGGAGTTGTAAAAGGATAACGCGCCTTAAAAGATGTTCAAGGTTCAAGGTTCAAGGTTCAAGGTTCAAGGTTCAAGGTTCAAGGTTCAAGGTTCAAGGTTCAAGGTTCAAGGTTCAAGGTTCAAGGTTCAAGGTTCAAGGTTCAAGGTTCAAGGTTCAAGGTTCAAGGTTCAAGG
>JAJRYC010000057.1 GCA_024275975.1 Nitrospirota bacterium | reverse complement strand
TCAGAGAACCAGCTGGGGATATATGTAAATGGAGCATCACCGCAGATAGTGGCAAGCAACATACTGAACAATACTGGACAAGGGATATATGTAAGCAATGGGAGTCCGGAGATCAGAGACAGTATAATTCAGGGTAATACGGTGGATGGTATTAAGTGTACAAACGGATCAAATCCGATAATAACAGGGAATATGTTTAGTGGCAACGGCAATTATGGGCTTTATAATGGAGATGTTTCAGTAATAGTTACTGCTGAAAATAATTACTGGGGTGCTTCCAGTGGTCCATATGACCCATCAGATGATAGAGCTACAGGAGGCTGGTATAACCCGAACGGGACAGGTGATAGGGTCAGCGATTATGTTGATTATGAACCATGGCTTGGCTATGATCCGAATAATGAACTATCCGGCAATGTATATGAAGCAAATACCAATTCTCCCATTTCCGGTGCATCTGTCGATCTTGCCCCTTACTCATCCACTACAGATAGCAATGGCCACTATATTATTAAAAAGATTGCGGGTGGTATTTATACAATAGTTGCATCTAAGACAGATTATTTTGATTATACAACCAATATCGACCTTACAGTTTCGAAAACTCGTGATATTTATCTGACGCCCAAATCCGACACATGTACTGATGGTATTTTATCAGGATATGTCCGGGATACCTTAACAAATAGCGAGTTGCAAAGTGTAACAGTGTACTTAAGCAATGGTTTAACCGCTGTAACAGATGCCTCAGGCTATTATGCCTTTCCTATTATTACTACCGGCTCATATACAATCAGCGTTTCTACCGTCAGCTACTTTCCATACTATCAGGGTGTTAGTATCTGTGGAGATACTACATGGGACATTTCCCTTACAAAACCAGAGACTGTTTATGGTGGTGATACCAATTCAGGTTACGGACCAGACCCTGTTAATACAGCTACAGGAAATTATATCTATCAGAAGAAGGATTTAGAAATACCCGGTAGGGGTCAGCCATTTGTTTTTGAAAGGAATTACAATTCTCAAGATGAAACAGATGGTCCTCTGGGTTTTGGATGGACATATAGTTATAACATTACATTGACAGTAACTGTTGATTCTACCGTTACCATCCGATGGGGTGATGGGAAGACAGAAACATGGACCCCTGACGGTTTAGGTGGATTTTCACCTCAATATGGAGTGTTTGACACCCTGATATCCAATGGTGACGGGACATATACACTCAGGAAAAAGGATCTAACAGAATACAACTTTGATACATCAGGGATTCTTTCAAGTATTGTTGACAAAAACGGCAATACAATAAGTCTTACCTATACAGGCAGTAATCTTACACAAATTACAGATACGGTGGACAGGAACATTGACTTTACATATGATGCAGACAACAGGATAACCCTCATTACAGACCCCATAGGAAGGACTCTCCAGTTCAGCTACGATACAAATGGAGATCTTGTTGCCGCTATAGATATGAATGGAAACACCACTGCCTACACATATGACATCAATCACCAGCTTTTGACTGTGGTTGATCCGAGGGGAAACACAGTCGTCACCAATGTCTATGATGCGCTAAAGAGAGTTGTAACCTCCCAGAGCGATGCCAAAGGAGGAGTGACTACCTATACATATGACGAGGTGAACAAAAAGACAACCCTGGTTGATCAGCTTGGATATACGACTATTCATTATCATGATGAATTGTTAAGGCTTATTCAGGAAACGGATGATTCAGGCAACTCTGCATATTACGAATATGATTCCGCGGGAAACAGGATTAAGGTAACAGATAAAAATGGTAATGAGACAAATTACACCTATGATTCAAGTGGAAATGTTCTGACTAAGACCGATGCTCTCAGTAATGTCACCACCATCACCTATGATTCAAACAATAATCCTCTTACAAGAACCGATGCACTCGGGAATATCACGACATTTGGGTATGATGCAAATGGCAATCTTACAAAAACGACTGTTCCATTAGGATATTTTACAACGATTACTTATGATCCGAATGGACGGCCCCTTACAATAACGGATGCCAGGAGTGGAGTTACAACAAACACATTCGATTCAGAGGGTAATCTACTATCGGTGACAGATGTCCTTGGAAATACAACTGCCTATACATACGATGGTGCCGGAAGAAGGCTTACAGTCACAGATGCCCTCGGAAGGACAACAACCTATAATTATGACGATAATGACAATCTTCTCTCAGTAACAGACCCATTAGGGAATGTAAGATCATATACATACGATGCCAACAATAACAAACTTTCAATCACCGATCCTCTGGGGAATACAGCGAATTTTTCCTATGATGTAAAAGACCTGCTGACAACCGTTACAGACACTCTTGGCGGCATTGTCAGCTATTCCTATGACGGGTTAGACAGACGAATATCCACAACGGACAAAAACGGCAATATAACAAACTATAGCTATGATTGGGCTGGAAACATTGTTTCCACAACCGATGCTTTGGGCAATGTAACAACCTATACCTATGATGTAAATGGCAATAAACTCACAGGGACAAATCCTTTGGGGCAGACCACGACGTATACATACGATTCCTTAAACAGGCTTATCTCGATATCTGATCCTCTTGGCAATATAACAACAAACGCCTATGATGCTATCGGTAAAATCACATCTACGACCGATGCCAAAGGACAGACCACAGATTTCGACTATGATGTTTTGGGCAGACTCATACAGGTCACAGACGCTGATAGAGGCATAGTCACTTATACATATGATGAAAACGGCAATCGTATTACAATGACAGAACCGAATGGAAATACAACCTCATATACCTATGATGCCTTAAACAGGCTTGTTCAGAAAGTCGAACCTCTTGGAAACACTTGCCAATATGTCTATGATGCAGTTGGCAACAGGATAAGCCTGACAGATGCAAATGGCAATACAATAAGCTACACCTATGATGCCAATGACAGATTCATAGCAATCACATACTCTGATGCCTCAACAGTTACATTCTCCTATGACGCCAATGGAAACAGAATACAGATGGTTGACAGTCTCGGAATCTCAACATACACATATGATGCATTAAACAGGATGGTTTCACATATTGACCCGTTTGGAAAGACAATCGGCTATGGATATGACGCCAACAGTAACAGGATATCATTGACTTATCCTGACAGCAAGGTCGTAAATTATGTTTATGATGAACTTAACAGGCTAACATCTGTATCAGACTGGTTTACAAATACAACTGCATATGCGTATGATGCCGCAGGTAATCTTGTAGGCACATTAAACCCAAATAATACAGCTACAACTTACACTTACGATGATGCAGGGCGATTAACAGGGTTATCTAATAAAAAGTCAGATTCTACGGTCATATCAAGCTATAAATTCACGCTCGATGAAATCGGGAATCATTCCAGTGTGGTGAAGGATGAACCGCTACCCCCGATGCTTACAAGCCAGCATAATACTTATACCTATGATGCTGAAAACAGACTTACAAATGCTGGCGGCACAACATATATCTATGATCCCAATGGCAATCTTACATCAAAGGGGAGTGATGCTTTTGTATACGATGACGAGGACGGGCTCATAGAAAGTAGTATTGGCGGTGTAACTACACAGTATGACTATGATGGATTCGGGAACAGGCTTTCAAAAACAGAAGGCAGCACGACTACAAAATATGTTCTTGATATAAATGGAAGCCTCTCTGATGTTCTTGCTGAGACAGACAATGTCGGAACAATAACATCTTATTATGTGTATGGGCTCGGACTTATTTCAAATGTCTTGCCTGACGGCACAGATTATTACTACCACTACGATTCCAGAGGAAGCACTGTTGCCTTGAGTGATTCTTCAGAAAATTTAACTGATAAATACGCCTATGGCACATTTGGTAATATTGTTAACAGTCAGGGTACAACAGAGAATCCATTCAAGTATGTCGGTAGATACGGAGTGATTGAGGAAGGAAACGGACTTAATTACATCAGGGCAAGATACTATGCACCTGAAATTGGTAGATTTATCACCAAAGACACTGTGACAGGGAAGGATGGGGATAGTCAGAGTCTGAATAGGTATGTATATGCATTGAATAATCCTGTGATTTTGATTGATATATCTGGATTTAGTGCGCTGGAGGGGAGCACTGTTCAGAATTTGTCGAGTTCTTCAGATTTGCGTAATAATCCTTTGCTTGAGGGTGGAGAAATTACATCTATAATAATTGTTGCTAAAGCAGAAAAAACTTCATTAATTAAAAAAATTGTTGACAAGATTGGTTCTTTCTTTGATTTGTTTTTACCATGGAGTCCTTATGGAACATCGAAAGCTACTGTTTAGATAACAGAAAATTGGCTGCCGATAGCAGAAGATATAAGAAATATAAAGAAAGGTGAAGAGCCTCAAACTTTTGGAGGAAGTACCTTTAAACTTAGGAAATGTAATTATGATTTGGATTGTTACTATCGCTAAAGACTTTAAGGCAATTTTTTCAGGTTGTAGGTTGCGAGGGGAAAAGGCCTGTTATGAAATATAAAAATATCTTGATTATTTCAATTATTTTTCTTCTGACTGCGGTCATATCGGGACAATCTTATGCCGCCACAGTGACCTACACTTACGACTCTCTTAACCGCATTACGAACGTAGATTATGGAAATGGGAATACCGAGAAATATACTTATGATGCAGCTGGCAATAGGATTTCACTGACACTATCTCCTCCTGACATTTCTGTATTACCCGTATCATATGACTTTGGCGGTGTAAATGTGGGAAGCACATCTGGTATACAGACATTCACGGTTTCAAATGATGGCAATGCAGACCTTGTGATAGGGGCAGTTTCTATAACAGGCCCAGATGTGTCTGAGTTTGTAATGGAGAATGACAGTTGCTCAGGGCAAACGATAGCCCCATCATCAGGAGACTGCACTGTGGATGTGGTCTTCTCACCCATGTCAGGTGGGTTTAAGAGTGCCAATCTGAGTATGCCATCCAATGACCCTGATACTTTGACATTAAATGTACCGTTAAGTGGGACAGGGACGAACAACCTGCCTACCTCCGACCCCAACGGCCCATATACAGGCATTGAAGGGCAGGTAGTAACCCTTGACGGTTCAGGCTCAAACGATTAAGATGGAAGTATAGAGCTTTATGAATGGGATATAGATAATGATGGGACATATGATTATAGTTCTCCATTACCAACCCATAGCCATACTTATGCCCAACAGGGCACATACACCATAAAGCTTAGGGTTACAGACAATCTCAGTGCAACAGATGAGGCAACCACAACAGCCACCATTTCTGACATCTCACCTGTAGCCTCCTTTACTACTGATCCATTATCGGGTGTAGAGCCTCTGACCGTAAACTTTGATGCCTCTGGGTCAAGTGGTTATGATGTGCCATTAAGCTATGCATGGGATTTTGGAGATAGCAATACAGACTCAGGTGTAACAGTATCCCATACATTCAGTCAGGATGGAAGCTATACAGTTGCACTTACAGTGACCGACAGTGATGGTTCTACAGATACGGCATCAACAGTGATAGTGGCGAGTGACAGCTCACCGACGGCTGGGTTCACCGGTAGTCCAACGAGTGGCGCAGCACCGCTTACCGTCACTTTCACTGACAGCTCTACAGTGTATGATCAACCTTTAAGCTATGGGTGGGATTTTGATGATGATGGAGTGATTGATTCGACGGTTCAGAATCCGACATACATATATGACACAGCAGGCACTTACACTGTGAGCCTGACAGTGACAGATGTGGATGGTAGTTCTGATACACTGACAAAAGAGAACTATATCAGAGTAAATGAACCACCAGTTGCCAATGCAGGCCCTGATCAAAATGTTTTTACTGGAGAGATTGTAACTCTTGATGGAAGCGGGAGCTATGACCCAGAAGGAGAAACTATCACATTCCTATGGACGGTTATAGGTATTCCTCCTGGAAGTAGTATTACCGACGCATCCCTCTCTGATGTCACAGGCGCCAAGCCAATATTTACTCCAGATGTTGATGGCACGTATGTGCTTGAGCTAACGGTGAGTGATGGAGAATTGCAGGATTCAGATACTGTTTCTATCTTTGCCACTACAGCTAATGTAGCGCCAAATGCTGATGCGGGACCTGACCAGAATGTATTAACCGGAAGTTTGGTATCTCTTGATGGCTCTGCAAGCAATGATACTGATAATGGACCTCAGCCATTATCTTTTTTGTGGAGTTTTGATGAGCTTCCTCAAGCAAGCGGGTTAACTGACAACGATATTACTAATAAGGAGCAGGTAAATGCGGGCTTCACTCCCGAGGTGGATGGTACATATGTAGTCAGAGTAGTAGTAAGTGATGGAGAGCTTACGTCCGAGGATACAATGCAAATTATGGCTATTACAGAGAATGTACCGCCTAATGCCAATGCAGGAGACGATATTACTATTTCTTTCGGTGTGACTGCTGTGCTTGATGGATCTATAAGCAATGATCCTGATAACGGACCTCAGCCATTATCTTATTTGTGGAGTTTTGTGACAGTGCCTACTGAAAGCAGCATTACAAACGGCGACCTTTCTGGCGGTGTTACTGTGTCTCCGTCCTTTATCCCTGATGTAATAGGGACATATGTATTAGAGCTTATGGTAACCGATGGGCAGGACTCTGATTTTGACAATGTGGCAGTAACAGTTGAATATGTAATTGGTGATGTGGATGGCAATGGAGATATACACATAGTTGATGCCCTGCTTGTGGCGAGGTATGCGGCGGGGCTGTCGGAAGATAATTTCATTCCAGAGGTAGCGGATGTAAATTGCGATGACATTATTGACATAGTAGATGCCCTTTTAATAGCAAGGTACTCTGCAGGGTTTACAGTGGATACCTGGTGTGGGAGATAGAAGATAATAACTGTTTAGCCACAGAATGGGCTATCCTACTGTGGTCAGTGACGAATTATAAGAAGGGGGCAATAAAATGGTCTGCAAGTGGGGTAAAAACTTAACATTTATAGTTGGAGTTTTAATTCTTATGTCTCCTTTAAATGTTTATGCGGCTGCTGGAGATGTGTGGATACAACCGTCATCCATTTCAGTAAATGTGAATAATTCGTTTATACTTGAGGTGCATGCTGACACTGGTTTCGACAAACTCGGAGCATATCAATTTACCACAACTTTTGACCCTGCTCTAATTAATGTGGACACCACAAAAGGCACAAATGGGGTAGAGGCAGGAATAGATGGGTTTATAGCGGCTGTTAATCTGGATAATACAAACGGCACAATTACAGTGAACGGGTTTGACATAACCGGCACTGGACCAAGCCGTGACCTCCATGTGTTGATAATCTATTTTGATGTGCTGAATAACGTCGGGCAGAGCCCATTAGGTCTTGATGTTAATACTCTTGCCAACGAATTGGGCGATACAATAGGTACACCCAATGGGACAGGCGGCAGTGTGCATGTTGGATGCAGGCACAGACACCGGAGAGTTCATCTTTGATGTAATTAGGGCATAAATCCATCTCTGGGAGGGGTATATAAGCCCCACATTTTTTTGGGGTGAAGTCAGCAACCTTGAGATAACGGCCAGGAGTCGCTCCAACCTGTAAATCCTATCGCTTTCCAAAAGCAGAGGCAATCACCGCAAGCCTTGACTATAACCCCCTTATTCCATTATCTTTAACATTGTCAGTTTTTGGCAGTGACATGTTTAAAAACAGGCAAAGAGACGGTCAATCCCTGACAGCCTGTCAAAGTGCGACCCCGTTGCTTTTTCCCGGAATGCAGCCAGACGGTTATTTTATCCCCCGGATTATTATTTGATTATGGATATACGGAAATTCATAGAATTACTAGAAAAAGACAGGGAGTTTAAACTCCAGGTGTCGGGCGAAAGATATATCCGCCCTGTAGAGCCCCGGCATATGAAGCTCGACCTCGATGAAAGGATCCGGGCGGTACTGGAAGAGAAAGGTATAAACGATTTTTACAGCCACCAGGTGAAGGCGATCGAATTGATCAGACAGGGCGAAAATGTTGTGCTGATGACGCCGACCGCGAGCGGCAAGAGTCTTGCCTACAATATCCCCGTGCTCGAATCGATCATGGATGACGCGCATTCCGCGTCACTCTTTATATTCCCGCTGAAGGGTCTTGAACAGGACCAGCTCAGAAACCTGAAAGAGCTTTCCGATGCGCTTGGTATTGATAACGCGGGAGAGGTGTACGACGGCGACACAGCGGCGCAGAAGAGGAAAGATATCCGGGAATCTCCCCCGAACGTAATATTTACAAACCCTGATATGCTGCATCTCGCGATAATCCCGTTTCACAGGAAATGGGCGGATTTCTTCAGGCACCTGAGATACGTTGTGATAGACGAAATTCATACTTACAGGGGTGTGTTCGGATCAAATGTCGCGCAGGTGCTCAGGAGGCTGCGCCGTATCTGCGATTTTTATGGTTCGAGTCCCCGGTTCATAGCCTTATCGGCAACCATAGCGAATCCAGAGCTGCTTGCAGAGAATCTCGCAGGACGGCCTTTTAGTGTAATCCGGGAAAGCGGGGCGCCGTCCGCCGGCAAGAATTTTTTCTTTGTCAACCCGATCGAAAGCCCTTACGGCGTTGCCACAAGACTCTTTGTTAAATGTATAAGGGCTGGAATCCGGACGATAGTCTTCACCAAGACGAGAAAGATCACGGAGCTGATATACTCCTGGACATTGGACTATGCCCCTGAACTTGCGGATAAGATAAGCCCTTACAGGGCCGGGTTTCTGCCCGGGGAAAGACGTGAGATAGAAGAAAGACTCTTCAGCGGAGAGCTGATGGGTGTTATATCAACAAGCGCTCTGGAGCTGGGTGTGGACATCGGAGGACTTGATTGCTGTATCCTCTGCGGTTATCCGGGTTCTGTATCGAGCACATGGCAGAGGGCGGGCCGCGTCGGCAGGCAGGACCGTGAATCCATAGTCGTTCTTGTGGCGATTCAGGACGCGCTGGACCATTTTTTTATAAAACATCCGGATGAGTTTTTCGATAAGAGCCATGAGGCCGCTGTAATCGACCCCGACAATAAAAATATACTCAAAAAGCATATCGTCTGTGCTGCGTCTGAACTTTACCTGGGACGTGACGACAGAGTCTATGATATGGACAAGCTGTCGCCCCTTATCACTGAACTTGCGGCTGAAAATGCCTTATATCCCGGCAAAAAAGGCGATGTCTGGTTTTCGCGTGATAGAATGCCTCAGAGGGAGGTCGGCATAAGGGCGATCGGAGACCGTTTTATGCTTGTGAGTGAGTCGGGCAGGGCGGTCGGAGAATTAAACGGCGGACGGGTTTACCGGGAGGCGTTCCCGGGCGCTATATATCTCCACAGGGGAAGACAGTATGAGGTGCTGGAACTTGATACCGAAAAAAAGAAGGCTGTATGCAGGCCGGCGAAATCCACGTATTATACTCAGGCGTTGAGCAGTGAGACAACCGAAATAATCGAGGAAAAAGCGATGCTGGAATTCAACAGCCTGATCTTCAGATGGGGTTTTCTCCGGATAACCCGGCGGATAACCGGTTATGAAAAGAAGCGGGTATATGACAGGAAAAAGATATCGGGCCATACCCTCCAGCTTCCGGAGTATATATTTGAGACCGAAGGCCTCTGGACAGTTGTTGACAGCGCCACTCAAGCGGAGATAGTGGCGGGGGGCTTCGACCTCGCGGGGGCGCTTCATGCCGTTGAACATGTGTTGATCGCCTGCATGCCCCTCTTCGCGTTATGTGACAGGGGAGATATCGGGGGGCTCAGCCATACATGTTTTCCTGATTTCGGTATGCCGGCCATCTTCATCTATGACGGCCACGAGGGAGGAGTCGGTCTCTCGAAACGGGCGATCGAGATTGCTGGTGAATGGCTGAATATGACCCGGAAGATTATCGAGGAGTGCTCATGTGTTTACGGCTGTCCTTCGTGTGTGCAGGACCCGCACTGCGGAAACAGCAATGAACCCCTTGACAAGGCTGGAGCAAAGTTTCTGCTCCGGAGATGGTGTGGTATTACGGACTCCTGAGACTGTTAAGAAAATCCCTGTTTTCCATGTACCACGCGACTGTATTTTTGATGCCTTCCTCGATGGAGGTCTTCGGCTCCCATCCGAGCTTTGTCCGTGATTTGTTGATATTGGCCCAGGTTGCAACAACGTCCGCCGGATGCCGGGGAGAAAATTCTATAAAGGCTTTTTTGCCCAGTTCCTTTTCTATCATATTTATTACATACATTAGCTCGACCGGCTTGTCGTTGCCGAAGTTGAATATTTCATATCCGACATCCCTCAGGCACCGTATCGTGCCGTCCGCGATATCGTCTATATACGAAAAATCCCTCTGCTGTTTCCCGTCGCCGAATACAGGGACGGGGGTACCGTTATCTATATTTTTGATGAATATGAATATGCTCATATCCGGCCTGCCTGCGGGGCCGTAGACAGTAAAATACCTGGGGATGGTTATATCGATTCCATACAGGTAATGGTAGCTGTAACAGAGCGCTTCCGCGCTTTTTTTGGTTGCTGAATAGGGCGCAAGCGGAGAGTCGGTGGGGCTGTCCTCCAGAAACGGCATTTTGTTGAAACCGTACAGGCTGGATGTGGAAGCAAGGACGAATTTTTTAGTATTGAATTCCTTGCAGCATTCCAGGAGGTTCAGAGTGCCTTTTACATTGGTATCAAGGTAAATCCATGGGTCTGAAACCGAGGCCCTGACGCCGGCCCGCGCGGCAAGGTTTATGACGGCATCGATTTTTTTGCCGGCAAATAGTTTCCTGGTCGCGGGGAAGTCGGAGATGTCGGCTTTTACAAAAGAGAACCCATCGTATTTCTTTAAAGACTGAAGACGCCATTCCTTTAATGCAGGATCATAGTAATCGTTCATGTTGTCAATGCCGATGACCCTGTCGTTGTTTTTTAGAAGCTGTTCTGAAACCTTCCCGCCTATAAACCCCGCGCATCCCGTGACAATTATCGTCTTCATGTATTTCCTTTTCGTTGTAATCGGTATTTTAAGATAAGTCAGACCCGTTTTTTAAGCCATTGGCTGGGTGCTATGACGTGATATTTGCCGCTTCCGTCAGAATAGACAACCCGTACTATTTTTGCATTAAGTATCATTCTTTTGCACATCATGCAGGCTTCGGACAGGCACTCCCCCTGGCCGTCTTCCTCTCCTGATATATAAATAGTCGCGCCATTAAGTTCATCCGCGGAGGCCCTTATAATCGCGTTCGCCTCGGCATGCACACTATGGCAGAGTTCATAGCGCTCGCCGTGCGGGATCTCCAGTTCTTTTCTCGTGCACTTGCCGGTCTCGATACAGTCCTTCATTCCGGTGGGAGCTCCGTTATAGCCGGTGCTGATGATTATTTTATCTTTTGTAATCACGGCCCCGTACCTCCGTCTGAGGCATGTGGCACGCGCGGATACAGCCTTTGCTATATTAATAAAGTATTCATCCCATCCGGGCCTTATTCTTTTTTCTTTTTTCCTGGAAGCCATATTATTTAATCCTGATACCGGAAACTTATAAATTTAAACTGGGATTATTATAATAGAAACATCGTGGATTTGTCATTTTAGTTTCTGGCCCGAAAGGTCCTTTCAACTTCTGAAAGGGGTTCTATCTCCGGCCCCAGTAAGGAAATTATCATTCCGGTCCCAGAGACATTTCAGGGTCAGATCTGGCGGTATTCCTTCAGTAGAGCGGGGTACATCATCGGGTTGAAGAGGATATTAATCATGAAATTGCATTCGTGAGTGCAGAAGCATTTGTTGCTGCGGATATCATTTATGATCTTTAGTGCCTTGTCCGTTCGGGCGACCCTGGCCATGTCCAGGCCGTAATCCCTCACATTGCCGAAACTCTTCGTCAGAATCTCGCATGGGAAGACATCGCCGTTTTCGGTCAGGACCAGGTTCAGCCTGCCGGCGTAGCAGGGGATCAGCCACTTGTTCTCCATTCTGGTTTGGTGGATAAGTCGGCGCTGCACAATGTCCTGCGCGGCCTTTATTTTGGCCCCCTTGAAACGGTAGACCCTGGCTGTTCTGTCTTTCTGGTTCTTCTCCAGCCGGTCTATGGCATGATAGTATTTTTCGAGATAGACGTTTTTGTAACTTGTATCCGAGAGGTTGCCCCTCACAAGGGAGATTGTATGGGTCTTTATGTTTTCCAGGCCGCTTACAAAGTCTATGATACCGTCCATGTCATCCTGGTTCTCCGAACAGAAGACCGTATTGATGCCGAGTTCGAAATTGGGATATTTCTCAAGCAGGCCTTCGAGCCTATGATAGGTCCTGATGGTATTTTCGAAACTGCCCGGGGTATTGCGGACCCTGTCATGCGCCCCGTTCAGTCCGTCGAGTGAGAGCTTCACGGCAACAACGCTTTTTTCGCAGTATTGAAGTATCCGCTCCATCCTCTCGCTGATCAGTTCGGGAAGCATGCCATTGGTGGGAAAGAGCATTATGGAAGGCCTGTTGTTGTCGTAGAAGACTTTGCTTATCTCGAAGAGGTCTTTTCTTAGGTGTATCTCCCCCCCGGAAAAGGCGAGCCAGAGCAGTTTGCCCATGGATGAGGATATCCTGCCGATCTCATCAAGTGTCAGCTCATTTGATTCCGCCTGGTCATCGGTGCTCTTGAGATAAAAGCAGAACGGGCACTTTGAGTTGCACCTCTTCGTCAGGAAGAAGGTCAGGTGGATGGGCCTTCTCTTCCAGAGTATATCGCTTACGTGTGATAACGGCGAATAGGACATTCATGCCCCCCTTTTCAGGAAATATTGTGCTATGCCGATGAAAGCGCCAGCGCCTACCGCAAGCGGATAGATCATCGTGTAGTATATAGCCGCGGATACGGCAAATAATATGCCGTTGGTCTCATAAAAAGCCTTTATAAGGTTTCTGTTTATGTAGAGGTTAACGCCGCATACCAGGGGTAGTGGCAGTAAAAAGAATGTCTGCCCTGAAAACAGCCATGCTATTAACAGAAGAAGACCCAGGAAATATGAAGCGACATTGGCCTTCAGCTCCACGGATGCCGTTCCGGAATCCGCAAGCACGTCCTTGTTGTTTAATGAATATATAGTCCAGTACCTCGATTTTTTGACGGCATTCGAGAGAGAGACCGTCATGGAGTAGTTAAATATATGTCGCACAAGCATATCAGGCCTCATCACAAGCCTGTAACCTGCCCTGCGTATCCTGTGGCTGTATTCCACATCCTCGATTATCGGCATGAAGACCTCGGGGAAGCCGCCTGTCTTTTTGAATGTCCCGGCGTCAATGGCCATTGCGTGTGTCGCTATATAGTCGGGGTTTTCAGGGTCTTTGATCTCAGAGTAATTAACGAATACGGACTGGAAGATGCTGAAGAACCTCCGGTCATAAGGCATGCGGGTGTACGTACCGCCTATGACTGCGTCAGCGCCTTCTTCAGAGATCGCCCTCTCTGCTATCGACAGGGTGTCTTCCTTCATAACGCAGTCGGAATCAGTGAAGAAGATGATGTCACCCTTGCTGTTTAACGCGCCTGTATTCCTCGCGACTGAAGCACCCGAGTTTTTCTCCAGCCGGATAAACCTGCAGGGGAATTTCTCTATCTCATGGGCCGAATTGTCGGTTGAGCCGTCATCTACGACTATGACTTCGAAATTGTCGTAACTGGAGGTGTAAACGGCTTCAAGACACTTGCCGATCGTATCGCCGCCATTGTAGTTTGGAATTACTACGGAAATCATTTTGTTCATAACGTGGTTATTCTATTATGCAATAAACAGGGCATTCTATGCCAGCGTAATTTTTTAAAGGCTGATTTTTTGCGAGCATGAATATGGTATTAAAGTGGGACGTCTCCTGTTTCCCGTCAGCGGTTTTTTATTTAATAACCGAAATCCAGGCCGATCGCACTGAACCAGGCCGGTTTGGGTGTGCCATCCAGATGGCGTAGTCCCATCCCGTTGAATCTGACAAACAGGAGCGCCATGTCAATACCCAGCTCCGCTATGATTTGCTGTTCCTGCTCTGAAAGGAGATCCAGCAACTCCGGCTGGAAGTAGTCTGTTTCATGCAGAAAGATCCATGTTATTAACTCAGGCTGAACATCCGACATCAGCCTTGGCAGCGCCTCGACAAACTTGGCCTGGTCTTCCAGGCTTCCGGTCCCGTTACTCGACCACCCTATCTCGGAGAAGAGGATGGGCGCATCGGGGAAAACAGTACGCACAGCGCCATACCAGCTAGAGGGTATTTCATCAATTGATGCATAGTGCCCATCATTTACAAGCCACGCAGGATAGGAGGTGAAGGCGATATAATCGTACGGACCCAGATCAGCGGGAAGATCGAACTGCTGCTGCCACATGAAAAGACTGTAATGATATGAGACTCCAACTTTTGTTTCCGGTGAAATTTCTTTTATCAACTGATAGGCTTCCCGGTAAAGTGTCTTGTAATTATCCCATTCCTCCTTCGCCCAGAAATACATGAAGTTTGCTTCCGTCGACAGGTTCATGTAGTCGGGTTGCAATGAGGCGAACATCTCAACGTTTTCCAGATATTTCGCCCTGGTTTCGGGATCGGCGAAAGTGGGCGCCAGTCCGCCCGGCGGCTGGGGCAGGCCGAAGCTCTGGATCGATAACTGAACAAAGCTTTTGAGGCCGACCTGCTGTATGAGCCACTGTTGCGTCAGGCGAAACGGCAATGACGCCTGTCTTGCCCAATGCCATATAAAACCTCCATGGCTGCCGAGGGTTATTGCTTCAGACAAGGCGTCGGTAAGGTCTTCCGTCGAACTGTCCGGGGCGTTCGCCATAGTGATATTGACCCCCAAAGGTGTATTGTCTTTTGCAATTACGTTCAGGGGAGATAAGACGATAATCAGACTGGCGATGAGTATCCAGAGTCCCGGGCTGAAAGGTCTGTTCATCCTTTCGCCCGGTAAGAATTTTTTGCTGGTCATAACGTCTCCTTTTTTCTGCTGTTTATCTTTCCGGGGGATTTGAGTTATACGTGAGATTGAATTGGCCTCGTGACAATTTTTCAGCATTTTTTAACACCTTTTCCTTTATAAGATATTATTATTTAAAATAGTAGAACAGGAAATTTCAAATGTAAAGCGTTTTTTATATGAATTCAAAATGAATTCAAACAGCTTGATTTTCCGTGCTGGTTGTGGTATCTATAAACGGGCGTAAATTAATATTAATATTTTAAAAGAATGAGGTTACAGGATTATGAAATTGGGGAGCAAATATTGGCGATTGGTTGTATTTCTGTTGGTTTTTCCCTTTACGGCCTGTATGGCGGCGGCAAACAAAGCAGCCCCTGAACGATTTGGGGTTTATACCAGCAGGCTTGATGGGAGGGATTTCAGGCTGATTGTCTCTGATTCCTATCGGGAATTGAACCACGCGAGGGTTTCTCCGAACAGGAAATGGATTACTTTTTCCCGTTTTAATAACCGCAAACCGATATTGGGGCTTGCGGAAGAAAAAAACGGCTATACAAACACCGAGATTATGATCGTACGTATGGATGGCAGCGGTCTTAAGAGCCTTATCCCGCCCCGCAAAAATATTATCAATGTTAACAGCTACTGGACCCCCGACGGAAAAGGTCTTATTTATATGTCCAATGATAATCCGGATAAAAGAAAGCTCCGGATTAAACATATTGACATCGCCACGCGGCGGATCACTAATGTGTCACCCGCGGATATTCCCTGGGTATCGGACCCTCACCAGGTAGACAGAAAAATTGTTTTCCCGGCCACGATTGATAAAAGAGATGTCAGATCCATCTGGCTCATGAAGCTTGGCTCCGGAAGGGCCGAACAGATAACCCATCCTGCCTTTCCAAAGTCTGCTATGAAGCGTAAGCCACCGCCCGGCGACTCTGATCCGAAACTGTCACCGGATGGGACAAAAGTGGCCTTTACCCGTCATTTCGGAAAAGGCAATTTCCATACAATAGTTTTAGACCTCAAAACCGGTCGGGAGAAAGATATTTCCAGACGGGTGACAACGGACGTGATGCCGGAATGGTCCAGTGACGGAAGACTGCTGGCGTACTGGCATGTTGATATGAAGAATATTCGAAAAATCGGTATTTATACTATCAGGCCCAACGGCAAAGGCCGCAGGCAGGTCCCTCTCCCCAGGGGGTATCACTTTAAGATGCCCTCATTCTTTCCTGGAGACGGCTCAGGGAAAGATGCCAGGATTATATTCACCGGGAAAAAAGTCCCGGGGCTCAAATAAGAGTTGTTTTTTACTCCGGCGTTGCTGATCAGGACGTTTTTCCGGCCCATCCGCCGGTTGCGGAGAAAACACTTTACAAGCCCGGTCTGCCGTGGCCGGGGTTGAAATGATAAACACCAAATCTGTTGTTCGGCGAATTTATTATGATATCTCTTGACTAATATCTGTTTTTTGTGATAAATTTTTGTGATAAAAAAGAACAGTAAAAAATATCGGAATTTCCGGGAAAATTCAATTAATACTGTAAAAAGGAGAGAGAAATGGCCAAGAAGATAGCAGTGGTTGTCAGGGACAAGCAGGCTGAGGCATTGAGGATGGCCGTCGGGCTTACGCTGGCGGATGATGAGGTGAGTGTTTTTGTTATGGACAAGAAACTGGAAGAGGCGGAAGGGGTGCCTCTTAATGTGGAGACTCTGGGTGATCTCGATGCCAGGATTTATACCAATACTGCTGAAAACAGCGACTTCGAGTTGATGAGCACGGAGGATATTGCGCGGGAGCTTGTCAATTATGATGTTGTGATTCCTTATTAGGTCGTTAGTTTGATGTTGCAGGCCGTACCCTTCGGAGGGAGCGCACAGGCTGGAAAGTGGATGGCTCGGTCGATGGAATCAGGGAGAGGCATGAGGAGACGTGATCAGGAACGGTAAAGGCTTTCCCTCCTGTCGCTGAATATATTATTGAGGGGATTCAGGCTTTTATTTCTGGCGTCATCTATGTTAATCTCTGCCTGAATGATCGTCTCCGCATCCTTTGCAGCGCGGGAGAGTATTTTGCCGTTTGGGGCTACGATCTCGCTGCAGCCGATAAATTCCATGGCGTCTTTCTCCCCTCTTTTCTCCCGTCCGGTTCTGTTTGCGGTAATGGCGAATAGCCTGTTCTCGATACACCTTGTCACCATTGCGTCAGGGCAGTAGGGGAGAACAAGATTTGAGGGGTGCGCTATGATATCCGCCCCTTGCAAGGCCAGGGTTCTCGCGGACTCTGGAAAGAACCAGTCAAAGCATATCATCATACCTATATTTCCGATGGGTGTTTGCCAGACCTTGAACCCGGTGTCGCCTGGAGAAAACCATAACTTCTCCTCGAAGAAAAGATGTGTTTTCCTGTAAGCCCCGATAAATCCCTCCGGACCGGTTAAGACGGCGGAGTTGTATAGATTGTTGCCGTCTCTCTCGGCAATGCCGGCTGATATGTAGACAGACCGGTTTTTTGACAATTCGATCAGCCTTTGTGTTGTATAGCCTGATGGTATCTCCTCGGAAAGTGCTTCTGCTTCATGCCTTGCAATGAACTGGTAGCCGGTGTTGAAGAGTTCTGGCAGGACGATGAGACCGTTGTTGACGGATGTTAATATCCGGCTGACCGTTTCAATATTATGTTTTATATCTCCGAATACCGGGCTGAACTGTAAAAACCCGGCCTTCATCTGTTTAGAAAAGCCTTTTTCATATCTTCCTGGATTATATGATCATGCCGTCCGCCATCTCAATTTCCCTGTGGCACCGGCTCGAAAGCGATCTGTTATGTGTGATAATAACGAACGCGATTTTTTTTTCTGTGTTCAGATCGAGAAAGAGTTCGAAAAGTTCATTACCTGTCCTGGCGTCAAGATTGCCGGTCGGCTCGTCCGCAAGGACTATATGCGGACTCTGTATGAGTGCCCTCGCAACCGCGACACGCTGCTGTTCACCTCCCGACAGTTCACCCGGCCTGTGTTTTATCCGTTTCGAAAGACCCAGTTCGCCGAGAAGACCTTTGGCCTTTTTCTCGACTTCCTGGTATGGTAGATTACTGATCAGGCCCGGGAGCATAATATTTTCGAGTGAACTGAATTCCGGCAGGAGGTGGTGAAACTGGAATACAAACCCGATGCTCGAATTTCTGAAATTTGCGAGTGAATTGTCATCCATCGACGCTATGTCCGCCCCCTGAAACAGCACCCTTCCTGAGGTCGGTTTATCCAGAGCCCCAAGTATATGAAGCAGCGTGCTCTTGCCCGCGCCCGAGGCGCCCATGATCCCGACCATCTCCCCTGGTTGTATCGAAAGGTTAATACCTTTTAATACATGGAGTGCTCCTGCTTCGGTATCGTAAGACTTCGAGATATCAATCGCTTCAATCAGGCTACTCATATCTCAACGGTTCAACCGGGTTCAGTTTCGCCGCCTGCCATGCGGGATATATGGTTGCAAGGAAGCTTATTATTATTGCCGAGAGAGACACGGCGACGAAGTCGCTCAGTTGCATCTTGACTGGGAGGTGGCTGAGATAATATACATCGGAAGGCAGTTTTATCAGTTGGTATGTATCGAGTAGATAGCTGAGCAGATAGCCCCCAGTCAGCCCGAGAGAAGTACCGACAAGGCCGATAAACAGCCCCTGCAGCATGAATATTATCATGATGCCGCTGTTTTTAGCGCCTATTGCCTTCATAATCGCTATTTCCCGGCTTTTTTCCATTACGTTCATTATAAGGTTGCTTATAATATTAAACGAGGCGACGATTACAATAAGGACAAGCATAATAAACATGGCCAGCTTTTCGAGCTTGAGGGCGGAGAAGAGGTTTTTATTCATCTGCATCCAGTCCATAACATAGAATGACAACCCCAGTTTCTCCTGCAGGCGCCTTCGTACCTCGGGAGCTTTGTCTATATCCCGCAGGCGCATCTCTATGCCGGATATATCATCTCCCAGTCCGAAAAATTCCTGAACGGGTTTCATGAGTGTCAGCGCCAGGTTAGAATCATATTCGAACATTCCGATCTCGAATATGGCTGCCACCCTGAACTGCTTAACTTTCGGAAGCATGCCCATTGGGCCTATCTCGGCAACCGGTGAGACGATATTGATCATGTCGCCTGTAAGCACCCCGAGATTATTCGCAAGTTCCTTGCCGAGTATGATGCCGGGTATTCCGTTTTTTTCAGCCAGGTTCCGTACATCGCCTTCTTTTATACGCGAAAGCAATTCAGTGGTCTTTGCCTCCATCTCAGGTTCTATCCCCCTGATAAAAATCCCGTGGACCCTTTTCCCCGAGGATATCATAACCTGTCCGAGCACAAAGGGTGAAAATGACTCCACTTCTTTATCACCCTTTAAGCTTTCTAATACTTTTCTGTACTCCGGTATCGTACCGTAATAATGCCGGACAATGATGTGGGCGCTGGCGCCCAAAATCTTCTTCTGCAGATCCTGATGGAACCCGCTCATGACAGACAGGACTACCAGAAGGGCCATCACGCCCAGGGCCACGCCACCTATGGAAATCCCGGTATTTACGGACAATCCACTATGTTTTTTCCTGGATTTCAGATATCGAATTGCTATGAATACCTGATAAGGCAGTTTCATATGGATTCGGCCGGGAAAACGTAATTTATTATAATCTTCATCTTCCTACTGCTCTGGTTTCAGTTGAGGAAATAATACCACATCCCTAATCGAGGGGGAATCCGTCAGAAGCATGACCAGCCTGTCGATGCCTATGCCTTCCCCTGCGGCCGGCGGCATGCCGTATTCAAGCGCCCTGATAAAATCTTCATCCATCCAGTGCGCCTCTTCGTCTCCGGCCTGTTTTGCCTTGACCTGATCGAGGAATCTTTCTTTCTGGTCAAAAGGGTCGTTAAGTTCAGAGAATGCGTTGGCGATTTCCCTTGAACAGATAAATAGTTCAAACCTATCGACAAGTGAAGGATCGTCAGCTGTTCTCTTGGCGAGCGGGGAGAGTTCCACCGGGTGGTCCGTGATAAATGTCGGCTGGATGAGGCCGGGCTCCACTTTTTCCTTGAAGATCTCGTCCATCACCTTGCCCGGCGACGAACCATGCGGTATATCGATGCGGTTGTCCCTGGCCCATGATGTTAACTTGCCGGGATCGTTGAATAGTTCAGTGGGGACCCCGCTTTCTTCAAGGGCTTTCAGCATGGGTATCCTCGGCCAGGGAGGGGTCAGGTCGATTGTTGTCTCACCATATTGTATCTGTAATGTCCCTGCGGTTTTCATGGCCACGTGGCCAATGAGTTCTTCGGTGAAAGACATAAGAAAGTTATAGTCTTTATAGGCGATATAAAATTCCAGCATCGAAAATTCAGGATTATGTTTTGCCGATATCCCCTCATTCCTGAAGTTTTTGTTTAATTCATAAACCCGTTCATAACCTCCGACGAGAAGTCTTTTCAGGTAGAGTTCAGGCGCGATCCGGAGGTAGAGGTCGATACCCAAGGCATTGTGATGGGTCCTGAAAGGCTTGGCGGTCGCCCCCCCCGGTATCTGGTGCATCATCGGTGTCTCCACTTCTATGAAGTCTTTTGCCTCAAGAAAATCCCTGGCCGATTTTATTATCACGCTTCGCTTCGCGAACTTTTCCCTGACCTCCGGGTTGACTATCAGGTCCACATAGCGTTGCCTGTACCGTGTTTCCACGTCTTTCAATCCGTGCCATTTTTCCGGCAGCGGCCTGATGGACTTTGTGAGCAACTCAAAACTGTTGACTTCGACGGTCAATTCCTCTGTTCTTGTCCGAAAGAGTCTGCCTTTGACGCCTATGATGTCACCGATGTCCAGTTTTTTTAGCAGCTTATGATCATCGCCCAGCAAGTCTTTCCTGAAATATATCTGTAATTTCCCGGAGCTGTCCTGTAAATGGGCGAATGCGGCCTTCCCGAAATTTCTGAGTGACATGATCCTGCCGGCAAGCGCGCACCCCAATGGTTCGGCCTCAAGCGTCTCTTTTGATGTATTATTGTATTTATTAATCAGATCGGCGGCATGGTCATTCGCGTCAAATGCTCCGCCGTACGGTTTTACGCCCATTTCCCGGAGTTCTTCCGCTTTTTTTATTCTCTGTTCGATAAGTTCGTTGATATCTTCCACTCTCACCTCGCGTAAATCTATGAATTATAATGATTATTTTCAGGGTAAGTCAAGAAAACAGGCTGCTTAACCGGTTGCCTGCTCGTATTTGTCTATCAAATGGGTCACCAGAAACTCTATTCTCAGTGCAAGGTTATCTGGATCTGGGTCGGAGCCTTTATTGACATAGTTGGCGGGCTTAAGCAGTTCCATCTGCTTCTTAAGTCCTTCGTCGGCCTTTTCGGAAGAGAAAAAAATAATCGGGGTCTTCTTCGCCATACCCTGTGACTCCAACGACCGCATTGTCCTCGCTGCGGTGAGACCGTCCATCACGGGCATATTCAGGTCTATAATCGCGATATCTATCTTCTGTTTTTCCTTGAGCAGCCTGGAATAAGAGGATATAAGCTCAAGGCCGTTCTCAAACGACAGGAGATTGGAGGAAAAACTCTTTTCTCTCAGAAGGTCTTCTATTATTTTCCGAGTATACTTTGAGTCGTCAGCGATAAGAGTATATCCTTTTCCGGAAGGTTTCCTGGCCTCCCACAATTTCTGTACATCAAGCGTGAACCCGCAGAAGGCGCATGTCGTCTCCTGTCTTTCATTCCTGAAGACAGTGTTGAAAGGGACTTCTTCATTACAGCATAAACAGTATTGTGTATTTTCCATGGTAGTTAAATTATATTAAGCTTTTAATTGTAACAATTTTTGTGACAAATTAGAAGCAATTTAGAGAAAAAGCAGGTGATAAATTCAGACCGCTGGCACATTTTATTTACGGGGCAATTGCCGGCATTGAATACCACGGGCGTTGACCCTTGCTAGGACGGCGGGAATCATGAGTAAAAAGACTGAGGTAATATGAGAATAAGTGTTCAGGAGGGTTCTTATTCAGAAGGGTTAGGTGAATCCGCCGGAATATTTCCTTCTGACGGCTGTGATGGTTTCTCTGTCTGGATGGGGCCGGGTTCCTGAGGCAGATTTTTTTGCTGTTCCGTCGCTGCCGGAGTTGGTAATTTTATAACAGGTCCGGTCTTTGTTGTAAGTATCGACAGGGTTAATGAAGTCAGCATAAAGACTACAGCGGCGGTGGTGGTCAGTTTACTGAAGAAAGTCGCGGCTCCACGAGCGCCGAACATGGTCTGACTGGATCCGCCGAAGGCCGCGCCGACCTCGGCCCCCTTGCCACTCTGTATAAGAACAATAAAAATCAGAAAAAAACAGACACACAAATGAATTACCAGTAAAAAAGTTGTCATTAAATCTCCTTCTTAAAACAAACAATCCTGGAAAAACTCTCGGGTTTGAGTCCCGCGCCGCCAACGAGCGCGCCGTTTACATCCTTACACGCCATAAGGTCGTCGACATTTTCAGGAGTGACACTTCCGCCATACAATATACGAATTTCGTCAGCCTTGTCCCCGTATAATTCCCCGAGGATTTTTCTTATAAATTCATGCATCTCCTGCGCCTGGCCGGTAGTTGCCGTCTTGCCGGTCCCTATGGCCCATATCGGCTCGTACGCGACTACAAAATTACCGGCATTCACCCCTTTGAGTCCTTCCCTGATCTCTTTTTTTATTACATCAAAAGTCTTGCCGGCTTCTCTTTCTTTCAGGGATTCCCCGACACAGAAAATGACATGGAGACCATCTTTCTGTGCCGATGTTATTTTTTTATTAACGGTTTCGTTGGTTTCATGGAAATACTGTCTTCTCTCTGAGTGGCCTATTATAACATATCGACATCCAGCGTCAGCCAGCATTGTGGAGGAAATTTCACCTGTGTAGGCGCCTTTTCTTCCCAGAAGATGTTCTGGGCGGATAAAACTATGTTGCTGCCCTTGATTTTTTCATAAGCAGCCGAAAGGGAAGTAAAAGGCGGTGCGATGACAATGTCAACATCCTTGACTTTTCTTACAGCGGGCATGAAAATCCGCAGAAACTCTCTGGTTTCCGTTATAGTCTTGTTCATCTTCCAGTTGGCCGCAATAAAGTATTTCATAAGCTACTTAATGTACTTAAAAAGGCATGGCATTGTCAAGCATAGAGAGAGTTTTGACATAAAGGGCAGTCCTATAGTCATAATGCTGAAACCCGGTTTGGCCCGGCAGGGAGGAACCTTGCTTATGCCATTCCTGAAGACTTTTTTCCGTAGGTGGACTGAGTGAAGAGCGACTGGAGCTATAATCTTCCTGACCGGATTATCGAAATGATAAGCCAGATGCCGAGCATAAAAGCGAATCCAAAGGCCGTGAGACCCAAGAGAGACATGCCGTAGACCTTGGGTCCTACTCCCGTCGCATGCAGTATGGCGGAACTCAGGAGAATGGAGCTGATAATCAGGCTGAAGGATATCCTGTTGCTGGATCGGTCCATGTCCCTGATAAACTTGTCAATGCCGATAGGGGTTATTTTAATGTTTATATCGTCTCTAAGTAACTTCCGCATGAGCTGCCTGAACTGTTTCGGGAAAAGCATGAATATATCGCTTATTTCCATAACATTTTTCATGGCTTTTTCGTAAAGCTTCGCCGGTTTAACTCTCTCTTTTATAAGCTTTGTGGCGTAAGGTTCCGCCGCTGCGATAAAATCAAACCCAGGGTCTAATTCGCTTCCGATGTTTTCAAGAATAAGCATTGATTTGTTGACAAGCAGGAGGTCGGGGGGGATCTGTATCCTGTGTTTGATCGCAAGACGGGTAAGGGTTTCCAGGTAATCCGCGAAGTTTATATCTTTCAGCGTCAGTCCGTAAAGTGGTTCAAGGAAATCAGAAAGGTCCGACTTGAACTCTTTCCTGAAGATGTCGATGTCCAGATGTTCGGGTACGAGGCCGAGTTCGACGTACTGGTCAATGAGCCTGTCGAAATCCTTGTGAATAAGCGCGAGAAACGTATTGGCCATCGTCTCTCTGAGGTCATTCGAGACCCTGCCGACGATGCCGAAGTCCATGAATCCTATCATTCCGCTTGGCATCGCGAAGATATTTCCGGCGTGAGGGTCAGCGTGAAAAAACCGTCTTCAAGTACCTGCTTGAAATAAGAATTAACCCCGATTTGAGCGAGTTTCCGGCGGTCGAGGCCCATCCTGGCTATCCCTTCTATATCATCGATTCTCACCCCGTCGATCTTTTCCATCACAATCACCTTGTTTGTTGTGAATTCGGCAAAGATTTTCGGGATGTAGACATTGAGGTCGTTCTCGAAATTTTTCCTGAAACGGCAGCAATTTTTCGCTTCTTCTATGAAGTCCAGTTCTTTTTTTACTGTTTTGGTGAATTCTTCTACTATGCCCGTAGGGTTAAAAAAGACGCTTTCAGGTATATACTTTTCCATTAGGCGCGCCGTTGTGCTCAGGATGTTTATGTCGCTCTCAATCTGTTCCCCTATATGAGGCCGCTGTACTTTTACTATCACCTCGCTGCCGTCCAGAAGTCTTGCGTGGTAAACCTGTGCTATGGAAGCGGCGGCCACCGGTTTTTCATCGAGCTGCGAGAAAATCTGCTTTATGGAGAGCAGATTCTCCTCTTCGATCAGCTTTACAGCCTCTTCGGTAGGGAAGGGTGGGACCCTGTCCTGAAGTTTTTTGAATTCATTGGCGAACTCTTTGGTGATGAGGTCGGGTCTTGTGGAGAGGAGCTGGGCAAGCTTTATAAAGCTGGGGCCGAGTTCGGCAAACGCCATCCGCAGTCTTTCGGGAGTTGTCGGACTTTTCAGCTGGGGCCATTGTCCGAAGGTTTTGATCCTCTTCCTGAAGGGGATGAACCTGCTTAAATGTATCTGGTCAATTACTTTGCCGAATCCGTACTTGAGGAAGACATTTATGATCTGTCTCAGTCTGTTTACATTTCTGTATGTCCTCCTGAAGCGTAAAAAAGATAAGGGCATATGCCGTTCTTTTCGCCCTTACTTCTTTGTCTCTTCCATATTCGAAAGTTTTAAGGCGAGAGAATTGACTTTCTCGTCCAGTTTCTGGATATCGTCCCTGGTCGGCATGTTCATTTTTTCGAGCGTCTTCCTTACAATGTCACCGAGACTTTTGCCTATCTCATCGGTGTTTTTTTCGGCCTTCTCGGACCACTCTTTAACCAGTTTCGCGCCCTGGGATTCACTGAGTTCTCCTTTTTTGACAAGATCGTCAATAAATTCCCTGACCTTCTCCTGGACCCCGAAACCCGCCAGCAGGGCATTTCTCAAAATATCAAATGGTGTCATGTTTAACCTCCTTGGGTAAGCTGTTTATAATTCGTTGCCGTTTGTGTCGCATATATATTCATTGGCGGGAACCGGATGGTCCTTTCCTCAATCCTCGGCTTAACTACAGGTTTCCGCCTGCCGTGATTCTATAGCTTTTATGATATCGTATAATGATTCAAGGGCTTTGTCCAGTTTTTTAATATCTTTAGCGCCACCCTGCGCCAGGTCGGCCTTGCCTCCCCCCCTGCCGCCGGCCGCCGCCGCGATGTTTTTCAGTATTTGTCCGGCATTGAACCTGCTTTCAAGGTCTTTTGTCACCATGGTCACCATCGACGCCTGGCCACCCTTGACGGACGCCAGCAGTATAATGCCTGAACGCAGCCTGTCCCTTATATTGTCCGCCATGACCCGGAGGTCCTTCTGTTCCATGCCGTCAATTCTATGTGCTATTACTTTTACGCCGTTAATGTCCCTGACATTCTCCATGATTTTCGTGGAATTATCGGCAGCTGATTTCCCCTTGAGTTTTTCGACTGCTTTTTCGAGCTCTTTCATCTCTGACAGGGTCTTTATTAATCTTTCAGCGGGGTTGTACGATACCTTCAGTATCTCTGAAATTTTTTTAAGTTCTTTTTCTGTATTTCTGAGATAACTGAAGGCTTTATCTCCTGTAACGGCTTCGATTCTCCTGATTCCGGAGGCCACGCTTCCCTCCGAGAGAATCTTGAACAGGCCTATATCTCCGGTCGCGTTGACATGCGTTCCACCGCATAATTCCGAGCTTATGCCGGGTATCGTGATCACCCTGACTTTATCTCCGTATTTTTCGCCGAAGAGCGCCACCGCGCCGGATTCTATCGCCTCTTCTCTCGCCAGGACGGATGTGTCCACCTTTGCGTTTTTGAGGATGTTACTGTTGACGTCGTCCTCGATCGCATCCAGTGTCTCCTGGTCCAGCGAATGAAAATGCGTGAAATCAAAGCGGAGTCTTTCGGGAGAAACGTACGAGCCTGACTGCCTGATATGCCCGCCGAGCAGATTCCCGAGGGCTGAATGGAGCAGGTGGGTCGCGGTATGGTTCCTCATTGTGGCGGCCCTTTTTCCCTGATCGACCGAACAATGGATTCCGGAGCCTTTTTCTATCGCCCCTTTTTTTACTTTTACCCTGTGTATAAAAAGACCCCTGAACGGTTTATTCGTATCTGATACAATAGCCGTCATATTGTCGGCCCTTAACTCGCCAGTGTCCCCGGCCTGGCCGCCTGATTCGGCATAAAAAGGCGTTTTGTCGAGAAGGATTTCTCCTTCGCTTCCGGCCGCTATTCTATCAACTATTTTACCGTTTATGATTATGGCAAGCACGGTAGCATCAGACTCCAGTGTCTCGTATCCGAGGAATTCCGTCTCTTTGTATTTATCGGACAGATCTCTGTATACCGTGGCCACCGCAGCTTCTTCCCCTGTCCATGACGCCCTTGCCTTTGTCTTCTGTATCTCCATCTCCCGGTGGAACCCCGGCTCGTCAATTTTGAGGCTGTTCTCTTCAGCCACATCCCTGGCGATATCGAGAGGGAAGCCGTATGTGTCGTAGAGCCTGAATAGGTCGCTTCCATCGATTATGTTTTTACCGGAGTTTTTTGCGTCTTTTATTATACCGTTAAGAAGCAGGAGTCCCTGCTCCAGGGTTTTATTGAACCGCTCTTCTTCCACCCGGAGCATCTCCCTGATTCTCGGCATCTCTTCAGTAATCTCAGGATAAACATCGCTCATTGTTTCAGCTACGGAATCGCATAATCTGTAGAGCATCGGCTTATCGATACCAAGCATTTTTGTGTATCGTGAAGCCCTCCTGATGATCCTCCTCAGGACATAGCCCCTGCCTTCATTGAGAGGGACGAGTCCTTCGGCGAGCAGGAAGGTGACGGCCCTGATATGGTCGGCGACCACCCTTATCGCGGTGTCAGTCTCTCTGTCAGCGCCGTATGATTTTCTTGAATGGGCGCATATGGAGGATATTATGGGTTGAAATAAATCTATATCAAAATTGTTGGATTTGCCCTGTAAAACCGCGGCGATTCTCTCGAGACCCATCCCTGTGTCGATACTCGGTTGTGGGAGCGGATGCAGCTTCCCTGATTTGTCCCTGCTGTACTGCATGAATACAAGGTTCCATAGTTCGAGATAACGGTCGCAATCACATCCAACGGCACAGCCCGGCCTGCCGCAGCCGATGTCTCTGCCCTGGTCTATTATTATTTCCGAACACGGGCCGCATGGGCCTGTGTCGCCCATCTGCCAGAAATTATCTTTGGCCCCGAGTCTGACTATTCTTTCGACGGAAACATCCGTAATGTTTTTCCATAGTTCGGCGGATTCATCATCATCTTCATAAATTGTGATCCAGAGCTTTTCTTTCGGCAGTTTAAAATGTTCGGTCAGCAGTTCCCACGCGAACTGTATCGCTTCTTTCTTAAAGTAGTCTCCGAATGAGAAGTTACCGAGCATCTCGAAAAACGTATGATGGCGCGATGTATGTCCGACGTTTTCGAGGTCACTCTGCTTGCCCCCGGCCCTCAGGCATTTCTGGCTGGATGCCGCGCGCCTGAAGTGGCGTTTTTCTTCGCCGAGAAAAACTGTTTTAAACTGCACCATGCCGGCGTTTGTAAATAAAAGCGTTGGATCATTCCCTGGCATGAGAGGGGAACTCTGTATGACCTCATGGTCTTTTGATCTGAAAAATTCCAGGAACGTTCTTCTTATCTCGGAGCTTGTCATTATCTTATTTCGCCAATCCAGCTCCGGGGTCGGTGCTTACTATTTCCGTGAGCCTGTTGCCGGTGAAAATGAGCCGGGTTTTAAAAACATAAAGATTTTTGTATGTCCATTCGACCCTTTCTTTTCCGTCTTCATCCGGGGGCAGGACAATAATCATATCAGGGCTTCCCCAAGCGTACCTGACCTGCAGCATGGTCATTCCCACCGCAATCTCGCTTTTCTTGATATGTTCCTGTATGGAAGGCGGTAAGTCCTGTATCTCTTCGGTCGAATACCTCATTGCTTTTGATGTGCATCCCACCAAGGGGACCAGCATTACTAAAATCAGTAATAAGACAGTTTTTTTCATTACCCGTTCTCCTTTTCAAAATTATAGTGTTTTAAAACTTTGTTTGCCGTGCTCAGGGAATAACCTCTACGCAGAAGAAAATTCCAGAGACGTTTCTTTTCCCTGATAGAGTGATAATTTGCCATGGATTTCATCTTTTTGTCTATAAGTTTTTTTGCGTTCCGAAGTTCAATGTCTTCATCATATTCCAGGGTTGATTCAATAACTTCCCTGGATAGTCCTCTTTTCAGCATAAATCTTCTTGCCCCGCTATATCCGAGCAATCTGTCCTGGATGACCTGTCTTGTCAGGTTTTGCGCGAGCGCTATGTCGTCAAGATACCCGATCTCTTTCAGATAGTTCAGCGTCCCGGCTATTATGTTTTCGGCAAACCCCTTCTGACTGAGCCTTTCCCTTAATTCCCTCTCGCTTCTGCTTCTGTATCCGAGGAGTCTGAAAGCGTATTTTTTTGCGTCAACTGCCGAATCTGTCAATCTTTATTTCGTCCTTTGGCAGATGGTCTTCGAGCATAAGGTCGCTGGTGGACTGAACGCCTTTTACCTTCAGTGCGAAATCATCGGGATTGGTCGCCCTTCTCAATGCTTCTTCGTATGATATCAGATCCGACTTGAAGAGATTGAACAGCGACTGGTCAAATGTCTGCATTCCGTAATGTATCGCTCCCTGCGCTATCATATCGTGGATCATCTTGGTTTTGTCGGGGTCGAGTATGCAATCCTTAATCGTCGCCGTGGCGATCAGTATCTCGACTGCCGGGACCCTGCCCATTCCGTCCACCTTGGGGATAAGTCTCATCGAAATAATGGCCCTGAGTATGGATGCGAGCTGGCTCCTTACCTGTTTGTGCTGATACGGCGGGAATACGGATATGATTCTGTTGACGGTTTCAGTCGCATCAACGGTATGCAGCGTGCTCAGGACGAGGTGACCTGTTTCAGCCGCGGTCAGCGCTGTCTGGATTGTTTCGAAGTCCCTCATTTCACCGACAAGAATGACGTCCGGGTCCTGTCTTAACGAGGATCGCAGCGCCCTGCTGAAAGATTCCGTGTCGCTGCCTATTTCCCTCTGATTTACTATGGACCTTTTGTCCCGGTGAAGATATTCTATCGGATCCTCGATAGTGATTATGTGGTCGGTTTTGCTGGCGTTCATTGTATCGATCATTGTTGCGAGTGTTGTGGATTTACCGCTTCCGGTTGTTCCGGTGACAAGGATCAGGCCTCTCTGTTCAGCGGAAATCTTTTTGATGATTTCCGGAAGCATAAGCTCCTCGATGGTCGGGATCCTCATCGGGATTACCCTGAAGACCAGACCTATCGTGCCTCTCTGGATGAAGATGTTGCACCTGAAACGGCCTAATCCCGGGACACTGTACGCAAGATCAATATCTTTTCTTTTCTTGAATGAATCCTGCTGACCGGGACTCATCACGATGAACGCTATCTTCAGTGTATCTTCCTGGCTGAGCCTGTTTTCCGATGTTATCGGGCTAAGCTCGCCGTTTATTCTCAGGATAGGATATGATCCTGCTTTCAGATGAAGGTCGGACGCGCCCATTGTATGCGCGGTTTCTAAAAGTTCGTTGATATCCATTATTGTCTCCTTCTAACCCGGGAGTTATTTTTTGAGGTTATAAGCTTCAATGATCTTTTCCTTTATCTCGGCGGCTATGGGTTGATTGTTCCTTAAGTATTCCTTGGAGTTTTCCCTTCCCTGTCCGATCCTAGTTCCGCTGTAGCTGTACCACGAGCCCGATTTGTCGATAATGTTTTTTTCGACGCCGAGGTCTACAAGCTCACCCTCTTTCGAAATACCCTGGTTGAAATATATGTCATATTCGGCCTGCCTGAAAGGTGGCGCCAGTTTGTTCTTTACCACCTTTACTCTCACCCGGCCCCCGATTATTTCCTGGTTTTCCTTGATGTTTTCGATCTTCCTGATATCAAGCCTCATGGTTGAGTAGAACTTCAGTGCGTTGCCTCCGGTTGTTGTTTCCGGGTTTCCGAACATGACGCCGATTTTCATTCTTAACTGGTTGATGAATATCAGGGTTGTATTCGACTTTGATATGGACGCCGTCAGTTTTCTGAGCGCCTGGCTCATCAACCTTGCCTGTAGGCCGGGAAGAGAATCCCCCATGTCGCCTTCTATTTCAGCCCTCGGCACAAGAGCGGCAACGGAATCTATGACGATAATATCGACAGCGCCGCTTCTTACAAGATATTCCGCCACTTCAAGCGCCTGCTCGCCCGTATCGGGCTGTGAAACCAGGAGATCGTCAATGTTCACACCGATCCTTCTGGCATAATTTACATCCAGCGCATGCTCTGCGTCTATAAACGCGGATGTGCCCCCGGCGGCTTGCGCCTGGGCCACCGTATTCAGTGCAAGGGTGGTCTTTCCCGAAGACTCAGGCCCGTATATTTCCACGACCCTTCCCCTTGGCAGACCTCCTATTCCGGTGGCGATATCGAGGGTCAATGAACCAGTGGAGATAAAGGGGAATCCTTCTACTGAACTGTCCCCCCCCAGCCGCATTATTGATCCCTTTCCGAAATTTTTCTCGATCTGTGCTATGGCCATATCGAGGGCCCTGGTTTTGTCTTTATCCGTCATCATTCCTCCCGCCTAATGGTATTTCAGCAAGGTCATAATACTCCGCCCCCGCCGGTTTGAGTTCACTTTTCATTAATTTTATGCTGTTGATTTCCACGCAGGCAAAATCATGACTGCGGAATTCATCAAGTATCTTTATCATTGCAGGAATCCTTTTTTGAGATTTCACCCTTCCTATTGTCAGGTGAGGGGAAAAATCCCTCTTCTCTTTTCCGAATCCGAATTGAGTCATTGCATGCTCAATGTCCCTTTGAAGGTTAATCAGAAATTCGGAACCGTTAAGTCCGAACCATATAACCCTTGGACGTTTCGTATCAGGGAAGCATCCCGCACCTGATATTTTAATATATGACGGGTTATAATGCGCTATTTTTTTATGAAGAGAGTCTTTTATCGGGGAGATAAGCGATTCATCCGTCTGTCCAAGGAACTTCAGCGTTATATGCAGATTTTCCGCGGACACCCATTTTACGTCAGCTTCAGCCTTTCCGAGGACCTCTATGATATCTCCAATAGATTTTTTTATGGATTCGGGCATCTCAACCGCGATAAAACACCTCAAATTCATGCCCCTGGAACCTTTAGAATGTTCATCTCCCTAAGCGTTAACATTCCGGCCTTTTACCTCTTGAATTTTAACATAAATATTCTACCAGAAATCAGGCTGCCGCCGCTATCATATAATAATGACCATTGTCTATATATATAACCTGAAAAAAACCTTGAAACTTCACTTCCCGCTGAGTTAGGCTTTTATATGTTGAGATATGGGTCGCAGCGCACGCGGTGAACTTAAATGGATTGGAAAACCAATAGAATCTTTTAGATGGATAAGAGAAGGTGTAAACCTTGAAGACGCAGTAGATGTTCCATTTGATTTGCTTGAAAACAAAGGCAGATTCAACAACCATTTTCATGCACCTGCAAGGGGATGGGCTGGTCCTTTACCCAGCGACCTGTTTGCTGCAGGGGATGATGATGTATATATTCGACACACAGTAGGAGAAAGCGCATGTTGATCGGCCCCGTATTTTATATCCTGGGTCTTATTGCCCTGGTAATGGTCTTTATCGCTGCCGGAACATATATGCGCAACGCCAGACGTCAACGGCTGATGAAGCAGCCGTTTCCCTGGGAATGGGAGGAAATACTCAGAAAAAACGTGGCGCTTTATAAATATCTCCCCGGAAAATTCCGGGAGCCGCTTCACGGCTACATTAATGTATTTCTGGATGAAAAGAAATTCGAGGGCTGCGGCGGACTTCAACTTACCGATGCAATAAAAGTGACCATAGCAGCGCAGGCGTGCCTGCTGTTGTTGAAGGGGAACCCTACCTTTTATCCCAGGCTGAAATCCATACTGGTCTATCCAGGGGCCTACGTTGCGAAGCAGACATCTTTTATCGGGAGTATCCCCGTCCAGATGGACAGTGCCAGGCTTGGCGAATCATGGACGCGAGGCGACCTGGTGCTGGCCTGGGACCATGTCAAACAGGAGTCCGTGGATATCGGGTATGGGCACAATGTTGTTCTGCATGAATTCTCCCATCAACTGGATCAGGAAGATGGCAGTGCTGATGGCGCGCCGATTCTTGATCAAGTGTCCAGTTATGTTGCCTGGGCGAGGATTCTGGGCAGGGAGTACGGAGAACTCGTTGACATGAAAAAAAAGCATCACAAAGATGTGATTGACGCGTACGGAGCGACCAATCCGGCGGAATTTTTTGCGGTGATTACGGAGGCTTTTTTCACAAAGTCGGCAAAGTTGCACAAGAAGCACCCTGAACTTTACGAGGAATTAAAACTCTACTATAAGATGGACCCGCTTAAGTGGGTGTCCCAGGCCGACCTGCAGTCATGAAACAGAATACATTCCGGCTCTCTCAATCCGGCGGCTTCGCGTTTAAAAAATAGATGTAGAATCCTTTCAGGAATACTGCTACACTTATTTACCAGCTATGTCGGAATTTTTCTATGAAATCTGGCCTTTTGTAGTCCAGGGCATTATCCTTTTGATGACTCTGCTGGCTTCGGGACATGCTATCCTGAATAAGCGGGATACCCATTCCGCGGTTGCATGGGTGGGTGTCATCTGGCTTGTTCCCGTGCTCGGAGCCGTTCTCTATGTCATTCTGGGGATTAACCGCATCAGGCGACGCGCCAAGGCATTACGCGGCAGCCGGACCCGATATATAAGCTCTCCGAACACGACTTATCAGTTTCATAAAAACAATGAAGACGCCCTGGAGGACCAATTTGTCGTTCTGTCCGGACTGGTGGATAAAATTGTATTGATGCCGCTTCTGCAGGGGAACCGGATAGTCCCTCTTGTTAATGGAGATGAAGCCTTTCCGGCTATGATTAAGGCTATTGATGAAGCAGAACGCTCTGTCGCTCTCTCAACCTATATCTTTGATAACGATAGAGCGGGGCGGTTGTTTCTTGATGCCCTTGCCCGCGCGGTCGCCCGCAATGTGGAAGTGCGTGTGCTTATTGACGACATGGGCGCGCGCTATTCCCTGCCTTCTGTTACCGCAAAATTAAGGCGGACAGGCATAACGGCCACACGATTTCTTCCTACATTGCTCCCCTGGCGGATGCCTTTTGTAAACCTGAGAAATCACCGCAAAATTCTCGTAACGGACGGGAGGGCTGGTTTTACAGGGGGCATGAATATAAGGGAAGGGCTTTTGCTGAAGGAACAACCACGCAATCCGCTGCAGGATTTACATTTTTTCATGGAAGGGCCTGTTGTGGACCACCTGCGCATGGCCTTTGCCGAAGACTGGGCGTTCTGTACCGGGGAACTCCTGCGGGACGAAAGATGGTTTCCAGTCCTGGAGCCAAGAGGCACTGTAATGGCGCGCGGCATACCGGACGGTCCTGATGAGGATTTTGAAAAAGTTCTCTGGACGGTACATGGAGCACTTGCGTGTGCAAAATCATCCGTACGGATCGTAACCCCATATTTTCTTCCGGATTCCGCCCTGATCAGATCTCTCAACCTTGCGGCGATGCGCGGAGTGACTGTAGACATAATTCTTCCTTCCGTGAATAACCTGCCGATAGTCAAGTGGGCGTCCACGGAACTGTACGGGCGGATTCTGGAATATGGGTGCCGGATATGGCTTACTCCGCCGCCTTTTGATCACACAAAACTCATGATTATGGATGCGGCCTGGACATTGTTCGGATCCGCGAACATGGATCCGCGAAGCTTCTGGCTGGATTTTGAGTTCAATGTGGAATGTTATGACCGGGATTTGGCCGCCCGAATGGAAGCCTTTATACAGACAAAAATTCAGGTGGCCAGGCAGGTGACTTTAGATGATGTGAACAACCGGAGGTTGCCGGTTAAGTTGCGGGACGGGTTTGCCCGGCTCTTTTCACCTTATCTTTAATGCGGTCATTCTGTTCAGAATTTTTCTTCCTGATATCGATGAAGGCCATTCTGAAATATCACGGTTATTAAACCTGAATAACTTTATATTGTTTTAATATTACTGGAAAAATTCGCGGCCTCTCCATGATTTTTCCAGAAAAGCAATGATTTACCTTTTTTGCCTGGTACCTGCCCGCTGGTGACTGTTGAGACTGTGCGTGGAAAGTATGTAACTTAAGTAGCAGAACCGTAATGTAATAAGGGTTATCTTTCTAACATCTTTTTGAAACACGGGAATAAAAGCTATTTTAAAAAGGAGTGGGAATTATGTCTGAGACACGGCATTTATCAGATAAAGATAAAGACACGCCTCTGGTATACTATGATGAATCAGGAACGTTTTCCTATGTGGCTGATCCCAGCCTTATTTATCACCTGGTGGGAGGTCATGGCATAACTTGAGAATAGATCGGGGCATGGATGAGGAAGATGGTTGAAACCGGAATGGATGAAAAACTCGGACTTAAGGAGCTCGTTGCGATGGGTGTCGGTGGGATGGTGGGGGGAGGTATCTTCTCCGTGCTCGGTCTAGCCGTTGGTGTGGCGGGACATGCGGCACCAGTCGCTTTTATCCTGGGAGGGGTAATCGCTCTGCTGACCGGCTTTTCCTATGCCAGACTCGGTCTTCGGTTCCAGTCCGACGGCGGGAGCTTTACGTATCTCGAGCATGCGTTCAGACACCGGAATATAGCGGGAATCGGCGGCTGGCTGCTTGTTGCGGGATATATCGGAACAATGGCGCTATATTCGTATACATTCGGTGTTTATGGGACGGCGATGTTTGGTGGAAACGCGCATGGTATCGCCATGCATCATTTTCTCCAGTCTATGATTCTGCTCGTCTTCCTTGGAATCAACCTGTATGGAGTGAAAGCCGCGGGAAAGAGCGAGGATGTTATCGTTATGGTCAAAGTGCTGATCCTCTCGCTCTTTGCCGTCATCGGCTTTCTGTATATCAAAACAGACTATCTCTTTCCGGTCTTTAACCAGGGATTGACGGGAGTTTTGATGGGGTCAGCGCTCATCTTTGTCGCCTATGAGGGGTTTGAACTTATACCAAACGCCGTCAAGGAAATGAAAAATCCGGACAGGGACCTGCCAAGGGCCATCTTGATTTCGATTCTCATTACAACAGTTATTTATATCCTCGTCGCCACGGTGGCCGTCGGCAATCTTTCTCCATCCGATATAGCCCGTTATAAGGAATATGCCCTGGCTGTAGCGGCCAAACCCTTTCTGGGCCGGGCTGGGTTTATGCTGATCGGACTGGCCGCCCTTCTGTCTACTGCCTCAGCCATCAACGCTACGTTATTCGGTACTGCGCGTCTCGCCATGGTGATGGCCAAAGACAAAGACCTTCCACGGGTTTTTGCGCATAAAGAACGCCTCAGGAATATTCCGTGGGTGAGTCTGGTATTCATTACTGCCGTTACCATTTTTTTCGTGAATACCAGCGATTTGACCATTATATCGGCCTTTGCCAGCTCCACTTTTCTGTTGATCTTTGCGTCAATCAACCTTTCCGCATTCAGGCTCAGAAGAAAATCAATATCGGAACAACGATGCCTTTGACAGGGCTTGCATTAACCACGGCTTCCTGGGTGGTGTTGATTGTATATCTCTGGCAAACAAGCCGGAGTAGTCTGACCTGGATTTGTGTTTTCTATCTGAGTGTTATTATCGCTGAACTGCTGTTCAGCGAAAGAAGGGTGTTCCAGAGAGGAAAAAGCTGACAGAAATGTCGGCATATTTTATACAGGAAAATATTTAACTATAAGCAGAATATTATGAGTTGCGATCTCAATATTTTTGGCGTAAAATCTTTATTGCAACAATTTTTTTTTGCGGAAAAATCAAGGAGAATGCATTATTATGGAAACGGATGAAGGAATATAGAATGTCTTCCCGGAATAAAGATCAAAGTCCTGTTCTCCGGGATAATTTAGCTGCACAACGGACCATGCTCGCCAACGAACGAACTTACCTTGCATATATCAGGACCGCACTGACACTCTTTGTGGCTGGAGTAACATTAATTAAGTTTTTTGGACATGTAATCTATGAGATAACCGGCTGGATATTAATCCCTTTAGGGATAATGATTTTAATAAAAGGGATTATCAGTTATATAAAGATGAAAAGAATAATTACTGAAGAGGAGCATTTGTGAACCATTCTAAAGATATTAAGGACGTATTTCCTAATCTCCCGGAGAGAATTATCGGATTGGGGAATCTCTCGTACAACTTGTGGTGGAGCTGGCATCCTGCCGCAAGGATGCTCTTTAAGATGATAGACAGGCCCGCATGGAAGGAGAGCGTTCATAATCCGGTAAGTATGTTAAGAGAAATTCCCCGTGAAATCCTGGAATCAGCCGCCCGAAATCCGGACTTCCTGCGGCAGTACGATATTCTGCTCGCGAGATTCAATGATGAACTGGAAGCAAAATCCAGCTGGTTTACAGAGAATATCGGTGATACGGAATCTTCAGCCGTGGCCTATTTTTCAGCTGAATACGGATTGCACCACTCCCTTCCTTTTTACGCCGGCGGACTAGGTTTTCTTGCGGGGGACCACATCAAGGAATGCAGTGATCTGGGTATACCCGTAACAGCGGTTGGTTTTATGTATCCGGAAGGATATCTTCGTCAGAAAATCCGTGTAGATGGCTGGCAGGAACATGTGGATGAAGTCCTTGACAGGGATGCGGCCCCGATCGAAAGGGTCTTGAATGAAAAAGGTGAACAGCTTGTAGTCAAGGTGCCGTTTGTTGATCCACCTATACATGTTGCTGTCTGGAAGGTTTCTGTCGGCAAAGTGCCTCTTTACCTTATGGATACGGATATAGACCTGAATGATCCGTGGAACCGGTTGATATCCGCGCATCTCTACATCGGTGATATTGAACAACGGCTCCGTCAGGAAATCGTGCTCGGAATCGGAGGTCGTGAGATCCTGGACACCCTCGGGATAAAGCATTCGGTGTTGCATCTGAATGAAGGACATCCCGCCTTCGCCCTTCTGGAAAAAATCAGGGAACAGATGGAAAGCGGTCTGAGCTTTAAAGATGCGGCGGAACACGTCCGTGCCACCACTGTTTTTACAACTCATACGCCAGTGCCCGCGGGTCATGATGTTTTCCCTTTCCATCTCATGGACAAGTATTTCAGCCGATACTATCCTATCCTCGGTCTGAGCCGAGAAGAGTTTTTTCATCTTGGGATGCACCCTGAAAATCCGGGTGCTGGGTTTAATATGACCGCTTTTGCACTGAGAATGTCAGCCCATCATAATGGTGTAAGCAAAAGGCATGGCGAAGTCGCGCGGAAAATGTGGCAGTCACTATGGCCGGACCGTAAAGAAGAAGATGTACCGATAGATTATATAACCAATGGCATCCATGTTCCCACCTGGATCGAGCCGAAGATGGAGCTTCTGTTCAATAAATACCTTGGTGAAGACTGGCTGAAGGACCATGACAATCCCGATATGTGGAAGTCTGTTGATGATATCCCGGATGAAGAATTATGGAGGACGTACATATGGGTCAAGCTAAAACTGATCGATTTCATCCGCGAGAGGGTGAGAAAACGCTGGGTGGAGGATAGGCCGAGTCCGTTGAATGTTGTAGCAGGTGGTACGCTGCTGGATCCGATGACACTGACAATAGGGTTTGCGCGCCGTTTTGCGACCTATAAAAGGGCGGACCTGATATTCCGGAATCCGGAACGGCTCAAGAAACTGCTGAATAACCGATGGCGACCTCTCCAGATCATATTTGCCGGCAAGGCCCACCCTGCTGATGACGACGGCAAAAGAATACTTCAGCGCATATTCAATTTTGCCGATAACCCTGATTTTGGAGGAAGAATCGCCTTTGTTGAAAACTACGATGAACAGCTTGCTCAATACATGGTGCACGGCGTAGACCTCTGGCTTAACAACCCCCTGCCGCCAATGGAGGCAAGCGGAACGAGCGGCATGAAGGCCGCCCTTAACGGAGTGCCGCACCTGAGCGTACTTGACGGCTGGTGGATTGAGGGGTATAACGGCAGGAACGGATGGGCGGTGACAGGAAGAGGCGATGAGAGCGATGCTGAATCAATTTACGATCTTATTGAGTCGCGGATAATCCCGCTGTATTACAAACTGGATGATAATGGAATACCGCATGGCTGGGTGAAGGTCATGAAAGAGGCGATAAAAAAGACAGGTGCCGGGTTCAGCGCACGCAGGATGGTAAAGGAGTATGTGATGAAGTTTTACTCCAGGGCGCTGAAGGCGGCCGTATAGATTCACCGGATTAACTTGCAGGATATTACATGTTTCATCGGGAGATAGAGAGGAAAAATGATGGAGAAAAGGGCCAAATTTTCAGTATGGTATTATCTTATAGTCTTCGGGACAATATTTCTGATGGATTCTCTGTTCTTCTCCGGGTACGCGGTCAAGGAGATATCTTACAGTGACTTCCGTGATCGGCTGGCGGCCGGTCAGATTGAACGCGTCGTCATAACGGAAAAAAAGATCCATGGGACGATGAAGTCGCCTGACTCGGAGAAAACCGCTCAGGTTAAAAGCGGTGCAGGTAATGAAGGGGAAACTTTTTCACCGGTATCCAAACATACGCCCTGGCGACTGAGGTTGAAAGAACTGAAAGCTGAGCGGGAAAGAAAACTGAAACAGCAGTTTGTTGTGACACGGCTTGATGATAAAAAATTAGTGGAGGAACTTCAGTCCCACGATGTTGACTATAGAGGGAAAATCAACTCAAACTGGCTGCAGAACCTATTTTTTAACTGGATCATCCCTATAGGGCTTTTTGTTGTTATATGGGGGTTTTTCGTCAAACGGATGGGTGGCGGTCCGGATGTCCTGAATATTGGAAAGAACAAGGCGAAAATTTACGCGGAAGACGCTAAAAACAAGATAACTTTCAACGACGTTGCCGGCATTGATGAGGCTGTCGAGGAAGTAAAAGAGATCGTATCTTTTCTGAAAGAGCCTGAGAAATATACCCGTCTGGGCGCAAAATTGCCAAAGGGAGTCCTGCTTGTCGGTCCTCCGGGTACGGGCAAGACACTGCTTGCAAGGGCGGTAGCCGGTGAATCGGGGGTCCCTTTTTTCAGTATCAGCGGATCCGATTTTGTCGAGATGTTTGTTGGAGTGGGGGCGTCGCGTGTTCGTGATCTTTTCAAGGAGGCAAAGGCAAAGGCCCCCTGTATAATTTTCATTGATTAGCTGGACGCCGTCGGTAAAAGCCGCGGAAAAGGTGTTTACGCAGGGGGGTATGACGAGAGGGAAAACACTCTGAATCAGCTATTGACGGAGATGGATGGTTTTGATCCCCAGGCCGGGATTATTATGATCGGGGCCACTAACCGTCCTGAAGTCCTTGATGCCGCTCTGCTGAGGCCGGGACGCTTTGACCGTCAGATTCTTGTTGACCGTCCGGACCTTAGTGGACGTGTCCAGATATTTAATGTTCATGCACGCGGACTGGTTCTGTCCGATGATGTTGACTTGCAGAAACTCGCGGCCGAGACCCCTGGTTTTGCCGGGGCTGAAATAGCGAACCTGTGTAATGAGGCCGCCCTGCTGGCATCGCGCAAGGGCAAAGAGAAGATAAGTATGTCGGATTTTCAGGATGCCATTGAACGGGTTGTAGCAGGTCTGGAGAAAAAGAACAAGATTATCAATCCCCATGAACGTAAAATTATAGCCTACCATGAATC
>JAJRYC010000056.1 GCA_024275975.1 Nitrospirota bacterium | reverse complement strand
GGCAGTATGCCCTGCGTTCTGAATGCTTCAAATGAGGTGGCGGTTCATGCCTTTCTGGACGGTGCAATAGGATTTAATGACATACATGTTATTATAAGAAACACAATCGACAGCCATGATATAATACCGGAGCCCTCTCTCGACGATATCATTGAAACGGACGGATGGGCAAGAAAAAGTGCAAAGAAATATCTTAAGGAGCTTGATAAATGACTGTTTTATATGCTGTAGTCCTTCTCGGAATTTTGATATTCGTACATGAACTCGGACATTTTCTGGTGGCAAAGATGCTAGGTGTTAAAGTTTTGAAGTTCTCTCTCGGCTTCGGCCCGAAAATCATCGGGACGACCGTTGGTGAGACCGAATACCGCCTGTCCGCCCTGCCACTGGGAGGTTATGTCAAGATGCTCGGAGAAGAACCGGGGGAAGAGCTTGAGGAATCAGAAAAGAAACGGGCGTTTAATTTCCAGCCGGTCTGGAAAAAGGCCTTGATTGTCTTCTTCGGCCCGCTTTTCAACCTATGCTTCGCGGGGTTCATATTTATGTTTATCTTCCTATCGGGTATACCTGTATCCTACCCTGACGTAGGCAAGGTTGAGGAGAACTCACCAGCCGCAAGGGCTGGACTTATTATTGGGGACCGGATCATTGAAATCAACGGGCAGGCAGTCGATACCTGGGGTGAGATCGATGTTTTAGTTAATAAACAAAACGGCGGGGAACTCTCAATGAAAGTAAAGAGGGGAAAGAAGATCCTCGAATTCTCTGTAATACCGGAAAAGAAGACTGGAAAGAATATCCTTGGGGAAGAGAAGGAATACTGGGACATCGGAATATCACGGCTTTTATACCCCGAGGTCGGGGATGTTATGCCGGGCACACCAGCGGACGAGGCAGGCCTGAAAAGCGGCGATACGATTGTCAGTATAGACGGCGCCCTAATCAAGACGTGGTACGACATGACCTCGATCATACATGAGAGCCCTGGAACGCCCCTCGAATTCAGGATAAAAAGAGACGGCCAAGTAATGGATATGCCGATCACCCCCGAGATGAAGACAGCCGGCATACCTGGCCAGGAGAAAGAGGTCGGGCTGATAGGCATAAATCCTGCCGACAAGGGTTTCACTAAGAGCTTCGGCCTTATCGAGTCTATCTCTCTTGCGGTCAAAAAGACTTGGGAGATGACTGTTTTAACTATTCTAGTAATCGTTAAATTAGTTCAGCGTGTTCTTCCGATTGATAGCATTGGAGGACCGATCCTTATAATCCAGGCCGCGGGCCATCAGGCAGCGAAAGGGGCGCTCGACTTCTTCTTTTTTATGGCGGCCCTGAGCGTAAACCTCGGAGTAATTAACCTTTTCCCCATACCCATACTGGACGGCGGACATTTACTGTTTTTTGGTGTCGAGGCCGCAAGAAAAAAACCACTCAGCGAGAAATTCATGATGAACGCCCAGAAAGTCGGAATCGCGTTGCTGCTCGCCCTGATCGCGTTCGTTACATACAATGACATTATGAGATTGATCAGCGGCAAGATATTCCCCTGGTAAAATCCGATGCTTTTTGCCCGGCGGGAAACAGGCACGGCATTTTTCGGCGCTGCAGCCTGATCTTGTTAATATTTGCTTATGCGGCACGACGATAAATTATAAGATGAAAAAACTTCAGGACGGAAAGAGCCTTAAAAAAATATGCGAGAGACTCAGGAGCGAAAACAAAAAAGTGGTCTTCACTAACGGATGTTTCGACATTCTGCATGCGGGACATATAAGATACCTTAAAAAGGCGAAAAAACTCGGGAATATCCTTATCGTGGGGCTGAATTCAGACAAGTCCGTCTCCCGGATAAAGCCAGGCAGGCCGGTCAACTCCGAAAAGCACCGGGCCGAAGTGCTTACTGCTCTGGAGATGGTGGACTATGTGACGATTTTTGACCGGAAGACCCCATACAGCCTGATAAAGTCCTTAAAACCGGATATCCTGGTAAAGGGCGGCGACTGGAAAAAAGAAGATATCGTCGGTTCCGGCATCGCGAAGGAAACATACAGCCTGCCTTATGTCAGGGGTCATTCAACAACAGCGATAATAGAAAAAATACGGAAAAACTTAAAATAGACTTGGACCTTCTTTCATTAATAAATACTAATTTCCCGCGTTTACTGACGGGAAATCGGCATATCCACAACCTGACAGGCTCATCAGCCGCCCTGCTCCTTGCGCTTGAGAGCGGTCCCTTTGTCGCCGTCGAAAAAGACGAGGAAAACGCAAGGATACTCGCAAGTGATATCAGGTTTTACAGGAGTCTGCTGCATGGAGATGAAGCGCTATTCCTGCCTGAACCGGACGGTCCCGCAGGTGCAGGCAACAGGGCCCGTATAATACATTTTCTGAAGGATACCGATTCAATAGTAACAACATCAAAAAACCTGGACTCCTCATTCCGGGACAGGGAATCCCTTCAGACATACCTTATACATCTAAAAAAAGGTTCGGAGATGGACAGGGAGATGCTTGAAGAAATGCTTGTCCTGACCGGCTATACAAAAGCGCCGATGGCCGTCGAAAAGGGGGAATACAGCCAGAGGGGATGGATCACGGACATATTCCCATCTACATCGGACGACCCACTGCGAATAGAATTCTTCGGCGACGAGATCGAACAGCTTAAAAAGTTTGATGTCGAAACACAGAGATCAACTGAAGATATAGATGAATTCCTGATATTTCCGGCAGCCGAACCGGACGGGACGAGAAAGCTGTCCGGAATAATCCCGGAACGAAAATATTATTCCCTCCGCCCTCCCGGAGAGATCAAGGACCTGCCTGACAATACAGTATTTCTCTCGAGATATTCTTTCGACCTGGGGGACCCCGCCGCCGATGACGATGAAAAAGCCTCTACATCCGGACGCGCTGACGCCGGCATGTTTTCGATAAAAGGGCACGGCATCCTGCCCGAGGAGAGGAAGGGGCTTGAAGACCTGGCTGGCAGTATCTGGAAGCTGGGCGGGAAAAACCGTGTGATTATTATCGCCTCCTCGGAAGGACAGGCGGAAAGGCTGAACGATATATTCAGGGAAAACGACCTTATCGTCCCCATGGTCGATATCAACGACCTGCCCGCATTCAAAACCGGCCTTTCGATCACATCGGGCAGGTTATCGACAGGGCTGTTCATGGACGGCCTCATCGTACTTACGGAAAAAGAGATATTCGGACGGAGGTCCTCGTTCAGGCCGATCAAAAAGTCCAGGATATCGAACCTGCTCCTTTCACTCGATGACATAACACCCGGAGATTTCGTTGTACACAGGGACCACGGCATAGGCAGGTTTTCAGGCATCGCAAGACAGGAAGTGGATGGAACCGGGATTGAGCTTATGACGATAGAATATGAAGCGGGCCGTATTCACCTGCCGGTCCGCAATATACATATGATATCAAAATACCGCTCCAGGGAAGGCATCGTTCCAAAAATCGACATGCTCGGGGGAAAGTCCTGGCAGAGGAAGAAGACCAGGGCCGGTAAAAAGGTCCATGAACTAGCCTCCAAGCTACTCTCTCTTTACGCGGACAGGACCACTGCCAGTGGATTCAGCTTCAGTCCCGATACCGAACTCCACAGGGAATTCGACAGTTTCTTTGAATATGAAGAAACCCCCGATCAGTTAAAGGCGGTCGAAGAGATAAAGAAGGCCATGGAGACCGACAAGCCGATGGACAGGCTGCTCTGCGGCGACGTCGGGTACGGAAAGACAGAGGTGGCCATGAGGGCCGCTTTCAAGGCGGTATATGACAATAAGCAGGTGGCGGTGCTCGTGCCCACAACAATCCTTGCCGAACAGCATTACAGGACATTCAGGGAACGATTTTCAGGCTTCCCGGTGAAGATCGATGTTATCAGCAGGTTTAAATCAAAAAAAGAGATCAACACAACACTGAAAGCCCTTTCCAACGGCGAACTCGATATAATCATCGGCACGCACGGCCTTCTGTCCAAGAGAATAGCATTCAACCGGCTGGGCATGCTGATAGTAGACGAAGAACACCGGTTTGGAGTCGCCCAGAAGGAAAGGATAAAAGAGTTAACCAAAAATATCGATGTGCTGAACCTGACGGCGACACCACTACCGAGGACGATGCATATGGCGCTTTCGGGAATAAGGGACATCAGCGTCATAGAGACACCGCCAGAGGAGAGACTTGCAGTAAAGAGCGTTGTCACAACATTCGATGACAGCCTGATTAAAGACATAATTGACAAGGAGCTGCAGAGGAACGGCCAGGTCTTTTTTATCCACAACAGGATACATGATATTGAAAAGATTGCAGCACGTGTCAAGAAGCTTGTGCCGGCGGCGGAGTTAGGGGTCGCGCACGGCAGGATGCCGGAGAAGGAACTCGACAGGGTTATGCACCGCTTCTTTGAGGGAGAGCTGGACGTGCTGGTTTCAACCTCAATTGTCGGGTCGGGTCTTGATATAGCCGGTGCAAACACCATCATCATAAACATGGCGGACAGGATGGGTCTTGCCTACCTCTATCAATTGAGGGGAAGAGTAGGGAGGAGTAATATTAAGGCATATGCGTATTTCCTTGCGCCGGGCGCGTCGTTGTTGACTGAAATAGCAAGAAAAAGGCTTCAGGCCATACAGGAAATGAGCTACCTCGGCGCCGGGTTCAGGCTTGCGATGAGAGATCTTGGGATCAGGGGCGCGGGAAATATCTTCGGGCCTGAACAGTCGGGACATATAAGCGAGATAGGCTTTGACCTTTATATCGAGATGCTCAGGAATGCCGTTGATGAACTCAGGGGGATCGATCACAAAAAGGAGCCGGACCCTGTAATAGAACTGAAGACATCCGCCCTCATCCCCGTGGAATATATCGAGGACGTCACCCTCAGATTGAGTTTTTACAGAAGGATCGCCTCTATTGAAAGAGAAGATGAGATTGAAGAACTAAGGTCGGAACTTGAAGACAGGTTCGGTATGCCTCCAGAGGAAGTTCTCAACCTCATAGACATAATGCGGTTGAAAATCCTTGCAAGAGAACTGATGATTAAGGGCATAAGAGAAACGCAGGGAAAAATACAGGTCATTTTTCCCACTAATGCGAAGGTCCGGCCTGAAAATATCCTCGCCCTGTACAAAAGCAGAAGCCGTATGATCAAATTCCTTCCCGAGGGTTTTGAAATCAGGCCGAAAGACCTTGAATGGAGAAATAGATTTAAAAAAATCCATGGGGTGATAAATGAACTGAAAGAGAAATGTTTTGACGAATGAAACAGACTCCATGTTAATATCTCCTGATGAAACTGATGAAAATATCTGAAACCGCGATAACCGCGGCACGCAAAGTAATCGAAGATGGGGGAATCGTCGCCTTCCCAACAGAAACCTTCTACGGGCTTGGAGTTAAATACAACGATCCCGGAGCGCTCAAAAGGCTCTATGAAATAAAACAGCGTCCCAGGGAAAAAGCCATGCCACTTATCATCGGGGATAAAAAAACTCTAGCGCTTATTACCCCTTCGGTACTCAATACCGCGAAAAAACTTATGAACGGATTCTGGCCCGGTCCTTTAACCATACTCTTTGAGGCGATAAAAGACCTTTCGGAATTCATTACCGCGGGCACAGGAAAGGCTGCCGTCAGGATCCCGGGTGATTCCTTTGCGCTTGACCTTGCAAAGTCACTTGAATTCCCGGTGACTGCAACCAGCGCGAATATCTCGGGCAAGCCCCCCGCGGACAACCCGGATGATGTTATCGGATATTTCGGCGATGGAGTGGACCTGGTTATCGACGGCGGAAAATCCACGGGCGGAGGGGCCTCGACCATAGTCGATGTTACAGGTGAAGGAATAATCATCCTGAGGCCGGGCGCCATCTCATCCAAGGAGTTGTACCGATATCTTTCCGGGCGGGAACATCAACCTGATAAAGTATAATCGTTTGGCCGTCCCCAAAGCCGGTTGGGCGGCGCATAGAGCATGAATGATGTTGCGCCGTCATAGCCAAAAATTTTAAGATATAGAACTTGATCTTCAGGAGAAATATTAGAGTGAAAAAAGAAAAAGGCTCAACCTTCATCGATAAAATCTGGGACATGTTCGCGTCCGTTAAATTCGCGGTCATTATTTTCGCCGTTATCGCGCTGACCTCGATTGTCGGCACAATCGTGGAGCAGCAGGTAGAACCCGAAAAAAATATTGTGGTGCTTACAAAACTTTTCGGGGAGTCCGTCGCGCCGGACATTTACAATATCCTCTTCAAGCTGGGCTTTATGAATATGTATCATTCGTGGTGGTTTGTGGCCCTCCTGCTCCTCTTTGCATCGAGCCTCATAATATGCTCAATAGACAGGCTGCCGCGGATACTGAAACTTGTCAACGAGCCGATACATCCAATACCCGTAGAGCATCTTGGAAAAATGACCATAAAAAAGACATTGGATATACGTGGTAAAATCCCCGACATCAAACAGACTGCTGAAACCGCCCTGAAAGCGGCAGGGTTTAAGCCTTCGGAAGCTCCCACCGGTAATGGCGGGCTGCAGCTCTATGCCGAAAAAGGCAATTTATCGAGACTCGGAGTATATCTGACTCATATCAGTATTCTGGTAATACTCACAGGGGGGATGATCGGTTCATTTTTCGGTTTTAACGGATATCTGCAACTTAACGAAGGTGAAACATCTTCAGTCGCATATAAAGACCCGACGACACCAATACCGCTCGGGTTTGAAATACGCTGTGATAATTTCGAGGTCTATTTTTACGGCGACAGCGACATGCCGAAGGACTACAAGAGCTGGCTTACCGTTATCAAGAACGGTAAGGAAGTCATGAAGAAAACCATCGAAGTCAATGATCCGCTCAAATATGAAGGGATCACATTTTACCAGTCCAGCTATGGTACGGGCATGGATACGGACAGCGGCATTTTTGTATTAAGGGTCTCCTCCAAAGATGGAAAATCCGCAGAGATAAATCCCATGCTCAACGACAAATTCACCATCCCGGGCACTTCCATCACCGGACATATAAAATATTTCAGCCCCGCCCTTGCGTTAGACCCGGAAGGCAGAGCGTACACATACGCCCAACAGATGCTGAATCCCGCCACCTACATAGAGTTCACGGAAGCAGGCACGCAAAAATATTCGGGGTGGTTTTTCAGGAGATACCCGAATACATGGATACTGCCCGACGGGAACAAAGTGGAATTTGTGAATTACTGGGGGGTAGAATACACAGGGATGCAGGTAAGAAAAGATCCCGGCGTCTTTATCGTCTATTTTGGGTGCATTATCATGGCGCTGGGACTTTATATCACTTTTTTTATGAGCCACAGAAGAATATGGGTTGATATCGCACGCAAAAACGACAATATAAAGATATCAATCGGGGCATCTGCAAATAAAAACAGGGCCGCCTTCGAGGGAAAGATAGAAAAACTGGCGAGAATCCTCGGCGCGGGCCCGGAAGGGAAAAAATAGATGGACAGTTCAACCTTTTTCGGATTATCAACCGTCGCGTATGTCCTCTCGATGATCTTATACATCTTTTATCTCGCGTTCAGGAACAACCAGATAGGTATTATTGCAACGACCTTCGCTATCACAGGGTTTCTCTCGCAGACTCTAGCCATAGCAACAAGATGGAAGGAATTCTATGATCTCGGCCAGATGGGATTTCTCAGGGCCGCGCCCCTTACCAACCTTTACGAATCGCTCATATTCTTTATCTGGTGCCTGATGCTGGTCTATCTGATTATAGAATTTAAATACAGGAACCGCTCGTTCGGAGCGTTCGTAACTCCTGTCGCGGTCCTTGCCCTCGCGTACATCGATATCTCCGGCATGTCCCGCAATATCCAGCCGCTTGTACCGGCGCTCCAGAGCAACTGGCTGCTCGCTCACGTCATGATGAGTTTTATTGCCTACGCCCTCTTCGCGATCTCCTTCAGCACCGGGCTGATGTGCCTCATATTGAGGACCGAAAGGAGAAATGAAACCGCGTACATATTCTGGACCCTGATGCTGAGCGTTTTTGTAATTACACTTGGCGCGATGGGGCTGGATTTTCTTAAGTTCAAATTAGTGGTAACAGGACAGGAAGAACTGATACATAACTACCTTTTCAAGGCCTCCTTCAGAAGCGGTTCAGCCCTGGTATCGGCATTGAGCTGGGCCATATCCATAGCGGTCACTTTTTTAATCTGGAGATTCGGACACTCACTGAAAAAAATCATAGAAGGCTTCCATCTTTCGGCTGAAATACTTGATGATCTCACTTATAGATGCATAGCAACAGGATTCCCCGTGTTTACACTGGGCGGCCTGATATTCGGCGCAATCTGGGCCGACCAGGCTTGGGGCAAATACTGGACATGGGACCCAAAAGAGACATGGTCGCTTATAACATGGTTCATATACGCTTTCTATCTGCATAGCCGCCTGATCAAAGGATGGAAGGGGAAAAAAGCAGCCATGGTCGCAGTGTTTGGGTTTCTTGCGGTAATCTTTACATATCTGGGGGTGAACCTGCTCCTCTCCGGTCTCCATAGTTACGGGTGATAATAATGCTTAACCTTTATAATAAAATCTGTTATTAATATATAGGCATTAATTATGAAAATATTAGTTGTCGATGATGAAAAGCTGGTATGCTGGTTTCTGGACAGGGCGCTCAGAAAAAAAGGACATGAAGTCGTCACCATGTCTAATGTCTCCGAGGCGTCGGAAAAGCTCAAATCAGACAAGGATATAGATATTCTCTTTATCGATCTGAGGATGCCCGGGAAAAACGGCGTGGAACTCATTAATAATCTGGACAGAAAATCACGCAAGCCTAAAATCGTGGTATGTTCCGCGTTTATCACGCCAACGCTCGAAGAGACGTTTAAAAGCAGAGGGATAATCATTCTCAGGAAACCATTCAAGCTTGATGAACTTGATCACACCATAAAACAATGCCTTGAATCTTAAACCGGTATATATACATTCAAAGCCTGGAAAGAGCAAAGCGGATTTTTACACATCTTTTTTATACATGACTCCCGACATATTCTTAAATAACAGTACGGATACATCATGAAAGCACTGGTTACAGGGGCCGCCGGCTTTATAGGAAGCCACCTTGTCGAAGCCCTCATTAAAAAAGGTTATGACGTGACATGCCTCGTGAGAAAAACATCCAACATGAGGTGGCTGGAACATCCCGGCCTCGAATATATATTTTGTGACCTTGCCGATGCTGAATCATACAGCCATAAAATCGGTGATTTCGATTATATCTTTCATCTCGCCGGAATCACCAAGGCGAGTTCGGAGGAGGCCTTTTTTTCCGCCAATACGGAGAACACCAGAAAATTGCTGCGGGCTGCCGCGGACGGAAATTCAAGGCTTCAAAGATTCATATTCCTGAGTAGTCTTGCCGCAACAGGCCCTGGCAACGACCGTGAGCCTCGCCGGGAGGATTCCCCCCCGGGACCTGTCTCGAATTATGGAAGAAGTAAACTGGGGGGTGAAAAAGCCGTTCTGGAATACGGCAACCAAATACCCTTCACGATCATCAGGCCGCCTGCCGTCTACGGGCCGAGGGACAGGGACTTTTTCCTGCTCTTCCAGGCGATTAAAAAAGGCTTTTTCCCCTACTGGGGAAGATGCTATTATTCGATGATCCATGTAGAAGACCTTGTTCATGGTATCATATTAGCAGCTGAGGAAAAAACAGCGGAAGGCAAGAGTTTCTTTCTGTCGGATGATAGGATATATACAAACGAAGACATAGCCGAGGCAATATCATCGGCGCTGGGAGTGAGGGCCATAAAAATAAGACTGCCTCGCTCTTTGATGCCATTGCTGGCTTTTATCGGTCAAAAAATCGACAAAAAGGGTATAATTAACAGAGACAGAATTAATGACTTTCGTTTTTCGAACTGGACATGCGACATAAATAAAGCGAAGAAAGAACTGGGATTTAAGCCGACTATAACGCTGCGGGAAGGAATAAGATGGACAGCAGACTGGTACAAAATT
>JAJRYC010000007.1 GCA_024275975.1 Nitrospirota bacterium | reverse complement strand
CTGGAATTTCAATACAGGAGAGAGGATCGAGATCACCAATGAAGGCGTGCTTTCCGGAGACGCAAAAACCGTTTATTACAGGCTTCCCGCAGTAGGCATACTTGTTTTAGGACCGATACTCGGACTTTTATACGCGGCGTTTCTTCCGTTCATAGGCATCGCAATGCTCACAAAGCTGGTCGCCCAAAAGGTGGCGGGAGGGGCGCTCAGTTCAGTAACACCGAGTGTATCCTTTGGCTGGAGGCCGAGCGAGGCTTATCTTGCCGGCAAAAAGAAAGGTCGCAAGCCGTCAAAGCGGGATGAGACTGAAAAGACCGGGAAAAGTCCTGAAAAGGATTAAGACGGAAGGGGAGATTTCCCCTTAAAAGAGGCCGCGGACATCCGCGGCCTCTTTTTTTATCTCATCAAGGAATCTGTGTGGATTTGAAGCGACATGGCGCGACATGCCCCTGCAGAGATTTCCATCCCCCGCCTCCGTGCCCCCCTCTTTTAAGTTGCTTTATACCTTGATTTACCTTAATATATCTATACATTTTACATATGAAACGGGAGTTATAATAAATGGGTTTAATTAAGGGTGACCTTTCTGTAATGCCTCTAGCCGATATCCTGCAGTGGGTCGATGTAAGTAAAAAAACCGGTACGCTCCAGGTATATAACCAGGGGGATGAAAAAAAAATTTACGTCGAAGCCGGAAAAATTGTTTTTATATCGTCTAACAAAGAGGGGGAAAGACTCGGCGAATATCTGAACCGGAACTCGCGCCTTGAAACGACGAAGATAAAATCAGCCCTACTCCAGAGCCAGACAATGAAGGTCCCTTTTACGCAGAGGCTGATCGACTTAAAATATTTTACGGCGGAGCAGCTGCGTGACGTAATATCAAAGCAGGCCGGTACAATACTCCTTGACGCTATCGAATGGTCCCAGGGCACTTTCGAATTTATTCAGGACGAACTTCCGACTGATGTCCTTCGGGGGCCGATTTCACTGAATACTACCGAACTCTTATATGAGGTTTTCAAGCACCTTGAGGACATAAAACTTGGATTCAGCCCAAAAGCCTGAGTTGCTGTCTTTTCCGGTAATAAATTTCTTACCACTTGATCGGCCGACAAAAAAAGAATAAAGGATTATTGTAATGAAAAAACCATGGTCAGGCAGGTTTAAACATAAAACATCAGAGAAAGTCGAAGCTTTCACTGAATCTATTTCTTTTGACAAAAGACTCTGGAAGTACGATATAACCGGCAGCATCGCCCATGCGAAAATGCTTTCCAAACAGGGCATTATCTCCCAAAAAGATTCGGCCGCGATTGTAAAAGGACTGATGGAGATCGCAGAAAATATCAACTCGGGAAAGTTCGGATTCAGAAAGGAACTCGAAGATATACATATGAACATTGAATCGGCGCTGTCTGAAAAAATCGGCCAGGCCGGTAAAAAACTGCATACGGCAAGATCAAGAAACGACCAGGTATCACTTGACCTCAGACTTTATCTGAAGGAAGAGACTGAAGAGATAATATCAATAATTAATACCCTCCAGAAAACTTTCCTGGAAATATCCGAACGCCACATGGATGCCATAATGCCGGGATACACTCATCTCCAGAGGGCCCAGCCTGTATTGCTGTCCCATCATTTTTTAGCTTACGTTGAGATGCTCCAGAGGGACAGGAACAGGTTTGAGGATTCAGTTAAGCGCATAGACGTGCTTCCTCTCGGTTCATGCGCGATTTCAGGCACGACGCTGCCCATAGACAGGACTTACACGGCAAAGGCCCTCGGGTTTAAAGCGATATCAGGCAACAGTATCGACGCTGTATCAGACAGGGATTTTGCGATTGAATTCCTCTCCTGCTCATCAATCACAATGATGCATCTTTCTCGTCTTGCTGAAGAACTTATACTCTGGTCGACCGAGGAATTCAGGTTTATCGAAATCTCCGATGAGTTCACAACCGGTTCAAGCATAATGCCCCAGAAAAAAAATCCCGATGTCGCGGAACTGATACGGGGAAAGACAGGGAGAGTTTACGGCAACCTGATATCTCTTCTAACTATTATGAAAGGCCTTCCACTTTCTTATAACAGGGACTTGCAGGAAGACAAGCTGCCTGTCTTCGATACGGTTGACACGCTTAAGGCATGTCTTGAGATCATGACTGAGATGCTTCCCGGAATAAAATTCAGAACTGAAAGAATGCGTACGTCCGCAGGAGAGGCATATTCAACCGCAACCGATATCGCGGAATACCTCGTCAAAAAAGATGTCCCTTTCAGGGAGGCACATGAGATTACAGGAAAGATAGTTCTTTACTGTATCGAAAAAGATATCACACTTCAGTCACTCGAACTGGAAAAATTAAAGGCATTTTCTCCTGTTATCTCAAAAGATATATTTTCGGTCCTTGATCCTGCGGAATCGGTAAAGGCACGATCTACTTATGGCGGTACATCTCCATCAGAGGTGAGGCGACAGATTAAAAGGTATAAAAAAATCCTGAAATGAAGCGCTTACCGGCAAAATTATCTCCTCTCCTGTTTCTGCTTGCTCTTCTGCTCTTCTGCTCTATTTCATGCGGGAAAAAAGGCCCCCCAACACTGAAAGCGTACCAAAAACCCCTTCCCCCCACCCTTCTGGAGGCTATTCATAGAGAAAACAGAATTATATTACGATGGGATTTTCCAAAAAAGAGAGAGTTCGGCATCTCCGGTTTTCTTATCAAGCGGTCTACCGGTCAAGGCTTCGCAAAAATCTCGGATTCCGATAATAACAGCCGTTCCTATGAGGATTATGACGTTAAGAAGGGGGCGACACTGAGTTATAAAATAATTTCCAGGAATTATAGAGGTATATATAGTAACGACTCAAATACTATTACTATAACTCCATCGAATGTTCCACTCCCGGTCAAAAACATATCCTTTACAATAGAGGGAGATTCAATACTCCTGTCCTGGGTGGGTCTCGGGGACGACATCCTGTATAATGTCTACAGAAGCCATTAAAAAGGAAAATATGGGCTGATTCCGGTAAACAGGTCCCCGTTAAAGGAGAACTCGTTTAAAGATCCCTTTAATTTTGATGGGCCTGTTTATTACACTGTAAGAAGCCTGACCGCGTCCGTTGCAAGAGACGAGGGGCCGGCGGCGGAAGTTGCTCTGAATCCCCTTGAACTGGTCCCTTCTCCACCACGGGAGCTTCAGCATTTTGTTTCAGCCGGCAAAGTTTATCTTTTCTGGAAAGAACCGGAGGAGAACTGGATAACAGGGTACCGGGTTTACAGACGAACGGATGGCGGAGACTATGTTTTGATTGGCGAGACAGTGACTCCCGCCTTTATTGATAAAGAAAATGATATATTGGCAAAAAGAGATTACAGGGTAACTTCTGCAGGGCCGAGGAAGGAAAGCGTTCCGGCTGAGATTAAGCATGTTATCATTCCTGTAAAGGAGTAAACGACTGAAATGCTTCCGGCTCTATACGGCCCGTTTGACATAAATATACAATTAATTTAACCTAATATGTAACAATCGTTTATCCTATGAAAGCAAAAATACTCAAAGAATTCAAAGAAAGCATATCCGTTAAGGAAAAATTCATTGAAGGTCATCTTGAGACGGTAATAGAGGTCTCAAAGGCAATCGCAAATGCCTTTAATGAAGGCAATAAATTAATCCTGTTCGGCAACGGCGGCAGTGCCTCGGACGCTTCCCATATCGCCGCTGAATTTGTGAACAGGTTCAAGATCGAACGTCCCGGATTACCCGCCGTCACCCTGAATGCCGATATGGCGATTCTTACAGCTATAGCCAACGATTATGATTATTCGGATATATTCGCGAGACAGCTGAAATCCCTTGCGGTCGAGGGAGACATGGTTATAGCCATAAGCACAAGCGGACAATCTCAAAACATAATCAAAGGCATTGACGCGGCAAAAAAGAAGAAACTCAGGACAGTACTCTTCACTGGGACAAAAGGTGAAAAACTGGCCGCAAAGACCAGCTATGCTTTTGTCGTGCCTTCAAGTAATACACCGAGGATACAGGAATCTCATATTACTCTCGGCCATGTAATCTGTATGCTTGTCGAAGAAATACTATTTGAAGCACCAAGAAAGAAATAATCCGAGTTTGAAGGTCCTCGGCATCGACCCCGGCAGCCTGAAATGCGGTTACGGAGTAATCAGCCTGAAGGGCACAGAGCCAGTGTATGTCGCGTCCGGCATAATCTCCGCCCCGGCGTCAAAACCTCTTCACAAAAGGCTGGAGTACATTTTTAATTCCCTGTTGGAAATTGTCCGCAAATATCAGCCCGATGAAATGGTTGTAGAGAAGATTTTTTTTGCAAAGAACCCAAAAGCCGCCCTGAGCCTGGGACATGCCAGGGGGGTTGTACTTCTCGTAGCTGCGGCCGAAAACATCAACCTGCACGAATGCAGCGCGTTGGAAGTAAAAAAGGGAGTCGTTGGATATGGACGCGCCGAAAAAAAACAGGTACAGGAAATGGTAAAAATGATATTGAATCTAGGAGGAACAATCTATCCTGACAGCGCCGACGCGCTTGCACTTGCCATCTGCTATGTTAATACTATAAAATTCAATAAAGCGACAGGGACATCCCGCTAATGATAGGTTCACTTAAAGGAAAACTTGTATCGAAAAGGCCTGACAACGTGCTTATAGACGTCAACGGCGTCGGGTACCAGGTCAATGTGCCGCTAAATATCCTCTCTAATTTACCCATGGAAGGACAGGATGTTTTTCTGCTTATATATACGCATGTCCGTGAGGACTCGATTCAGCTCTTCGGGTTTGCCTCGGAAGAAGAGAAGAAGATTTTCATTATACTTCTGGGTATCTCTGGAATCGGCCCCAAGGTGGCACTCAATATCCTTTCCGGAATATCATATAACGATTTCATTAATGCGATCGAATCCGAAGACGTTGACATGCTCTGCCGGATTCCGGGTCTCGGCAAAAAGACAGCCCACAGACTGATCCTTGAACTCAGAGAAAAATTGCCTTCATCAACCGGAACAACGAACAGGCTGTTTGAAGACACCTTGTCCGCGCTTATTAATCTCGGATATAAAAGAAACATAGTCCTTCAGTCCCTCGAAAAGGCTTATAAAAAGGGTTTTGATGATATCGAAAGCCTCCTCAGGGAAACACTGAAACTAATGACGGGAAATGCCGGTGACTGATCCAGACCTGAAAATCGGATATAAAGAAGACAGGGTCGTAAGCCCTGAAATCAGCGATACAGACATCTCCGTGGACCTGAACCTAAGGCCGAAATCCCTGGATGAATTCATAGGCCAGGAAAAGCTGAAAGACAACCTCAGGATATTCATTAAGGCCGCCGGGCAGAGGCGGGAACCGCTTGATCATGTCCTTCTCTGCGGCCCTCCGGGGCTTGGCAAGACAACTCTTGCTCATATCATAGCAGGTGAATTAAAGGTAAACATAAAAAGCACTTCGGGACCGGTCATAGAAAGGCCGGGAGACCTCGCGGCGATTCTCACGAACCTCTCCGATATGGACATACTGTTTATCGACGAAATACACAGACTACCGAGGATTGTGGAAGAGGTGCTGTATCCCGCGATGGAAGATTTCCAGCTCGATATAATAATAGGACAGGGCCCTAATGCGAGAACGCTTAAACTGAATCTTCCCAAGTTTACGCTTATCGGAGCAACAACAAGGACCGGACTTTTAACATCCCCGCTAAGAGACCGTTTCGGCGTAATCAACAGGCTTGGATACTATAATCCCGAAGAACTCAGGTTGATAGTACATCGTTCAGCAAATATTCTAAAGATATCTATTGAAAAAGAATCCGCCCTGGAGATATCAAAACGTTCCAGGGGAACGCCCCGCATCGCCAATAGATTACTGAAACGGATCAGGGACTTCGCCCAGGTTCTGGGTGACGGCGGAATCGGGCTTGAGATAACCAGGAAATCCCTCTTTTCTCTTGATGTCGATGAAAAGGGTCTTGACGACATGGACAGGAAACTCCTCTTAACCTTAATAGATAAATTTAACGGCGGCCCCGTGGGAATAGAGACCATTTCGGCCTCATTGCGGGAAGACAGGGAGACCATAGAAGATATTTATGAGCCGTATCTGCTCCAGGAAGGTTTGCTGGAAAGGACGCCGCGCGGACGAGTCGCAACAAGAAACGCTTTTATCCATCTGGGGAAAAACGCACCGCCGGAACTTTTCTGATTACATGAAAAATAGAGAACATAAGCTTGTCTGTATATACCGGCCGGGGCCCTTATTTATAATAAAGACGATAATATTCAGATGGTGACTCCAGGCAGGCTTCTAATGCATGTATGCTGTTCAAATTGCAGCATCTACCCACTGGAGACTTTTCTGTCCAGAGGAATTGAGATTAAATGTCTCTGGTATAACCCGAACATTCATCCGTATACCGAATATTCGAAGAGGCGTGACTCCCTACTTAAACTTCAGAAACTCTGGAATCTTGATATTGAATACATTGATGAGTATCCGCTCGACGACTTTCTTAAGTCCATTGTTAACCAGGGGGTAAACAGGTGCGCAATATGTTATTCTAAAAGGATAGATAAGACAGCGGAAACAGCAAAAAAAATGAATATCGATTCTTTTACAACATCACTACTTGCAAGTCCATACCAGAAATTTGATATGATAATAGAAACGGGCAGGACCGCGGGCAGAAAGCATGGAGTGCGATTTTACTTTGAAGACCTCAGGCAGGGCTGGAATATTTCCGGAAATCTCTCCCGGGAGTTCGGGCTTTACAGACAGAAATATTGCGGCTGCATCTACTCTGAGATGGAAAGGTACATCAAGTCCTCCCAGAATCAATAATCTGAATAGGAGACCCTAAAACCATGGAGTCATGTTAGGGACCGATTATCCTTACAATAAATCCGATGACTAATGGCATTCAACATACAGGCAAATTTCTTTTAATATCAGGCCTTATAATAGCTGTAATCGGTGGGCTGCTTATGTTTTCAGTTAAAATACCCTGGCTGGGGAAACTGCCCGGAGACATTTTAATCCGGAAGGAAAATTATATCTTTTATTTTCCTCTTGCCACGGGCATAGTAATAAGCATTATACTCTCTTTTTTATTCCGGCTCTTCGGAAGGAGATGAATTTGAAAAAGCTGATAATCACGGTCTTCATATTATTATCCGCGGTAATGACCGCTGAAGGAAAGACCATAAAGGTCCTGATAATAGACAATATGTTCCAGTACATACCCCAAAAAGATGAAACAATGAGCAAAATGGGCAGTCTTACCGGCGATCTTCTTGTAAACGGTAATCATTATACCGGAAACATCGAGGTCTGGAAAGGCAAAGCCGGTCTCTGTCTTATTAATGAAGTGCCGGTAGAAGAGTATGTAAAGAGTGTAGTGGGCGCCGAAGTAGGCAAGGACTGGGCCATCGAAGCACTGAAGGCCCAGGCGGTGATATCAAGAACATACGCGCTTTATCAGAAGATAAATCCTAACAAAAGATCAAATTACGATCTCACGTCTTCAGTGCTCCACCAGGTTTACAAAGGGGGAGCGGTAGACCGGAAGGTATCGGACGCGGTTAAGAACACAAAAGGAGAAGTGCTGGTATATGACGGAAAGATAATCGAGGCTTTTTACCACTCAACCTGCGGGGGAAAGACCGAAAAACCCGAGGAAGTGTTTTCACACAGCTATCCTTACCTGAAATCCGTTGAATCAAGCTGCAAACTATCACCCTACAGGCTCTGGAAACGCAGGATATCCCTGAGTGAAATTGAAAAGGCGCTTAACATATCCGGAATAGAGGAGATAAAGATAGGGTCATTAACATCGACAAGAAGAGTGAAAACTTTAGATATAACCCTTGCCGGGGGCTCACGCAGTGTCAGGGCCACGGAAATGAGAAGGCTTCTCGGGTGGAAGCGCCTGCCGAGCACAAATTTTAATTTAACGCATGATAACGACAGCATAATATTCCAGGGTAAAGGTTACGGACACGGCGTCGGACTTTGCCAGTGGAGCGCCCTCGAAATGGCCCGGAAAGGCAAAAGTTACAAGGACATCCTGGCGTTCTTCTATCCTGGCACCACAATACAGATTTATGAAAACCGCTGAATACGACTATCCGCTCCCAGCTGAGCTCATCGCGGCAAGACCCATGGAAAAAAGAGACAGCTCAAGGCTTCTCGTACTTCACAGGGACGGAAAGAAAGAGCATACGAGATTCAATGATCTCCCGTCTTTTTTAAACGCGGGCGATATGCTTCTCATTAATAACTCGAAGGTATTCCCTGCCCGCCTCGTCGGCCATAAACCAACAGGCGGCAGGCTCAGGATATTGCTTGTCAGTGAGATATCCAATGGGCTATGGAATATTCTCACAAACGCCAGATATACCGGAAGCCTCCGAATATCGGAAAATCTTACCGTCCAGATTACCGAAGGAAAGACCGCGCGGTTCCAAGACAGTGATAATCTTATGGAATTGATCTGGAAAGAGGGGGAAATGCCCCTTCCTCCATACATTAAAAGGCAGGCGGATGAAAGCGACAAGGAAAGATACCAGACCGTATATGCCGAAGTGGAGGGCTCCATCGCCGCTCCCACCGCAGGTCTCCACTTTACGAAAGAGCTTCTTGAAACTATAGCCGCGAAATCGATACTTATACGCACGATAACACTGCGTGTAGGTATCGGCACATTCATACCCATAAAGTCGGCGGAGATCGAGGATCATCGAATGCCGGAGGAGTTTTTCGAGCTCAGGCCGGAACTGATACCGGAGATTGAGAGGGTCAAAGCCAACGGAAACCGGGTAATTACGGTGGGAACCACCACCACAAGGGCGCTGGAAGGTTATCTGAGCGGGAGATGCAGGGTCTTTTCCGAAAACGGAGTAATAAAAGGTTCAACAGATATTTTTATCCATGAAGGTTATAAATTCAAGGCCGTGGATGCACTTATAACCAACTTTCACCTCCCGCTCTCAACCCCGTTGATACTTACTTCAGTTCTTGCTGGCCGCGAGAAATTATTAAACGCGTATCAATCAGCTATCGCCATGAAGTATAGATTTTTCTCCTACGGTGATGCTATGCTTGTTTTATGAATAACAGTGAATCGTCAGGTAGATATTTACAGTATTTATACGGGAAGGAGTTTATAATTGTAATAGTTATTATTTCCTCTGCATTCAGCTTTACACTCGGGTATTTCGTAGGTAAAAAAGTCGGCAATGTGACACCCGAATATACCCCGGAAGATTACCGGCAGGCGTCAGCCCCGGCAGGTAAAGCTGAAGACATATCCGGAAAAACCTTACAAACGTAGAAAAAGCGTACTTCCGTATCATTAAAATCCATCGGTACGCGCAATGAAATTATATATACGGTACAAGTGGGGGCGTTCAAGAATGCTTCGGAGGCCGAAAAATTCAAGTCAAAATACACCAAAAAAGGATATACGGCATTCATCTCTGTTGCTGCAAACACAGGCAACACGATAATACATAAAGTCAGAATCGGCAAATTCAAAAAAAGGAAGGACGCCGAGGCCCTTTCACTGAGGCTCAAAAAAACCGAAGGACTGAATACCTTCGTCACATTTAAAAATTAACAAATCAGGGTGATGTCACGGGAACTATAGAGATAGAGTTCGACAGCGGTAAGGATGACCACGCTGTCATCAACAGGATAGAGAAAAATCTGAAGGTTATCGAGGACACTCTCGGCATTGCAGCCAGTTCCAGGGGCAATAAAATTTTCCTCAAGGGTGAGGACGGCACAATAAAAACGGCGGAAAAGCTGATAGACGATATCCAATACCTCTGTTCAGCGGGGTACAACTTAAGACCTGAAGACATACGATACGCGGTCAAGGCGATATCCAGCGGCAGTGAAACATCACTGAGGGATCTCTTCATGAACAACATACCCGTATCGTCAAAGCGCCAGTTTATTATCCCTAAAACTGATACTCAGAAGACATACATAAACGCCATTAAAAACTTTGATATAGTAATAGGAGTGGGCCCGGCGGGTACGGGAAAAACCTACCTGGCGATGGCGATGGCGATACACGCCTACATCAAAAAACAGGTGAGCAGAATCGTCCTTGTAAGGCCTGCCATAGAAGCAGGAGAAAAACTGGGTTTTCTGCCGGGAGACATGTATGAGAAAGTAAATCCGTACCTAAGACCTCTCTATGACGCGCTTTATGACATAATGGGCATTGAGAAGTCCTCTAAGCTGATAGACCGGGGAGTGATAGAAATTGCCCCCCTGGCGTTTATGCGTGGGAGGACACTTAATGACTCTTTTATTATTCTTGACGAAGCGCAGAACACAACATCCGAACAGATGAAGATGTACCTTACCAGGCTGGGGTTCAACTCCAAGACGGTCATCACCGGTGACATCACCCAGATTGACCTGCCGGCCGGAAAGACTTCGGGCCTGCTGGAAGCTATAAAAATTCTAGAAGGGATAGAGGGAATCAGCTTTGTGTACTTCTCCAAAGAGGATGTCGTCAGACATAAACTTGTTCGGGCTATAATAAAGGCATATGAAAATCATGAAAAACGGACTTCAGACTGAAAAAAACAGAGCCATAAATCTAAGACTCCATCTGCTGGAATTATTCTTTCTAACTCTTATGTCCTTAATTGTTTCAGCCTGTATCATGGAGGACTTTACGATCGAGAAATTTATCGGCTCGGCGCTTATCGCCTCTGTACTGCTTTTTATCCTTTACAAAGACTTAAGGCGTTATAAGCCGGCGTATATTCACAGTTACAGCATGTTGTTCCTGCTGGCTCTCCTGATTATATCCACCCTTGTCTTCGGACGGTCATTCGGATTCATCCTCCAGAATCTCTCCGAAAGCCTCGGATTTATTTCGGTGGAAACAGCCGCATATGGTATACCGGTCGCTGCCGGGGCGATACTTGTCACCCTGCTCTTTGATTTTCATACGGCGATCATCTTCTCTTTTACGGTAAGCCTCCTGACAGGATACTGGATGCATGACGCGTTTTATACCATCTACGCGTTCATCGGCAGCCTCACGGGCGCATTCAGCGTTATCAGATGCAAAAAAAGATCCGCGTTGTTAAAAGGCGGCCTGTATGTGGCGCTGGCGAATATATTTGTTGTCATATCCCTATTTATTTCACGGGGTGAATTACTTTCCACCGAGACGGCTTCAGCAATTATTTTCGCCGTATTTTCCGGTCTGGCGGTGCTGTCGATAGTTTCGTTATTATTGCCACTGCTGGAATACAGCTTCAAGGTCACGACCGACATCAGCCTCCTTGAACTTCTCGATCTCAATCAACCGCTTATGAAAAACCTCATGATTTCAGCGCCGGGCACCTATCATCACAGCGTCATAGTCGGGAACCTTGTCGAGTCCGCAGCCGAGGCGGTGGGGGTCAACCCTCTTTTAGCGAGAGTGAGTTCTTATTATCATGATATAGGAAAAGCAAAAATGCCCGAATACTTCGTCGAAAACCAGAGCAGCTCGGTCAGCAAACATGATAAAGTAACACCGCATATGAGCAGCATGATTATCATAAACCATGTAAAGGAAGGGGTTGAACTCGCCAAACAGTACAAGTTACCTTATTCCATAATAGATATCATCCAGCAACATCATGGAACATCGATTATCACATATTTTTATGAAAAGGCAAAGAGACAGGAACTGAACCACCTGCCTTCGGAAGCGGAATACAAATATCCGGGGCCGAAACCTCAGACCCGCGTAGCGGCGCTGGTTATGATGGCCGATGCGGTAGAGGCGGCTTCCAGGGTCCTGACCGATCCGACGCCTGCAAGAATTTCAGCCCTTGTAGACAAAATAATAAATCATATATTCCTTGACGGCCAGCTGGACGAATGTGAACTCACCCTGAAGGATATATCGGAAGTAAAGAGAAGATTCAACTACATCCTGACGGGAATCTTTCATAAAAGGATCGACTATCCGGGATTTGACTTCAATGATGAAAATATACCTGAAGAACCAGCAAAGATCGACCAATCTCAACTGCCGGAAGATAAAAATGGACATAGGCAGGGTACTCCGGCTGCTAGGGATTCATAGGGCCGAGCTTAGCGTTCTATTCGTAAACAGTAGAAGAATGAAACTGCTTAACGCCCAATATCGGGGTATACAGAAAGTGACTGACGTGCTTTCTTTTCCCATGCTGGATAAAATGTTTCAGGGTGACCTGAATATTCTTGGAGATATTGTGATTTGCATTCCACAGGCGTTAAGACAGGCGGAAGACTATGGAACGACTTTTCATGACGAACTCTTGCGGCTGCTTATTCACGGCCTGCTGCATCTCCTTGGTTATGATCACGAAATAAACAGTTACAGGAAGAGAAAAATGGAAAAAAAAGAGAGGGAGCTCCTGGATGCCGTTAAGGCGATGGCTTAAGAGCGCAAACTTCGCCATTGAAGGGATTCTTCACGGAGTAAAGACACAGAAACACCTCAGATATCACTTTATCAGCGCTGCCATCGTCCTGTTTACAGGCTACATATTAGGCGTCTCGCGCACGGAATTCATACTCATCTCTCTGGCTGTTATAATCGTGCTCTCCGCCGAGATGCTGAACAGCGCTGTTGAGGCAATTGTCGACTTAATATCACCTGAGTATTCTGAAAAGGCGCGTATAGCCAAGGACCTTGCCGCTGGAGCAGTACTTATAGCCGCGTTCGGCGCCGCGATTCTTGGTTATATAGTTCTTTTCCCATACATAAAATCCGTCTTTCATAATGGTATTTATATTGCGAAACATTCAGGAGAAGAGATCTCTTTAATAGCCTTCATCCTCGTCCTGATACTTGTCATAATGACAAAAACATATTTCAGAAAGGGAGAACCCTTACGCGGTGGAATGCCGAGTGGCCATTCCGCTCTTGCCTTTTCCGTCTGGGTATCAGTAACTTATACCACTGAAAACTTCCTCTCTTCCCTGCTCTGCTTTATCCTTGCCGTCCTGATCGCTCAAAGCAGGGTCGCCACCAGGGTCCACGACGCATGGGAGGTCATCATAGGAGCTTTAATGGGTTCATTTCTGACATTCCTGCTATTCAGGATATTTTCTTAAACCGGTCAGCCTACATTTTTTACTTTCGCGCCGGGCTTATCCCGGTATATGTCTACTTTTTGCTATGTGACGCGCAGTATTTCGATTTTCCGGTTATCGACTTTTTACACCTAATGCCCTGTTTCGTCTTTCCCGCGCACTGTTTCTTTTTTGCTGTTGGCATAATCGCTCCTTTCATTGGGTTATGCCTAAATATATCACATAACATTTTAAATGCAAAGGTTTTTTCACTACCTCCAACAGCAGTCATGGCAGGGCCGAAGTTGCCCGAAGGGCATCTGCTTAATCCGCTGGTTGTGAGGCGCGAAGCGCCAAGCAAACAGTATATACTCCTCATCAGCGGCATTGTCGAGGGAGCGAAGCGACCCCGACAACGCCTGCATGAGTGATGCAGACCATGAGGCATATAAACAAGGTGAACAACAATTTGCAAAACCCAAATTATCACGACCTCAAAAAGTCACCGCTGGTCTGCATTCGAATGCATCCGATTGTTATCTGCTGTTTTTATTCTTTTGTCTCTATTGCGTTGATAACTTGCTTGACAATTTTGGGATGTAAGACCTTGCCGGAGTGATAAGGAATTACCATTCGTCTCGTCCCCTTAAGATAAATCCTGTGACCGCCTTTGCTTCTGATAAATTCATACCCATCTTTCGGGAGCATTGATTCTGCTTCCTGAGGGGTAAGTCTAGGGAGCTTAGGCAACCTGCACCTCTAAAGTTGTAGTCAGGATTTCCTTGCTCGTTACTTCTTTAATTTCCTCTTCTGATAATGTCTCTAAATAAAGTTCAATTGCCTCTTTTATATTTGCCATTACTTCGTCTATTGTTTCTCCCTGAGTCTGGCACCCCTCCAGATCCGGAGCATAGGCATAATACCCATATTCATCTTTTTCAATTACTATGCTTACTTTATATGACATTTTAATCCTCCAACTTTTTTTCATATCATAGCAAACTTCTGGCATTTTGTATTATTTTTCTTACAGCTAACGGCAAGGATGATGGATGCGTACCCCTGAGCATCTGCTCAATCCGCTGGTTGTGAGGCGCGAAGCGCCAAGCAAACAGTGGATACTCCTCATCAGCAGCGTTGCAGGTGAGCGCGAAGCGACCTCGACAACGACCAAGCTCACCGGCGGCAATGGAGCACAGCGGAATTGCCGTCCGTAGCGCCTTGTTAGGCCATCTTTTGCAATAACCGAACGCGCTCATTTTTGGCTTTGTATTTCTCAATTCGATCCTTCTCGCAAAGAGCATTAATCATTCGGTTTACTCGCCTTTCGAACCTCGCTCGCGGTTTTCCTCGAGTGAGCACACCTACTTTTTTCAGGACGCGCCCTGTCAAGGAATTCAATGTGCAGGAATGATTCGGACATTTTTTCAGGGCATTGATAATCGCATCTGAAATCTCTTGAGAGGAGACTTCTTCCGGATGCCTTCTGGATTGTGTATTCGGAGCGCCATTGTCGGGAGCTGGCCCTTGGTCTTCTTGCTCATCACCATCCTCGTCTGCCTCACCGTAACTGTCGTTGTCACCGTTGTACTCATTCGGTGTTCTGTTCCTGTCGGTTGTTGCACCGCCGTCTGGGACAATACCTCTCTCTTCGAGCATTCGCCAGAGGAGTGTCAACGCATCCTCTGCGTTTGAGTAGAAGGCTGCTTCGCTTACCCGGAAGAATTCCCAGCCGCAGCGCTCCAACTGCCGCTGACGCTGCATGTCCTCCTCAAATCGGTCGACACCATGCCACCTATCCCCATCGCATTCAACTGCCAATCGTGCTTGGCCACCCTCAATCACGAGATCAATGCGTTTTCCCGCAACTTCATGCTGCGGGAGGACAACAAAATGCTTGCGTAGCAGCACCAGAGCGACATCAACCTCGAACCAACTATCAAAAGGAGCAGGAGGATCCACAACACTCCGATTATCTTTTGATGCGCGCCGTTCAAGTTCATCCCGCTCAATTCCGGCAATCTCTTGCGGCGTAGTATTCTGGAAAAATTCAAGCAATCGCCGTCGGAGACATGATGCGCTTAGGTCGTCACTCAATACCGAATGGAACAAAATCATCTGATCGCGGGCGCGGCTTGCCGCCACATTGAACCGTCTCTCATCCGCCGGTTTGGCGAACGGGCCGATCCGCTCATTCCCAGCGGCCACCATTGATAGGATCATAATATCGCGTTCATCGCCTTGAAAACTATAGGGATTACCGCAGACAAGGCGGCGTTTCTCCATTTCCTCAGCACCCAGTAGCTCAAGCAATTGCTTCTCAATCAAGACCCCTTGTGCTTCGCCTTGCAGAACAACAACACCAATCGTCTTACCTGAATACTGCCGGCTCTCACACAGCTCACATATTTTGGCGACAACAGCCTTGGCTTCAGGTTTGTTGACTACACGATTATTGCTCCCTTCCCGATAGCCGCTACCCACGAAGATGTGTTCAATCGGCGGCAAGCGATCCGGGCCATATTGCCTCAGTGGGATTAACGGCGTGTCCGAATAGCAAAGATCATTGCTGAATCGGATGATTTCCGGCATACAGCGAAAATGCTCACGTAGAGTAATCCGGCTTGTTCCATAACGGAGTTTTCCGTGGTCGAACAAGCTGCTCTCAACATCGAATGACGATTTGAACTTGAAATCGTAAAGGAACTCCTCCATTAGACGATACACCGCATCACGAGGCAAACCAACGGCATCCGGGCTGATCTGTTTGTCATCCCCAACAATTAACACCTTCTTGCCCAGATAGAAAAGCGGAAGCGCTTCGACACCACATTGCGACGCCTCGTCAACGATGATGAGATCGAACATACCTGGGGCCGGTTCAATAGTGTCCCAGACGCGATGTAAGGGCATGACCCAGGCCGGGACTGCCTCACGGCATTTGTTGAGATGCTGTTGAGCTTCGCGTCGATGGCGGGGCGCATGTTTTCCTGTTCCCTTGCCTAGCCGCCGCATTGACTGCTGCCAGGCTTCCATGTGACGGCGATGGTCTTCTTCAAGTCGGGAAAAGCAGAACGACCAGGCATGAAGCGACGCGAGCTTTGCAATAGTGGCGTTGATCTCATCCTCAATCTGCTTGGCTCGCTGCGCAAGTGCCGAAACATCTTCTTGTCGGATGTATTCCTCTATCCAATACCGTGCCTGTGACCAATGCCAAGCGTCTTGAATTTGCTTTACGCGCTCGTCCCAAGAGGACTCACCCGGATTGTTTTTCATCTCGCGCGTCAGCTTCGGAAGATGATAGTTCAGTGTCGAGACATGTTCGTCCGCTTTCTGGAGACGTCTGCGCTCTGTATTCAGACTCTGCTGGGTACGCATGCCACGGCCATATCCGTCCGTGTTGCGATCCCGGATTGCCTGATCCAGTATGCGGGTTACTGGATGGGCATTGCTCTTGGCGACGACGCCCGATAGATACCTCTCGATCTTCTCAATTTCATCCGTGGCAAGGCGTTTGTGATGACGGGCGAGTGCAAGACGGCAAGACGCAATCAGCCTTTCAATCTGAGATTCGTCGGACCATACAGGTTCAGCAATTTCGGGATACTGACGTACCATATCACGACATTTGCTGATGAGCTCCTCAAGCGACAATACGTCTTCAAGAGCATCGCACCGTGCTTTCAACTCTTGTAATTGCAGAGAAAATGGCCCTTGCGGTTTTTCGGCACGACCGACCCAAAATCCCCATGCCTTCTCACATTCGATACGGACATGTAACACATCTACCAAGGCGGAAAAATCGTTAAGTACAGAGCAGGGACGTCCGTTAATATGGACGGTCTTGATTGTGTGAATACACTCTTTGACTACCCTCGGGCGGAATGGTCCCCAACCCAACTTCCCGCCAGTCTCCATGTGCGCCTTCAATTTACAGGCATCCTCACGCAACGCTGTGACATTTGCATTATCCGATAAATCAAGTGTGGTGCCGTCCGCCGCCGAAACCAGAGATCTTATCTCGTCCGTTGCACCATTCGTAGCGCGAAGAAGCTCCTGCCAAAGAGATGAATTGCTGCCTACAACATCGCGTAATGCATCTTTCATCCACGGATGAGGCGAAGCCATGAGCCTTCTTCGCGCGTCGCGAAAGCTCGAGAGAGCGTCGCGAGTTGCTCCTATGGTCTGGGGATTGGTCTTTAGCAAAGGATCGACAATACATTCATCAGCACCGCTTGCCGAACTACGTTCTTCCTCCTTCGCTCTCTTTTCGTTCTGGATGAGGATGTCAAAGCGTTCAGAGGCAGGCAAGGTTTCTGGCCAAGCGAGGCTTAGTTCTGTCCGCTTCTCTGGCGTGAAATAGCGCAGTTCCGAAAGAACATCGCGCAGATCACCTTCAGTGACAGGGCAGGACTTGTCCAATAGCGCAGCATCCGTAAACCAATCGTAGGAGCCTCTGTCGCGGTTTACGGCTTCCGCAATTCGGGCGGCTGTACCTTTATAGGTACCCTCTGCAACGGATTGCGAATGCGTTTCCGATTCCCGGATGGCGCGGAGCCTTCGATTAACCTTGGCATCCTCTTCACGAAGGTTTCGGAGCTGCTCTTCAAGGTTGGTACGCTCTTTTTTGGCGTAGTTTTCGTTCCATTCCTCATTTTTTCGGAGAATACCGCCGACACTGGATTCAAGCGACCGTCTTTCTTCATGTCCGCTGCCAAGGAGATTGATGCAGAGGGGCCGCAATTCCTCAGGGACGAGTCCTTCGAGCACTTTAAGCGCGCGCGGTGTCTTCGCCGTGATGAGTGTCCGCTGGCCCGTTGCGAGCAGATGACAGATGAGGTTCGCAATAGTGTGAGATTTTCCAGTGCCGGGAGGGCCTTGAACGAGAACACCGCTGGCGGCCAGAATCTTGTCAACGATACGCCGTTGCTCATCGTTCGATGGCTTCGGGAAGAAGACCTCGCCGTCGAACTCGCTGTTCCCTTCGGGTGAGTTTTTATCAGAATCGTGATCTCGTCGCAGACGAATCTCGGCAAGGTCACCGAATTCCGGTGGTATATCCCCGCCCTGTTCAATCCCATCCTTGATTCTCTTCAGGGCTCCGGTAAGCCCCTTTCCAGAACGTTTGCGGAGTATAAGGGCAGGTGCGTATTCACCGACGGGTTTATCGGACGCCCGAACCCCTTTCTTTTCCACCGTGTCGCAATATTCGCCTTGTGAATTGATCGAATGCACCAAGGCACGCAGCACGCCTTCAACACAATCCTTATCCCACGGATTATCTGTGCTCTCGGATAATGAAGCCTTTGCTGTTTCCTCAGCACGCGCGGGGCGTTCCTCAATGTCCAGCATGTCGAGTTCAGGGCGTACGTCTGCGCCATCCGGCATTGGTCGGACGGTGAATTTGCCTAAACGAGCCTCGAATTCAAGAAAGGCATTGGCGACAATCAGGTGGCGACATACCCGCTGACCAGTCGGCGGCTTCCATGTGAGGAGCCCAAGCCCAAGGACTAACTCATATTCTTCGCCAAGTCGAATCTGCTCCTGGTGGATGGCGAATAGCGCGGAGTATACTTGATGGATGCTTTCCCACCGATTGTGCTCTTCCATCCAGGAAAGCCATTTATCTTCAACATAACGACCCCAAGTCTGCTGAACTCCAGGATGATCCTGAATGCGCTCAGTCCGCCAGATATATTCTGGTTCATCGCTCCCTTCCACCCAGTCTGGATTCTCAACCTCAATCGTGATTTCGGACAAAAGTTCAGGCAAATCCGCTTTGTTGCGTAGCGAGCTTCTTTCAACCCAGTCTTCACACTTTTCAGGCACGCCTGGCAACTCGGGTTCTCTCTGATTTTGAACTTCCACCCAAACATCGGGCTCAAATTCCTCGTCACGCCCCCACGCCAGTGTGAAGCAGCCTTTCTCGCACGGGATGTCAGCAATCCAGAGCGTGCGCTCATAATCGGCAATATCGCGAATTGTCTTGGTGCGCAGGGATGCCAGCCGCGTCAAGTAATCGACAAGACGGATGATCTTTGATCGCTCAGGGCAATCTGCCTTAATAGTGTCCAAGTTGGTTTCCAAAGTCATGAGTTTTGTATTGGCCTAATGCCGCTGATGAGGAGTGCCCGAAGGGCATCTGCTCAATCCACTGGTTGTGAGGCGCGAAGCGCCGAGCAAACAGTGGATACTCCTCATCAGCGGCATTGTCGAGGGAGCGAAGCGACCGCGACAACGCCGCATCAGGGGCCGCTGCCTTTTGTTAACAAATAAAATACCCATGCGGCAAATATAGAACTTGTAGCCGCAATTACCCACGATAGAATACTAGGCCATGCTCTTTTAATAAATGATGGTTCTTTTTGCGAGAGGTAAATCTTGGTGTTTGGTATAAATTTACCGTGTATTACAAGCAAAAGATTCAACAAAACAAATACTGTTATGGCAAATACTGCTCTATTCTTCCATCCATCTATCTCTGGCATTGCAACAAGCATAGAAAAAAATATAATTCCATTGATGTTTAATCCATGTTTCCTATAAGTAGTAACCAATTTATTTTGCCTTGGTCTTATTTCCTGGGCTATAGATTCCGCTTTACCGATAACCCACGCCTCATTAATACCGGAAACTCTTACTTCACTATCACCATATTCAACAAGCTCAAAAACAATAACTTTATTTATTCCATAAGCTTCTGGTTCTTGAATTGTAATCTTTATGTAATTAACCTCACCAAGATTTTTCATGTCACGAATAAAATCAGTTGCATATTTTGTTGCTTGGCTACCACGTATATTGTATGTAACTATTGCGCGTCCAACAGAAAAATCTTGCTCTATAAAAGAAATAATTTTCTGTACGTCATCAGAAAATAACCGAACCGAACCCAGTTGAATATTTTTGTTATATATTTGCTCGGGAATATTTTCTGTTTTTGTTGCGTCTTGTTTTGCATCAGTAAAATCATGCGGGTATGCATCAAATGTTCCTGCCGTTCCTACAGTAGAATGCCATTCTCCGCGCAAATTACCTTCTGTAGTTAATATTGCCTCTACAGTTACGTCACCAAGTCCCTCGGCAACACTAGCCTCAAGCGGCGTACAAAATAACTTTAGTGTTCCATCGAAGGTTCCCGTAAATTCATATAGCGCCAAACCAAATAAATTATCCATAAATCTCGCCTCGCCTTTAACAGACTCACCTTCTTGCTCAATCTCAAGAAATAGGTTTCCTGTATTTGTACCATAGAGCCTACCAGCCCATTTTGTGGCGAGTGATGACATTAACTATTTCCCCTTATAAAGCCCCTAACCAGTTAGTATATAGATTTCTGTATCATAGCAAAATCACCATGGAAAATGTCTAAATATAAAAAACAACGGGGAGGCGGGGGTAACAAACTTTTCTTGATTTCTGTGCACTTATACTGTTTGAGTAGCGGTGTCACTCTATTATGAGCTTGTTAACCTTACAGTTGCATAAATATTGCTGAAAGAGACCTGCAAATGCAGGATAGCAGCACATATGAACAAAAAATAGCATGACTTTTGAAATTCACTGCAAGTTGACTCCTGAGTATACGATTTTTTGTCATGCCCGAAGTTTGTAATCGGGCATCCAGTTCCTTTATATTCTGGATTCT
>JAJRYC010000055.1 GCA_024275975.1 Nitrospirota bacterium | reverse complement strand
GTGTGAAATGTCCCTATATTACTGATGTTTCACGGGTTTTTTGTGCTGATACCAAAGGGTCTTACGGATCTGAAGACATATAATTCAATGTTTCTGCGGGGTTACAGGTAACAGCAGGCTTTATCTCTTAAACTCCTGTTATATAACTTTTTGTGCGATTGAGTTTTTAATGTTTTGCTCATGGTAAATCCTTTTTTTATATCCTCGGCTCAAGCTTCGGCTGAGAAATCTTATGGCATCGCATACAATTGAAGATTTCTCCTGTTGTCGAAATGACAAAGCAAAGCAGAATCGCCGAGTTAACATCTGTCACTCAACTATCTCCCAATGCCCGCCTTTGGCCGGGCCAATGCGTTTGATAACCCCTTTTACTTTAAGCTTCTCAATATTATAGTCAACCGTTTTCTTGGTTAAGCTTCCTTGCGTCATTATTTCTCTTTTACTTATAGACGGATTCACTTTTATCAAATCATAAATTATCTTTTCATTTTCTGAAAGGTTTTCTACCCCCTTTTCTACCCCCTTTTCTACCCCCTTTTCTACCGAACTTTTCCGGGTAGTTTTCCGGGTAATTTCTTCCGCCCCTTTTCTTCCTGCCTCGTCTACTTTAAGAGAATAACGGGGATCACGATAAAAAATGGCCCTGAAAAATGAATCCATCTCAAACTCAGGCTCTTGCAGTCCGGCGTCGCGCATAAGATTTTTCATGCGTTTTATACCGAAACCCATCCGCTCAACTTTATCCATGCGATGAAATAAATCGGCAATGATCGGATTCCTCCTTACAGAGGATTTGCCAAAGTCACGCTTTGCCATTCCTTCAACCAATCCCCCGGGATTTTCTATTTCCACACGATCATCGAAAATCCTTACATATATACTTGTTCCTTTAATTGCATAATTTCTATGGACAATCGCATTAACAACAGCTTCCCTTAAGGCGTCCAGGGGAATCTCATAAATATCAAACCGGTCAAAATCACGAATCTCACTGCGTACATTCAGATGTTTCTTTAAAAAACCAACAGCTTCAGTAAACTGGGTTAACAGGTCGTCTCTTACATCATTCCGGTCATAAATATTAATTCTTTCCGTTCCTTTAAAAGCTGCGAAAATACTTTCCGAATGAGGGATGAACCTTCCGACTTTAGAAGCAAACATTAAAGCCCCTGCATTGCTGATTTTGTTTTTCCGGTAAACACTCAGACTTGTAAGAAAAGAGGGAAGATCGGCCTTGCTGATCTTAAAAGACATATTCGCTTCCTGCAGGAATGCTTTGATCTTCTTGAGAGAAATATCTTTCAGGGTCAAGTCCCTGCAGGTGAGATCCTCAAAAGAACGGTCATCGCTGTCACGGAAAACAGACCGCACTTCCCGCTGCGTCATCTTCTGTGTTACTGCGTCAAGCCGCCTGTAATAACCGGAGGATGAACTATAAGGCTTTTCCGCTCCCTCAGCAACTTCAATAATAACGATCTTCCCAGCCTGTTTAATCTTCTTGATCTGGATTGAGGGATCACAATTCCGGGCAATGTCATTTATTTCGGCCTTCATCTTATTGGTCAGATTCTCACCGACAACCTTTCCTCTATCATCAACACCGAGAAGCAGCAGCCCGCCTTTTGAATTGGCAAAAGCAACAATATCACGATCAATCCTGGGAGTATATCTTTCCTTGAACTCGACCGTTAGGCCTTCGCCTTCTTTTATGAGCATTTTAATTTGCTCTGATTCTGTCATGTGTTAAATAATCCTTAAACGCATGTCATTTCGACCGGAGGGAGAAATCTTCGGCTTTTTGCAACGGCATCAAGATTTCTCCTGTCGTCGAAATGACAAAAAAGAGCGGTCGAAATGACAGACTCTGCATGACATTCTTATATAACACTCCATCTCACAGTAAATAATTCTGTCTTCTCTATTTTCTGTCTTAATCTTGACTCAATTCCTTCAATAAGCTGTTCCTTTTTTTCATCTACCTGATCCTGTGCCTGATAAAGGTTCTGCCTTAAGATATTCCGCTTCTTCTCCATCTCCTTTATCTCTTTTTGTGCCTCTACTTTCTCCTCAAGCCTGAGTATCTTCTTCGCTTCTGTTTTGCGCGTTTTGATATCCTTATCAAGCTGTTTTAATTCAATTTCAATGCTGTTCTTGATGTCTTCAGCCCACTTATCCAACTTTCCCATTTCAGCATCAAAGAAGGTACCATTGTGCTCGGCATTTAATTGTAATATATATGTCTCCTGTCTGTGAATCATTTTGTTAATGTTATCAGAGACATTATCAGGGATTTTATCAGGAAAAGAACTTGTAGAAGCCGGCAATGAAAACAGTCTTTGCCCCTGCTCCATATCTAATTCACTACCATTATCTGTGATTCCGCAAAATAATATATGATCTTCTGTCTCAAACGAATCAATTGTCAGAGTTACTAAAGACAACCATCCTGACTTATCTGTAAGCGGGTCCAGGATACTTATCTTTTTTGCCGTGTCTGAATAATTGAATGTGAGTTGATGTAATGACAGGTCTCTCGTTTTACATGAATTAATTATTCTCTGCGCCAGAGGGTGTCCGATTCTATATATATTTGCACCCTCTATATTCTTACCGACCTTATAAGGACCGCTGTGTATTTTCTCCTCAGAAAAAGGATTTTCTCTTAAAGTAAAAGAATGATCTCCCGTTATAAAGTCAGCATAAGGTTCGAGATAATACCTTGTTATTTGCCATAGCCAGTTTTGATGCTTTGACAAGTATTCTTTGCTTTCCGCCAGATTCACTTTTAATTTTTCGTGGACTTCTTCATCAAAATTTTCAAGGAGTTTCTTCCTTGTCAGCTTCATCTTCTCATCAATCTCCACTTCCATATCCTTTTGAAGGGCATCAAAAGAAGCCTGAATTTCTTCCTCCGTCCGGCATTCCTGATAAATTTGAGCGATCCTCTTTTCAAAATCTACACCTGATTCAATGCTCCCCAAAACTTCATCGCTTGCGCCGAATACACCGCTGAATAATTGAAATTTTTCTGATAGAAGTTCATACACTCTCCTGTCGGCAGCATTTTTTCTATTCAGAAAGTTTACTACAACGACATCATATTTCTGACCATATCTGTGACATCGGCCAATTCTCTGCTCAATTCTTTGAGGATTCCATGGAAGATCATAATTTATAACTAATGAGCAGAACTGAAGGTTAATACCTTCAGCAGCAGCCTCCGTTGCTATCATAATAGTAGCGTGGTGCTTAAAATAATCCACAATAGCTGACCGGATGTCCGCTGATTTTGAGCCGGTTACCCTGTCTGTACCAGAGTATTTATCAAGCCATTCCTGATATATTGCACGGGATTTTTCATCATTATTTGATCCATTAAACAAAACGATCTTGTCTCTATGTTCCGTATTTGAAAGGACTGAACGCAGGTATTCCTGAGTTCTTCGAGATTCTGTAAAAATAATGGCCTTTTCATTTGCGCCATGTTCCCTTGCCTTGCCAAACCCTGCCTTCAGCGCAGCAAGCAAAACCTTGCCTTTGGCATTGTGTGTTATCGATTCAGCCAAATTTTTAAAACTTGTCAAATCATTTATTTCATCTTTTATTGCTTCAAGCTCTTCTTCAGTAATAACTTCTTCTTTGCCCTGTTCTTCACCATTCTCCTGCCACTCGTCTTTCAGCTCATCAAAAGCTTCAAAGTCTTCGGTAAATTCTTCATCCATATCCGGTTTGACTTTAACCTTTTTCAACTTTGCGTTTAATCTATAAAGAAGTGAATTAAGCGTGCCTGCTATTGCGAATGTTGAGGATGCTAACAGTTTACGAAGAATGAGATTTATAAGCTGCCTCTGGCTTGCAGGTAAAGCATATAAGTTTTGCCGTCTCAAATAATCCGAAACAACATCATAAAGCTCCTGTTCCTCTTCAGTAGGAATAAACTCCTGTGTAAGAGAAATTCTGTTTGTATAACGTATATATTCGAGCACCTGTCTTCTGAGGGTTCTTTTGCAGACTGGGGCAAGCCGGGCCTTTAGATCGTCAAAGTTATCTTCACTTGTAAGTTTGGAGAATTGTGCCTTATAACTTTTAAGATCTCCGAATGTAAAGTCATCAATAAAACTGACCAGCCCATAAAGATCCAGCAGAGTATTCTGAAGAGGTGTCGCGGTGAGAAGCACCTTGGGGTAAGCAGATATTGCTTCCTGGATAGCCTTTGCAATTTTATTCGAGGGCTTATATACGTTCCTCAACCTATGTGCTTCATCTATGACTACCAAATCCCATCTTATATCTCTTATGTACTCGGCCTTATTTCTCGCAAAATGATACGAGCAAAGGACAATCTCATCTCTGTCAAAAGGATTATTGCTGCTTATCCTGAGGTAATTATTAAATGACTTCGTCTCAAGAATAACAGAAGACAAAAAGAATTTATCATACAACTCCTGATTCCACTGGTTTCTCAGATTAGAAGGAAGGATTATAAGAATTTTTCTTTTTCGTTCCGCCCATTTCTGGGATATTAAAATCCCAGCCTCTATTGTTTTCCCAAGACCAACTTCATCGGCAAGAAGGGCACCTTTTGAGAGCGGTGATTTAAAGGCAAAAAGAGCTGCTTCAATTTGATGAGGATTTAAATCAACCTGAGCATCCATTAAAGGAGTGATCAACTTTTCCAGATTATCGGAAGAGTAGCGTTTTGTTAATTCATAGGCATAGTATTTTGCGTGATAAGAAGTTATGTTCATATTAAGATGAATGATTTAAAGATAATTTAAAGTTCCCGTAAAATTATAACACTTGCACCCTATATCTGTGTATTTATTAGATTTATGCTAAAATCCAGAAGTTGTTGCTTACACAAATAATATTGTTGAATTCTATGGAGTAGGAATACGACTGTCAAAATCCCCCGGGTATATAGAAAAGCTATAATGCCTCATCGCTGGTCTCCCATAACCAGAACCTGTTGCCCTGTCAGTTGCTTTAATGCTATTCTTAGCATAATCAAAACAAAACACAGGTTGATATTTCCATGCTTTCAAAAATCTTAAGCGCGAGCGTTATAGGAATTGAATCTCATAAAGTCGAGGTAGAGGTGGATATCGCCTCCCGCGGGCTCCCGCATTTTTCCATGGTGGGTCTTCCAGACGCCGCCGTTAAGGAAAGCCGGGACAGGGTCAGGGCCGCCCTGAAAAACATAGGCTTTAATTTCCCTTTAAAGCAGATTACCGTAAACTTTGCGCCCGCCGACCTCAAAAAAGAGGGCTCGGCCTTTGACCTGCCGATCGCCATCGGGATAGTCGCTTCAGAGGGCTTAATAGACCCTGCGGCTTTGAGCGGTTATCTGTTTACCGGAGAGCTGTCTCTCGACGGAAAGATTAAGCCTGTCAGGGGCGCCCTTTCGATGTCGCTCATGGCAAGGAAAAACCGCATGAAGGGAATCATCCTTCCGGTCGAAAACGGGACCGAAGCAGCGGTCGTTCATGGGGTGAATGTCTACAGCGTTTCCAGCCTGCCGGAAGTTATAGACTTTCTAAGGGGAGAGAGAAATATCGAGCCTGTTATAATCGACCGCTCCATGATAATGAACAGGCATTCGGCTTATGATAATGATTTCTCGGAAGTTAAGGGACAGGAGCACGCAAAACGGGCGCTCGAGATTGCAGCGGCCGGCGGTCACAATTTTATGATGATCGGCCCGCCCGGATCAGGTAAAACCATGCTCTCCAAAAGGCTCCCGACTATTCTTCCGGACATGACGTTTGATGAAGTGCTCGAAACCACGAGCATACATAGTGTCGCCGGCCTGCTGAGGGACGGCCGGCCATTACAGGCAATAAGGCCCTTCAGGTCGCCGCACCACACAATCTCGGATGTCGCGCTGATCGGCGGCGGACAGACACCAAAGCCGGGCGAGGTGAGCTTGGCGCATAACGGGGTTTTATTTCTGGATGAGATACCGGAATTCAAGAGGAATGTCCTTGAAGTCCTGAGACAGCCGATCGAAAACGGTGAAGTAACCGTTTCAAGGGCTGCGGCATCCATCACCTATCCCGCCGCATTTATGCTTGTCAGCGCCATGAACCCATGCCCATGCGGCTACCTTGGAGACCCGAAACATCAGTGCACATGTGCTCCCAGCCAGATAGCCCGTTACAGGCGAAAGGTCTCGGGTCCCCTGCTGGACAGAATAGACATACATATCGAAGTCCCGGCTGTCCCTTACAAGGAGCTTTCCGCGGATTTATCGGGTGAGAAGTCGGAGGAGATAAGAAAAAGGGTCGTCAAAGCCCGGGAGATACAGACCGAAAGATTTAAAGACGATAAGATTTATTGTAACAGCCAGATGAAGGCGAGGCATATAAGAAAAAACTGCCAGCTGGAAGACGACGCACAGGCCATTATCGAGAAGGCACTGCATGCACTGGGCCTGTCAGCCAGGGCATATACGAGAATCTTAAAACTTGCCCGTACAATAGCGGACCTTGAAGCATCGGAAACTATCCTGTCTCACCACATCTCGGAGGCGGTACAGTACAGGACCCTGGACAGAGGGCAGTTTTAAGTATAGTTCTTCACGACTGTTTTTATCACCATTTATCCCCGCGTAACAAGCCGTCCCGGTTTCGGGCTAATCCCGGTGGTTTGCGTGGAAAGGCCTCAGCCGGAAGATTCCGCGCAGATCTTCCAGTATTATATACAGAGAAGGTATCAGCAGTAATGTAATACCTGTAGCGAAAAGGACGCCGAAGGCAAGGCTTATGGCCATCGGGATCAGGAACTGCGCCTGCACGCTCGTCTCCAGTATAATCGGGATCAGGCCGAAAAAAGTCGTGAGTGATGTAAGAAGTATGGGGCGGAAGCGGCGTTTGCAGCCTTCTGTTATCGCCTGAAACAGGGGCATCCCGTCCTTCCGGCATTCGTTGATATAGTCGATCAGGAGAAGTGAGTCGTTCACTACCACGCCGGAGAGGGCAACGATGCCGAATATACTGAGGATGCTCAGGTCATAACCCATAATTAAGTGTCCCAACACCGCACCGGCCATGCCGAAGGGAATCGCGGCCATGATCAGAAGCGGCTGGCTGTAACTGCGGAACGGGATTGCGAGCAGGGCATAGATGCCGAACAGCGCCAGCAGATAACCCCTCCTCATGCTGTCGAGAGACTCGCTGCGTTCCCTTTCCTCTCCTTCAAGGTTATAAGTAAGTCCTGGATAGTCCGCGACGAGTTTAACCAGAACGGTCTTTTTCAGCTTCTCAAGGATGTCCACGGCGTTTGCAACCCCGCTGTCAACGCTGGCAGTCACATTTATAACCCTTTTGCGGTCCGACCGGTTGATCTGGCTGAACCCCCTGCCTTCCTTTACATATGCCGCCGCAAAGAGAGGGATTTCACCTCCGTCACGGGTCCTGACGCGCATGGTTTCCAGGTCCTTGAGACCCTTGCGTCCTGATTCGGGATACCGGACCATTACCTTCACCTCGTTTCTTCCCCGCTGCAGCCGCAATGCCTCGGCTCCGAAGAAAGCCCCTCTCAACTGCCTGCCCAGGTCCTCTTCAGTAACCCCCAGTGTACGGGCTTCGGGCTTCAGGCGTATCTCCAGTTCCTTTTTGCCTTTCGGAAAGTTGTCCGCGATATCGTCCACCCCCTGATACTGCAACAGAGAATCCTTTAACCTGCCGGCCGCCTCCTCCAGTATACCGATGTCTCCATGGGCCAGACGGATATCGATATTCGCGCCCATATGCACCAAGTTGGTAGTGAATGTGAGAGAGTCCACGCCGGGCACTTCTCCAACCAATTTGCGCCAGCGGGATGCGATTTCAGAGGCAGGGATCCCACGTTTTTCGCTCGGAGCCAGAAACATTGCGATTTCCGACAGATGCGTCCCGCTCGATGACCCGCCCCCGAACGGCCCGCCTTGAATGAAGGTTGAGCCGACAAGTGAAAATATATGGCGCAGGACGGAATCGTCTCCCGGTCGCGCCCGGTCATACTCCTCAACCACCTCCTGCCCCTTTTTAACGATATAATCCTGTACGTCAGCTGTCTCTTTAACGGAAATGCCGCGCGGCATCTTCAGCGAAACGATTACCACGTCCCCGTCCACTTCAGGCATGAAATGAAATTTTATCAGCCCGCCTCCGACAATACCTACTGTCAGCAGGATCGCGGTTATTGCCGTGGCAAGTGCGGCATAGCGGTTTCGCAGGCAGAGTTCAAGAAACCGGCTGTAAGGGCCGCCCACAAAATTTTCGAGCCTTCTGCCGAAACCTTTGCGTACCCTCTCGATCAGTCCGGCAAGCCCCCGGGTGGCGTGGATGGGCCGGCCAAGCGCAAGGTGGGCAGGCAGAACAAAGAGTGATTCGATCAGTGAGATGAGCAGGATCGAGATGACCACCATGGGGATGACCTTGATGAATTTACCCATAATACCGCTGACAAATCTCAGGGGCAGGAAGGCCACCACAGAGGTGAGAACGGCAAAAATCACCGGCCTGGCAACCCCCAGCGTCCCGTCAACCGCGGCCTGGAAATATGTTTTTCCCTTCTGGCGGTGTTCATAGACGTTTTCACCGACCACAATGGCGTCGTCCACCACAATACCAAGCGCCATTATAAATGCAAACAGCGATATCATGTTAATGGATACATCCAGCCCGGGGAACAGAAACATGGCGCCCAGAAACGATATAGGAATGCCGAGCATGACCCAGAGGGCGAGACGTATCTGCAAAAAAAGGCCGAGGATCAGAAAAACCAGCACCAGACCGATAAGGGCGTTTTTCAGCAGAAGGTTCATTCTGCTCTCAAGCAGTTCGGATGTATCATTCCATGTAGCGATCTTTACCGAGTCCGGAAGCGAAGACCGTTTCAGTTCAACATAGTCCTTAACTATCCCGGATATTTCGGTCGGTTTCTGCTTGCCCACCCTATGGACTCTGACCATGGCGGCGGGCATGCCGTCGAAGAGAGCGCTCACATCCGTCTCGCGGAAAGAGTCTTTAACTTCCGCGATATCATCCAGTCTGACCTCTGTTCCGTCCGGGTCTGTGACTACGACGATCCGGCCATATTCCGGTCCGGTATAACGCCGCGCCCTGGTGCGGATGAGTATCTCTTCCGTGGCCGTCTCGATCGATCCCGCGGGAAGATCAAGAGACGCCTCCCTCACCCGCCGGGCCACCTGCTCGGTGGTCAGGTCATACCGGCGGAGATTTTCTTCCGATATCTCGATAGATATCTCATATGGACGAACGCCCATCAGGTCAACCTGCGTAATCTGCGGGATGTTCAGCAGTTCATCGCGCACCGTTTCGGCCTGTTCCCTCAGGCTTCTCTCCCCGAGGTCACCGTAAACCACCACAGAGATGACCTCCATTCTGTTCAGTAACTTGGTAATAACCGGTTTCTCGGCGTCCTTGGGAAAGGTTGTGATCCTGTCTACTTCCGTCTGTATGTCCCGAAGCGCAATGTCCGGGTCTTCACCGATCATCATCTCGGCTATTACCGTTCCAAAACCCTCGGAGGCCACCGACCTGATCTGCTTGATGCCGTCAACACCGGTCAGGCTTTCCTCGATCTTGAGCAGGATGCCCTCTTCGACCTCTTCGGGTCCGGCTCCTGGATAAGCGACAGAGACCTGGATCATATCCAGAGCCACCTAAGGAAATATCTCCTGCTTCACAGAGAACCCCATAACCAGACCGCCGACAATAAAGACCATCATCAGAAGGTTTGCGGCCACATGGTTGCTCGTCATCCAGCGCACTGCGTTCTTCACTATTAATTTCCCTCTGTAACGACTCTCAGCTTCATACCGTCGGCCGCCCCGGAGAGGCTGGCCAGAACTATACGGTCCCCGTCTTCCAGTCCTTCCGCCACAAGCGCATCCCCCTGTTCGTACCGTATTACATTAACCGGCCGGATACGCAGTCTGTTTTCTTCATCCATGATCCAGACGCTCGAATTATCACGCATGGCGGTCCTCGGGACAGAGATTACGCCCGCAAGCATCTTACCCTCTAAAAAAACTTCAACAAACCTGCCGGTTGCGAGCGAGGGCCCGTCCGGACCACCCGCGCCATCGACTCCATAGGGATCATTCACACTGATTACAACATTCATCATACGGCTCTTCTGCCGGACCTCGCCGGTTGAACGGACTACTCTTCCGTTCCACTCGTACCTGCCTATTCTGCTGTTAATCACAACTTTCGCGGAAGCCCCTTCTTCTCCCGTCCCTGTGCGGGGTATATTTATCCAGTATATCTCTTCCAGCGGCAGGGGCACGGCTATCTCCGCCGTATCCGTGCCGGCGAGCACGGCCACGCTTTCTCCAGCCCGGACATACTGGCCCGTAGCCAGATTCTCCTGACGCACCCTGCAGTTAAAAGGCGCCCTGATCCTGGTCCTGGCAAGGTCGAGTTCCGCCTGCTTAATTGAGGCGTCGGCCGAAGCAAGCTCGGCCCTGGCGTTTTTGAGCTGGGGACCGTACAGTACAAGCGGATTGGGCTTTTCGGAACCCTCTCCCGCTAGACGTTTCCACTCCATGCGCGCCACCCTGGCGCGGCCCTCGGCGGCCGCCAACTCATATTCAGCCTTTGCCCGGGCGGCCTCTGCCTTCTCAAGCGCCAGCCTGTAGTCGGTATCTTCTATCTCGAACAGCATGTCCCCCTCACCGAAAAAGCCTCCTGCCGCCATTGAAGGAGAAATCCATACTGCCCGACCGCTCACCTGTGGTATTATTTTTACTTCTTGAGCAGCCTGCACTGTGCCCGTTCCTCTGACAATCACCCGGCGGTCCTGCTTTTTGACTGTGCGTATACGAACAAGCGCCCCCCTGTCGTCTTTTATCTCCTTTTCCGGTCCGGAACGATTGGCGATAAGCGCGGCCGTAATGCCGAGGCCTGTCAGGATTATTATGAGAGGCAAGGCTATCTTAATTAATTTTTCTTTACTGCTCATGCGTGTCTCCCTCTCTCCTCCCGGAAGTTAAAGTTTGTTCGATTATTCCGTCGGTCCATTCCGCTCCCAGCACCCTGGCAAGCTGGATGGCGGCGGAAATGCGTTGTCGCCTGGCGGCGATAATTGAGCTTTCGGATTCATAATAACGCTGCTGCGCAGTCAGAACAGGGAGGTAATCGGTTAAGCCCTGGGCATAGCGGTCGAGGGAAAGGCGCAGCGCGCCGGATGCCGCGATGAGTCCGGCGTCAAGCACTGAAAGACGTGTTTCAGCGGCGTTTATCCCGGCGAGGGCGTCCTCAACCTCCTTAAATGACGTCAGCACAGTCTGATGATAGCTGAAAAGCTGCTCCCTGAAAACCGCCTCTGCTCGTTCTGCTTCAGCCTTGAGCCTGCCCCCGTCAAGAAGGGGATGGGCGATATCAAGCAGCAGGTTCCAGAAAATATTCGGTGAATCCAGCAGGGTTTTGACCCTTTCGCTCGCCCCGCCGTAACTTCCGATGATATTGAACGAAGGGAATCTGCCGGCAACTGCCGCGCCGGCCCTCCAGTCACTGGCCCGTAGCCTCAGGAGAGCAGACCTGACATCAGGGCGCCGGGTAAGCACCTGCGATGGGATCCCGGAAGGAAATGCCGGCGGCTCCGGGAGTTCAGCACTGTTTCCGGCCAATTCTCTGCCAGGGAAACGCCCGGTGAGGACCGAAAGGGCGTTGAGGGCAACAGCAAGGTTTGACTCGTAGACAGGGCGTTGTGCCCGCACAGCCGCAAGGTTCTGGCGAGACTGATAAACATCAATGGCAGGGACAAGCCCTTCGCGATAGCGGCGTTCCACCCGCTCAAGTGTATCCTGAAATGATGCGATGCTGCGGTCTGACAGTTCGATCTGCGCGCGCTGCTCAACAGCAAGGTAGTAGAGGTCTGCGATCCGGGCTGAAATGCTTATAAAGAGTGTCTTGATATCCTCTTCAGAAGCCAGTGCATCCAGCCGGGCAGCCTCTGTTTGTGATTTGAGTTTATGCCACAGGTCTATCTCGTATCCGGCTGCGGCAGAGAGTCTGTAACTGCCGGTTGTGGCTGCGCCGAACATACCCTGCTGGCGGACACGTCCTGCCTGGCCCTCCAGAGAAACATGCGGACTGCGGGATGAAGCGGTTGAACGCATAACCGCCTGCGCCTGCCGCAGCCGCTCATAGGCCCGGGCTATATCAAGATTCTGAAGGAAAGCATCTTCCATAAGGGCGTTGAGCCGGCTGTCTCCGAAAGACTCCCACCATCCCGTGGCAGGGAAAGACAGACCTTCTTCTGCTCCGCCAGCTGAAAATGTATCCGGCAGTTTAATAACAGGTTCTTCTTTCCTGAGCCGATGGACCGAGCAACCGGATACAATCAGCGTTATAAGCAGATAGGCGGATATTTTCAGGAATGTGTCGTTCATGTTGCCTCCATACCCGCCGTAACAAATGGAATGAGCATGGAAAGCAATGATTCAGTGCCGCATCCATCAGAAAAACCCACGGGAAGGAATTTATCGCAGCCGCTCATATGCATGGTGTGGGCGAGCGCGCCAAGTGCAAAATGAAGACGCCAGTAGAGTAAATTCTCCGGGAGTTCAGGTAGTGCATCACGAAGGGTTTCGAACAGCAGTTCGAATATAGGCCCGATCAGGCGAAAAAATATCTTTCTCACTGTATCATCAGGGTCTGTGAAAGACCTGCCGACAAGGGCGATAAAGTCTTCCGCACCCGGCTCTGACTCCTTGAACCTGAGCGTCGGCTCAATAAAGGCCTGCAGCACTTTTTTTGTGGAAGGTCTCTTCCCTTTCTCCACGGCCTCATCCCTGATCTGCTCCAGCTTATCCCTGCGGACCTGGTTCAGGGGGATAAGCCTCCTCTCGAATACGGCCTCAAGCAGTGCTTCCTTGGAGCCGAAATGGTAATTTACAGCAGCCAGGTTAACCCCTGCCGCTCCCGTAATAGCCCTGAGAGAAGTGACATGAAACCCTTCCCGCGCGAAAAAACGCTCTGCTGAATCGAGAATGAGCTGCTTGGTATCTTTCTGCCGGGTTTTAGGTTTTTTAACTTTCATACGTTCGATTTAAACATATGTTTGAATCGAAGTCAAGAAAAATATAATCCCGAAAGTCACCGTCTTCATGTTCCACCCCCGATACAGAGCTTCAACTTTTCAAGAGGGGAAGACCGGTAGTTGCCTTCAAAACTGCTTTTAACCCGAAAATGTCTTTAAGGCGGTAAAATCCATTCTGAGTTGGCGGGTTTTATCTTCCCTTTATGTACAATGCCTTGACCGACGGGAAAAGATCGAGGTTTGTATGCGGAAGAAAAAGGGCTGACATGTATTCATCCATGAAACCCCTTGAGACAGAAAGTTCTATATAAGTCATTCTGTTTGCTATCTCTTCGGCGTCTTTGCGCATCTTTTCCGAAAGCAGGCAGAGATAAGCTCCTGCAATGGAGGTGTTTCCGATAAAAGAAAACTTCTCTATCGGAAGGTCGGGCAGCATGCCAATCATTATAGACTTGTTAATATCCAGATAGTTGCCGAACCCCCCGGCAATATACACTCGATCAACGATATCGAGCGTCAGGCCTACTTCTTTCAACAGGAGCGTCACACCCGCATAAATAGCGGCTTTCGCCCGGAGGATATTCTCGATATCAACCTCTGTGAGGACAATCTCCCTGAACTCTCCCCGGTGGAATACAAACTCCGGCCCTTCATCCCGGATATTTATCCTGTCTGTCTCAAGGCCGGATATAAACTTGCCTTTCTGGTCTATTATCCCTGAAAAGAAAAGCTCTGAAATGGCATCGATCATGCCGGATCCGCATATCCCGACAGGGCTGGTGTTCCCGATAACTCCAAGCTCGGCAACAAAACTTGAAGGATCAATCTTTACGGATTCGATCGCTCCTTCGGTTGCCCTCATGCCGAATCTGATTCCGCTCCCTTCAAAACACGGACCGGCCGAACATGCAGCGGTTATCAGCCACTCGTTATTTCCGATAACGATCTCTCCGTTTGTGCCGATGTCCATAAACAGGGCCACCTCCGGATTCATGTGCATCCTGGAAGCCAGGACACCGGTCACAATATCTCCTCCCACATAGCTGCCGACGCATGGAGCAGTGTAAACCGGGGCCTGTGGATTAATCCTGATCCTCGCCTTTCCCGCGTTCCATTCAGGAAAAGTATTCAGAGTCGGGATATAGGGCTCCTCCCTGATTGATGACGGATCAAGCCCCCAAAAGAGATGCAGCATGGTTGTATTCCCGGAGATAACCGCGGAATCAACATCCTCTTTTTTAATCTCATATTTTTCCACTAACGGCTGGAGAAGATCATTTATATCGTTAATCACAGCCATGCGGAGTTCATTGAGGCCTCCTCCTTCCGTGGCATGTATTATCCTTGTTATCACATCATCGCCGAAACGCATCTGCGAGTTATAAGTCTTTCCAACATCTACAAGGCTTCCGTCAGAATGATTTACGAGATAGAGGACTATAGTCGTTGTGCCGATATCAACAGCTATACCGAACTTGTTCCTGCCTTCAGCAGGCGAGAGGGATACAGCCTCGAAATTTTCCGTGTAGGCAAGACTTACCTTCCAGTCAGCACTTCTGAGTGCTTTTGCCAGGCTTGCAATAAAATCGTATGAGAAATGCCTAAGCTGAATGCCTTTCCCGTCCAGCGCCCTTTTGAGCCGCTCGAGGTCGCTCATGTTATCCATTAACGACGGCGGGGGAAGCTCAAGGTCAACATGTCTGACGATCGGCAACAGACCCTGCCCGTCAGCAATCAGAATATCCAGGAAGTCCCTGGATTTTGAGACAGCTATTTTATCGCCGATTAACAGCCTGGATTCTTCGGGTATCTCAACGAGAAGGTCTTCCTCGGGGAATGCCTGGCATGCCAGCACGATCCCACTGTCGATATCATCTTTTCTTAGTTTGCCGGTTGATTCGATCCGGCTCTTTCCTTCGAGAACCCTGACGCGGCACTTTCCGCAGACGCCCTTGCCTCCGCATGAAGAAACGAGATATATTCCGTTATCCTTAAACGCATGATAGATGCTTTCTTTAGTCTCTGCGGCAATTATCTGTCCGCTTTCAAGCCGGATTTTCATAGTCATCCATTTTATTTATTATCTCTAACTAAAATCAAGGAATGTCTCTGTAATGGCATGGCGCGCCATACCCTTACTTTGATACATGCTTAAGCAGGCAGACCGCCTGCTATTTCACCGCACCCATTCATGTGGAGCCCTGGCCTGCCGTGCAGGCGTAGCAGTGCTCATCCACATTTATCTCTCTTTCTGAAAGCCCGGCAAAGTCGAACTCTTTTATATGAGCGGGTTTGCCGTCCGTGACCCCAAGGCCGGTCATCTGGTTAAAATCGCAGTCATAGAGCCTGCCGTCCCATCCCACGTTTATAATCTGCCTGCACATTATACCTTCTATTGTTTCAGGATTGAAGGAGCTCCTGAGTCTTTCCATATATTTTTCCATGTTGCCTGTGCGAAGGAGAAAATCCCTGAACCTCCCTACCGGCATGTTCGCAAACACATACAGGCGGTTAAAGGAGATACCGAACTTTGCTGAAAGTTCTTTTCTGTATTCCTCCTCGAGGGATAACTGTGCCGGTGGCAGAAAGGCGCCCTGCGGGTTATAAACAAGATGCAGGACAGCTTCTTCAGAGGCCCGGCCATAACCATGTTCATTAAGCCTCTGAAGGGCTTTTATACTCTTCTGAAAAGTCCCCTTGCCCCGTACCCTGTCAACATTATCTTCGAGATAGTACGGCAGCGAGACAATAACCTCTACGCTGTTTTCCCTGTAAAATTCCGGCAGATCCTCCATCCCGTCTTCAAAAAATATAGTAAGATTAGTGCGGACTGCCACATGACGGCCTGCATCTTTCGCCTTTTTGACGAGATATCTGAAAAGGGGGTTCAGCTCGGGCGCGCCTCCCGTAATGTCAATGGACTTAAAACCATTTTCCGAAAGGGCGGTGATTACCGCATCAATGTTTCCCTTATCCATAATCTCTTCTCGCCCGGGGCCGGCCTGAACATGGCAGTGTTTGCAACTCATATTGCACCTGTAGCCCAGGTTGACCTGGAGGACCTCCATCCTTAATGCCCTTAACGTCCCGGATTTTATGGTTTCGACCCTTTCCTTAAACGTCATTATCCTCCTGCCTGATCACTTATCCTTAATACTGCATCACTGCCAACAGGTCATCTCTTCTTACAGCGACATCTTGTCGGCGGCATTATGGGCCTGAATCCCGTGTATCAGCGAAGCTCCGCCCCTGACGGCAGATGCTACATGTACGGCTTCGGTTATATGCTCAAGGCTCATGCCTTCCTCGATACAGCTTCTGGTATACGCATCTATACAGTAAGGGCATTGAATAGCATGTGCAACGGCAATCCCGATAAGTACTTTCTCCCTCTTTGTCAAAAGTCCGGCTGCCAGTGCCGAGCTATACCAGTCCATGAACTTCTTAAAGAGTTCAGGACTGTATTTCCCGATCTCGCCAAACCTTTCAAGATCCTCATCCCTGTAATAGTCTCCCATATAACCTCCCTTTTTAAAAGCAGTTGCTATCAGTATAACTGCCTGCGTTTGATTTTGACAGGCTGCTTATCCCCTTATCCCTCTGCCTCTTTACCAGATTGCCTGAAGCAATATGCCTCTTCAATCAACTCAACAAGATGAAGCACGGGCCTGTCGGTAATCGTCCGGCTTAACTGGAGCATGCATCCCGGGCATGAGGTTACAACGGTATCAGCCTTCGTATTCATAAGATTTCTTGTCTGTTCATTGAGGAGACGTCCCGATATTTCCTTGTTTGAGAGACAGGAAAGTCCGCCAAAGCCGCAGCAGCCTCGATCTTCCATATCTATAAGTCCGATGCCGGCTTTCCCGATAATCTCTCTCGGCTCTTTTCTGACATTAAGCCCATGGTAAAGGTGGCATGGATCATGGTATACCGATGTTTTATTTATCGGAGCGGAAATTTCGAGTCTATCGTTGAAGAAGACAGATATATCCATAACATTTTCGAGCCCCTCACCCGTGATTTTCGGATATTCAGTTTTCAAGGCCAGAGTACAGGTAGGGCAGAGGCTCAGTATCGCCTCCACCTTCAGCCTGCTGAAGATCTGAAGATTTTTCCTGGCAAGTTTGGCCGCCTCTTCTTCAAGCCCAAGGGTATGCAGAGGCGTTCCGCAACAGACCGAGCCTTTTGGGACAATAACTTCATACCCGAGTTTTTTAAGCACATTTATCAGCGCCTCCCCAAGGTGAGGCAGAAGAAAATTGACGCTGCACCCCGTAAAAATCGCGACCCGGCCCCTCTTTTTTGGCACACTGTATACCTGGTCTTTGTTCCCTGGAAAACCATCGGGGACTTCCGGGTTGAACGGGATAATCCCCCTTCTGACAAGGGCGGGTAGCAGAATATTCTGGCTCATGCGCAGGATGCCAAGACTCAGCTCCGGATGCTTTGCAGAGAACTTCACCAGAGAACGGAGGTATCTCCTCCTTTTGTCGGTTTTATGCAGCAGTCTCCGCCCGTAATATATCGCGCCTGTAATATCAACACCTAACGGGCATGTAGCATCACACGCGCCGCAGAGGAGACAACTGAATATGCGGTCGTTCAGCAGTGGAGACGGTTGCAACTGGCCGGCCAGGAGACCCTTGAGAAGCCTCAGCCGTCCCCTTGCGCCAAACGCCTCCAGTTCACTGCTGTTGTACGTCGGGCAGAATGCCTTGCAGCTCCCGCAACGCACACACCTGGAAACCTCGGCCAGGTATTTTGATTGTTCAACTTTCATGGATTAAGAGTAACAGGTTCGCGGACTGCGCAAGACATGACATCCGAAGCTTTTTATATTACATCCTCTGTCTTGCGGCATGTATCCCGCAAGCCTGTTTTTAAATCCTGATTCCGGAGCACCCGGTTCATACTTCCGCTTATGTAGCCCTCAAGATCAAGGGATACATAACGGTATCCCAGGGACTTTAATTTCTCTGTGACAAGTCTCCTGTTCGCCGGACTTACCAGTAAGTGCATCTCTTTTTCACCTGTCTCTATCCTGGCTGTATCTCCGTGGTTTCTCACCCTTATGTCGTGTATTCCGAAGGTCCTGAGGAACTCCTCCGCCTCCTCAACCCGTCTTAAATCCTGAGGGGTTATCCTCTGCCCGTATGGAAATCTCGAAGAGAGGCACGGAGATGAAGGCCTGTTCCATATTTCAAGCCCAAGCTCTCTGGCCATCACACGGATTTCGTCTTTAGTGAAGTTGCTTTCAGCCAGCGGGCTCCTGACGGCATGGAGGGCGGCGGCCTTTACGCCTGGCCTGTAATCATGCAGGTCGTCGGAGTTGCTTCCATCGAATATAACTCCATAATCATATTGTCGCGCAATCACCTTTATCTTTTTAAAAAGCTCATCCTTACAAAAGAAGCACCTGTTCGGCGGATTGCTGACAAAGGCCTCATTCAACAACTCTTCCGTTCTGATGGTGAGATGCTCAACGCCCAGCTCTTTTGCGAACGATGCGGAGTCGAGGATATCTCTCCCCGGCACTGTCTCGGAAACAGCGGTGACGGCAAGCACTTTTATGCCCGACATAGTCATGGCCTTAAGGAGGAAAGAACTGTCGACCCCGCCGGAGAACGCCAGGACCACATTCCCGGCCTCACGCAAAAGGCATGTCAGATCCGAGAATTTCCGCCTGGCTGTATCGATATTCTTAAAGCTCACAGTGAATTGACCTCGTAATTCTCCTGATGCATCTCGCTGTTGGCGCTTATTATCACCTTGACTCCATACCTGCTTTCGACATCTTCGATACCGAGCATCTCTTCGTCCGAGAGGAGTTCGGCGACCGACGGATGGGTCGTAATAATTATTTTTTTACTCCCATGCTTCGCGAGTTTCTTGATCATTCTTAATATCTCGTAACAGAGGGTCTCCGGAGATACCAGGAATCCCTTCCCCTCACAGTATGGGCAACTGGAACAGAGTGTGCGGCCGAGGCTCTCCCTGACCCGCTTCCTTGTCATCTGGATAAGCCCGAGATCCGATATATGAGAAATGGTATTTTTTGCCTTATCCTTTTTCATCGCCTCGGTAAAGGCGTTGAAGACCTTATCCCTGTTCTCGATTATCTCCATGTCTATGAAATCTATTATGATTATGCCGCCGAGATTTCTCAGCCTTATCTGGTAGGCAATTTCCTTGACCGCCTCCAGGTTTGTCTTAAGTATCGTGTCCTCAAGCCCCTCCTTGCCGACAAACTTTCCGGTGTTTACATCTATCACAGTCATGGCCTCGGTCTGGTCAACCACAATGTATCCGCCCGATTTCAGCCAGACCCTTCTTCCGATCCCCCTTGAGATGTCCAGTTCCACGCCGAAGGCGTCAAAAATAGGCTCCGGCTCTTCGTAAAACTCGATCTTATCGAGAAGCTTGGGAAAGTATGCCCTCACAAATTCGATTATCCTCTCGTATTCTTCCGGAGAATCTATTATCAGTCGTTCGACATTCTGGTTCATGAGGTCGCGGACGCTTCTGAACGCAAGGTCAAGGTCGGTATAAATCAGGCCGCGGGCAGGCGTCCTGTCTATCCTCTGCTGTATATCCTCCCAGAGCAGAATGAGAAACTCAAGGTCTTTCCTGATATCCTCCTCCGGAGACTCTTCGCTTGCGGTCCGGATGATCAGGCCGTAACCTTCGGGCTTGATCCTTTCGACTATCGCCTTGAGCCTGTTACGTTCATCTTCATCCGATATTCTTCTCGATATGCCGATATGCTCCACATCCGGCATCAGCACAAGATATCTTCCGGGCAGTGTTATGTATGACGTCACCCTAGCGCCCTTGCTGCCTATAGGGTTTTTTGAGACCTGAACGAGAAACTCCTGACCCTCCTGGATTATCTCTTCTATCGCCATCTCCGTACGGCCTCGCCGGGACAAAAGTT
>JAJRYC010000054.1 GCA_024275975.1 Nitrospirota bacterium | reverse complement strand
TGTTAAAGGTCTCTATTTCGGTTAACCTATAATTAAGGAACAGAAAAAACAAAAGGAGGAAGAGACAATGTTAAAATACAACGGAGGACATAAGGCAGGCAAGGGAACATACTGGAATTTCAATACAGGAGAGAGGATCGAGATCACCAATGAAGGCGTGCTTTCCGGAGACGCAAAAACCGTTTATTACAGGCTTCCCGCAGTAGGCATACTTGTTTTAGGACCGATACTCGGACTTTTATACGCGGCATTTCTTCCGTTCATAGGCATCGCAATGCTCACAAAGCTGGTCGCCCAGAAGGTGGCGGGAGGGGCGCTCAGTTCAGTAACACCGAGTGTATCCTTTGGCTGGAGGCCGAGCGAGGCTTATCTTGCCGGCAAAAAGAAAGGCCGCAAGCCGTCAAACTGAAAAGACCGGAAAAAGTCCTGAAAAGGATTAAGACAGAAGGGGAGATTATCCCTTAAAAGAGGCTGCGGAATATCCGCAGCCTCTTTTTTTGGCTCATCAGGGAATGGGGATTTGTTATGCAACCAATAGAACAGATAGTACGCTATGTAATAGCAGTGGTTCTTAAATTATCTCCGGAAAAACAGATGGAATAATCAGTGTTATACAAAAATCCCCTGACTGCAACAGCTCAGTCTTGATATCTATAGCAAGGCTGCGGGCGAAAGCATCTGCAAGGGCCAGTCCAAGGCCGCTGTGAATACTGTCGCTTCTGGCCGGATCTTTTCGCCATAAATACTCGAACATATGAGCGAGATCGTCCTCTGTCAGTGATCTGTTGCTGTTTTTCACTGACACTGTCACATCTGTGGAATGGACATTCAGGCAGCATTCAACATGTCCTCCATCAGGACAATATTCAACTGCATTGCTGAACAGATTTGTCATAATTGATGAGAATATTACCCTGTCGGTAATAACTTCAGCAGCCTCCGGCAGATCAAATTTGATGCTGATATGCTTTTCATCAGCCATTCTTTGCCATGGTTCCCAGAGTTCCAGCGTCATGCCTTTCACGTCGACAGGTGCAGGGGATACGTTCTGTCCGCCGGATCCCGGTTTTGACAGTCTGCCCCGGAACTCTGGTGATATCTTCCCGGACAATTCAATAAAATACACAATTCGTATCATTTCTCATTAAGACAGTTATAATAAGTATCGATAAAAAACCTGGCCGGTGTTATAGATTGTAGCACCGTCTTTTCCCTTGATATCAATTAACCAACGGAGGATAACGTTATGTGTCATACAACAGTAACAATTAAATGGAAAAAAATTCATCAGGATGCTGTCATCCCTTCATATGTGCACGAAGGAGATGCAGGATTCGATTTTACTTCAATAGAAGATGTGGTATTAACTCCATATGAAAGAAAAATAGTCAAAACAGGACTGAAAGTAGAAATACCACTTGGCTATGAGATGCAGATAAGACCACGAAGCGGGATTTCACTAAAAACACCTGTATTAATAGCCAATGCTCCAGGAACCATTGATTCTGGCTACAGAGGAGAACTGGGAATTATTGTTCTGAATAACAGCAGCGGTGAATACAAAATAAAAAAAGGAGAAAGAATAGCACAGGGTGTCATTAAAGAAGTAATTCCTGTTATTCATATTGAAGTGGACGAACTATCTGAAACAGTGAGAGGTGAGGGAGGGTTCGGCTCAACCGAGAAAAACAATTGATGGACTTAATACAAATTTGAAATAAAATCCGTAGGGGACCGCCATTGCTCATTGATGAGATACACCTGAAATATCCGTTTTATGGAAGCAGGAGCATCCGGGACGAACTGAGGGAACAGGGATACAAGATAGGCAGAGGGCATGTAATCACCTTAATGAAGAAAATGGGCATAGAGACTTTATACAGAAAACCACGGCTGTCCAAGCCGCACCCTGGACACAAAATCTATCCGTATTTACTCAGAGGAATGGAGATTACCAGGGCCAACCAGGTCTGGGCCACTGATATTACTTACTTACCCATGGCAAAAGGATTCTGCTATCTTACAGTGATCATGGACTGGGCCAGCCGGAAAGTACTGACATGGAGGCTCTCCAACACACTGGATGTTACATTCTGCACCGAGGCCCTTGAACTGACGTTTGGGAAATGTAAGCTAATTTCTGGTAATCTGGGGGTAGTCCCGCAAAAAAGCATAGAAAAAATGAGCAGTTACAAAAGCGACAAGATAAGCGGAGGCCAAAAGTTGTAGGCACACGATATA
>JAJRYC010000053.1 GCA_024275975.1 Nitrospirota bacterium | reverse complement strand
TGTTTTTATGCTGGATGAGGTAGACAAGGTAGGTATGGACTTCAGGGGAGATCCATCCTCGGCGCTTCTTGAGGTGCTTGATCCCGAGCAGAACTTTGCGTTTGCCGATCATTACCTGACGGTACCTTTTGATCTCAGTAAGGTTATGTTTATTACAACCGGCAACCTGGCCGACCCTATCCCGGGGCCACTCAGGGACAGGATGGAGATAATATATCTTTCGGGCTATACAACGGAAGAAAAACTGGGTATCGCGAAAAAGTATCTTATCCCGAAACAACTGGAGGCACACGGCCTCAGCAGTAACATAGTCACCATTTCGGATCCTGCGGCCACACTTTTAATATCGCAATATACAAGGGAAGCCGGAGTAAGGAATCTGGAACGCGAGATAGCAAACCTGTGCAGAAAGATGGCCAAAAAAATAGCCGAAGGCAAAGAAGAGAAGTTCGACATCACGGAAAAAAATCTGCAGCATTTTCTGGGTTCACCCAAGTATATACCGGAAGAGGAGATGCAGGATAATGAGGTGGGTGTTTCTACCGGACTTGCCTGGACCGAGTCCGGCGGCGATATCATTTATATCGAGGCAACAACCATGAAAGGGAAGGGCTCCCTGACGCTTACAGGGCAACTGGGCGACGTGATGAAGGAATCTGCCCAGGCGGCACTCAGTTATGTCCGTTCCACTGCTAAAACTCTCGGAATTGATGAAGATGTTTTTTCGAAGACGGATATACATATACATGTACCGGCCGGCGCGATTCCGAAAGACGGACCTTCAGCCGGGATCACGATAGCTACAGCCATATCTTCGGTATTTACCGGAAAACCGGTTGATAAGAATATAGCGATGACGGGAGAAGTCACTCTAAGTGGCAGGGTGCTTCCGATCGGCGGGCTGAAAGAAAAGGCGCTGGCAGCCAAAAGAATGGGCATCAAGAAGGTCATCATCCCGAAGAGAAACAGGAAAGACCTTGAGGACCTGCCTAAATACATAAAGAAAGATATGAAGTTTGTGCTGACGGACAAGATGGATCAGGTTTTAAAGCATGCGTTAATAAACAACGTGAAAAAGCAGGCGAGTCAGACCAGGTAAATGGTGTTTGTATTGATTGCATCTGTAGCAGCTGAGTGACATGAAGCTTTCCGGAGTCGGTGAACTCGCCCTGCTGGAAACACTCAGGAAAAAATTTACAAAAAAGACGGTGGGTCTGGTCCTTGGGATTGGAGATGACGCGGCGGTTATAATGCCCGGGGGGAAACAGACGCTTCTTGCGACTGATATGATGGTTGAAGGAGTCCACTTTGATCTGGACTGGACAACGCCATATCAGGCCGGGTTCAAATTAGTTTCCGTAAATGTGAGTGATATATATGCGATGGGCGGCAGGCCCAGGTTCCTTCTTCTTAATTTCGCGGCCGGTGAGAATACTGACATCAAAGTGTTTAATCGGTTATTCGATGGTGTTGATCTGGCTTTAAAGACCTACGATATTACGCTGATCGGTGGCGATATATCTTCCTCCCGCGAGATGGTGCTGTCCGCCACGGTGATCGGACATTCAGGCAGGATTTTAAGGCGGAGCGGAGCCAGGAGAGGCGATAATATTTATGTTACGGGTAGACTGGGTGATGCTGCCGCCGGGCTGGAACTGATGAAAATTATTAAGAGGCCTGTCGAAATTGAAAAAAATAGAACGACGGATTTTCCTTTAAAGTGGGATATAATCAAGTCCCTGATAGAGAGGCATCTCATGCCTGTAGCAAGAAGGCCGGTGAAATTTGCGAATAAGGCCTCATCAATGATAGATATCAGCGACGGGCTGCTGCTGGACCTCTCAAGAATATGCGCGGAAAGCGGAACAGGCGCAAGCATATTCCTCGAAAAAATCCCCGTATCGGAAGGGCTTGTAAAAGCCGCTGAATATCTGGGAACTCCTCCCCATGAATTCGCGCTCGGGGGCGGTGAAGATTACGAACTCCTTTTTACCGCGCCGGCGCGGGAGAAAGTTGACGCTTTTTGCATAGGCGAAATTACCGACCGGGGTCTGAAGATCATCGATAAAACCGGTAAAGCCGAAAAATTCAAACTAAAAGGATACCGGCACTTTGCAGGTTAGGGCCAGGCTGAGACAGATCTTAACGATTCAGGAATCTCCCCGGAAAATAGCTATTGCTTTTGCAACAGGTATATTCCTGGGCATGTCTCCGCTTATCGGCCTTCATACCATTCTCGGCTTTGCGGTTGCAAGGATATTCCGGCTTAACAAGCTTGTCACCTTTTCAGGTGTATTCGTGACGAACCCATGGACTATCGTCCCTATATATACCTTCGGCACATGGGTCGGAACCCTTTTTCTTGGTATGGATGATAGTATTTTGCCGACCTTTGACTGGTCCAATCTGACCATTCTGAATTTCGCGCATGAACTGAAAGTTGTTATCCTCCCCTTTTTTATAGGTACTACTTTTATCGGAATCCTGTCGGCTGTGATAAGTTATTTTGTAATCTACAAGTTAATTAAGTTGAAACATGGGTAGGGTTACGCTTCTAAGTTTCGGCTGTCCAAAAAACCAGGTTGATTCGGAAAATCTCCTGAAAAAATTGCGAAAAGAGGGCTTCAGCCTCTCTTCCAATGTTGAAGAATCGGACATTATTCTGATAAACACATGTGGTTTTATCGAGGCCGCCAAAAAGGAATCCATAGACGGGATTCTGAATCTTGCGCGGGAGGGGAAAAACAATAAAGATAAAAAGCTCATTGTCTTTGGCTGTCTTGCCGGGAGATACCCCGGGGAGCTGAAAAAGGAGATACCGGAAATAGATGCCTTATGGGGAGTCGGCGGCGAGGATGAGATAGTTGAATACTGCAGAAAACAGGTCCCCTCGCCGGGGCCGGAATGCATTGATGAAAAGTTTCATGATAATCCGTACGCGTATCTCAAAATCGCGGATGGTTGTGACAGAAGCTGCTCTTACTGTGTTATACCCGGGATAAGAGGGAAATTCAGAAGCAGGGAGCCGGAGCGGATATTTAATGAGGCGGAGGAGCTTATAAAATCCGGGATCAAGGAACTGATACTGGTCGCGCAGGACAGCGCTTCGTACGGGAAGGAGACGGGCGGATACAATCTCGGCAGGCTTGTCAGGGACATTGCTTCCATAAGCGGAGATTTCCGGGTCCGCCTTCTTTATCTCCATCCTTTCTCTATCGATGACCGGCTCCTCGAAACGATCGGCGCGGAGGTGAAGGTCTGCAATTACATCGATATGCCTCTTCAGCATTCGGAGGAAAAGATATTGAGACTGATGGGACGCGGCGGCAAAAGGGAGTATTTCGAAAAGCTTATATCGAGGATACGGGATATTATTCCGGAGGTAAGTATACGTACGACCTTCATAGCCGGGTTCCCCCAGGAGACAGACAGGGATTTCAATGAACTGGTCCGGTTTATCCGTAAGGTGAAGTTCGAGAGGCTTGGGGTATTCACATATTCAAGGGAGGAGGGTACCCCGGCTTATAAAATAAAAGGACAGATATCAGGACGGACCAAAAAAGAGAGGTATAATAAAATAATGGAGGTGCAGGCCTCTATCTCATTAGAGAATAACAGGCGGCTAACAGGAAGGACCTTCAGGGCTTTAATAGATGACGTGGATGAACAGGTGACGATTGCCAGGCTTGATTCTCAGGCGCCGGATATAGACGGCGTTGTAATGCTTGAAGGCGGCGGCATGAAAAAAGGCGATTTTGTTAATTTAAAAATAACTGATATATACGATTATGACCTTAAAGGGATTGTTATAGATTGAAAAAAATTCCTTATCTTAATATCCTGCTCTTTGCGCTTACTTTCCTTTCTACTCTGGTGGTCGGGGCTTATCATGAAGGTGTAATCGAAATTATGGACCCCTTCGAGATTATAATCAGGTCGCCTTTAGATATATATAAGGGACTTCCCTTTTCCGTCACCTTACTGGGTATTCTTTTAACTCATGAATTTGCTCATTATCTGGCGTCGAAAAAACACCGGGTAGAGGCGACTCTACCCTATTTTATACCGGCCCCCACGATTTTCGGAACGCTGGGCGCGTTTATCAAGATGAAATCACCCATCCCCACCAGAAACGCCCTTATGGATATAGGCGCGTCCGGGCCGATATACGGATTTATCGTTTCAGTCGCGGCTGTTATAATTGGGCTCTTTCTTTCGAATATAGTGACCGCTGACAATATACAGGATTCCTATATCTTTGGAAGTTCATTGTTATTTTCATGGCTGGCGCAAATAATCCTGGGCGTCATACCCGACAATCATGGTGTTTCGATGCATTCCATAGCCTTCGCGGGATGGATAGGTTTTTTCGTAACATCGCTCAATCTGATACCCGTGGGACAGCTGGATGGAGGCCATATCTCGTATGCCCTTTTCGGAGAAAAACAGAAAAGATTATCAAAAGTGTTAATAGGTGTATTGCTGTTTCTCGGTATATTATGGCCGGGCTGGATAATATGGGCTGTATTGCTTGTTGTCATCGGATTCAGGCATCCGCCTATCATTTATTCAGAGATACCTCTCGACCCGAAAAGAAAAAAGATCGGCTGGGCCGCAATTGTGATTTTCATCCTTACGTTCACCCCGATTCCCATAATAATCGTTTGATCCGGCCGGACAGGCAAATCCATCACGCTTAGTCCGCATTTTCCCATCCATACTCTCCGATAAGCGGCACAAAGACGCAAGGCTCATGGTATTCCCTGAAAATTCCGTCTTTGGTCTTTGTGATCTTTAAAAGCTGCTGGGAATATCTGCTTCCGACAGGGACTACGAGAATGCCATCAATTGCCAGTTGGTCGATTAACGGAGGGGGTACGTCGGGAGAAGACGCCGTGATGATGATACGGTCAAATGGAGCTTCCTCAGGCCATCCCAGTGTTCCGTCGCCTGTTTTAATCCGGATATTCTCATATGAGAGGGAATGGAATCTCCCGCGGGCGTTTTCCGCTAATGGTCCGACGCGTTCTATCGTATAAACTTCTCTTGAGAGTTCCGCGAGGATGGCCGTCTGATAACCGGAGCCGGTACCGATTTCGAGTATTTTTTCATCTCCGCGTAAGGCTAACAGTTCGGTCATTAAGGCAACCATGTATGGCTGGGAAATGGTCTGTCCCCTTCCGATCGGAAGGGCTGAATCCTCATACGTCTTATGCGCTATTGAATTGTCGACGAACAGATGTCTCGGAACCCGTCTCATGGCGTCAAGCACTCCTGGATTCCTGATCCCCCTGGGAATCAGTTGAGTTTTAACCATTTGTTCTCTAAGTTCCTGGTAATCCATTTCGGTTACATCCGTCTCAATATTTCCCTCGCAGCAACAACACCTGATCCAGACGCCTGGATCAGGCCCCGGCTGACGCCTGCGCCATCGCCTATGGCATATAAATTTTTTATTTCGGTTTCAAGGTTTGGTGAGTTTAAGCTGCATCGAATAAAATTTAACCTCGACACCGTAAAGCAATGTATGTCTCGAATTTACGCCGGGTGCGATCCTGTCGATCGCCTCCAGCATCTCTAGAATATCACAGAGGTACCTGTAGGGAATGACAAAACTGAGGTCCCCTGGAGTCGCGTCTTTTAATGTTGGCTCCACGATCCCCCTGGCTATACGTTCCCGTGTTGACCGTCTTCCCGACATAAGGTCTCCGAGACGCTGAACTATAACGCCATTGCCGAGAAAATTAGCGACCTGCGCTATATATCTGCCATACGATATCGGTTCATCGAACGGTTCGGTAAAATATGTACTGACCAGTAAGGCGAAATTGGTATTATTCGTCCTCCTGTCCGTATAGCTGTGGCCGTTGACAGTCCATATGCCTTTTAGATATTCCTTTACTACTTCACCATAGGGATTAACGCAGAAGGTCCTGACCTTGTCGTCGAATTTTTTGGAATAAAATATCAGTTTGGGTTCGTATGTAATGCTGGTAAGCGGCTCGAAAACAGAGGCGGGCACTTCGACCCTCAGGCCGATATCAACAGGATTTTTCAGCAGTGTTAATCCATGCCTTTTGGATTCTTCCTCCAGCCACCTTGAGCCTTCACGCCCCGGGGCCAGAATCAGGGAGTCGGAATATATCTTTTTTCCGTCTTTGAGTATTATGCCCCTGTATGTTCCCTTCTCGACAATGATGGAACGGGCCTCGGTCTGGAAAAGCGTTTCAATTCTGTAATTGACCTTATCCTTTATATTCTTCAGAAGGACCCCGCACCTGTCTGTTCCTATGTGCCTTATTCGCGAAGGAACGAGTTTCAGGCTGTTTTTTGACGCCAGATTTTCGAGTTCATGGATCTTTTCATTGTTCTCACCGAATACCTTCTCCGGTGCTCCGTAATCTACATAAATTTGATCGACATAATTTATCAGCGACAGGACTTCATTTTTGTCCATATACCGCGAAAGGAAACCGCCCACCTCGGGCGAGAGGCTTAATTTGCCGTCACTGAAAGCCCCCGCGCCACCCCATCCGCTCAGCAGGCCGCATTCATGGCATTTGGAACAGGACGTGCTTTTTGTTTTTAGCGGGCAGATCCTGCTGTCGATATCCTTGCCTTTTTCGATGACCAGTATCCGCAGCTTTTTTTTCGACTTGAGAAGTTCCAGTAAAGCGAATATCCCGGCGGGTCCGGCGCCTACAATTATGACATCATAATTTTTTTTCAAACCTGTTATCCTTAGTGTCCGGCATCGACCATTTTTCGTTTAAAAAAGAGAGAGCATCGTAATTTGTCATGTCAAGATGTATCGGGGTTATCGATATGAAATTTGCCTTTACGGTCTCGATGTCCGTGTCTTCTCCCCGTTCCCAGAATGGATTTCCACCACCTATCCAGTAGTGCTTTTCACCCCAGGGGCTATAAGTCTCCTGTATGGAATTGTCGTATATCCTTTTCCCCTGTCGCGTGAATTTTATGCCACATATCTCTTCTTTGCGGAGATTGGGGATGTTGACGTTCAGCAGCGTATCATACGGGAGGGAATTCTTAAGGACAAAAGAGGTGATCTTTGACGCGAAATAAGAGGCGGTCTCAAAATGATAATGATGATGCCCGTCGTTAACTAACGAAAAAGAAATTGAAGGTATTCCGTATATTGTGCCTTCGATGGCCGCCGCGACCGTTCCTGAATAGGTTACATCGTCACCTAGATTTGCGCCTTTGTTGATTCCAGAGACAATCAGGGCCGGTTTTTCAGGGAGAAGTTTGTTTATTCCGAGTGTCACGCAGTCTGTCGGCGTGCCGTTTATACAGAATACATTCAATCTGATTTCCTCGGCTTTCAGGGGCCTGTGGAGTGTCAGCGAGTGGCTTGTCGCGCTTCTTTCACGATCAGGTGCGACAATATAAGCCTCTCCCAGACTTTTCATTGCCCTGTAAAGCGCGATGATTCCTGGGGAATGAACTCCATCGTCATTACTTACGAGAATAACGCTCATCTGAAATATTATATCAAAAGGAAAAATAATTTATCTGTTTAATGATAAAAAACTTGCCCTTTGGAACGGCTTTATGCTAAAAATATACTTGTACTAGTATGAAAACTAAGGAAAAACTTACATATAAAAAAGCCGGAGTCGATATAGCGAAGGGTGATGGTTTTATCCGCTTGATCACTCCTCTCGCAAGGAGTACGTTCAGGCCCGAGGTGATGGCCGATATCGGTTCCTTTGGCGCTCTCTTTAAGCTGAACAGAAGGAAATACAAAAATCCGGTGCTGGTCAGCGGAACCGATGGTGTGGGCACAAAGCTGAAAATAGCATTTATGGCCGACTGTCATGATACAGTTGGGATCGATCTTGTCGCGATGTGCGTCAATGATATATTGACAAGCGGCGCGGAGCCACTGTTCTTTCTCGATTATTTCGCAACCGGCAGGCTGAAACCAGGAAAGGCGGCGGAAGTCATAAAAGGTATTGCCGACGGTTGTCTTGAGGCGGGTTGTTCGCTTCTCGGGGGCGAGACCGCCGAGATGCCTGGGTTTTACGCCAGGGGAGAGTATGACCTGTCAGGCTTTGCCGTGGGAGCTGTGGAGAAAGAAAAAATAATAAGCGGCTCCGGGATAAGAAGCGGGGATGTCGTTATTGGTATCGCTTCGAACGGCTTGCATAGTAATGGCTTTTCTCTCGTAAGGAAGCTTTTTTTCGAGATGAAAAAGATGAGACTGAAGACCGTCATGAAAGAGACCGGAATATCCCTGGGGGAAGAATTACTGAAACCGACAAGAATTTACGTGAAGGCCTTTAACGCCCTGAAAAACAGGGTTGACATAAAAGGTATGGCCCATATAACGGGCGGGGGTATAACCGGAAATTTGCCCAGAGTCCTGCCTGAAGGTCTTCAATCCGTTCTAAGCCGGAATTCCTGGCCCGAACCGCCGATATTCGGGATAATAAAGAAAACCGGTAATCTGTCCGATAAAGAGATGAGAAAGACTTTTAATATGGGAATAGGCTATATCCTCGTTGTTGACAGTGGCAAGAGTGAGAAGTCCATCGAAATATTAAGAAAAAACGGATTTGACGCGTATATGATCGGCGGAATCGAAAAAGGGGTGAAAGGGGTAGTCTATGAAATGGGTTAAGATTCTGCTCAGGTCCGCCCTCACTCCCGTTACCCTGATGGTTATACCTCATTGCAGCTCGACAAAGACTTATAAACTCCAGATTCCGGTAATAGCAATCTTCCTCGCCGTGATAATCTGTTTCACCGGCTCAATTTATTTTTATTCCGGGGCGGTGAAAACGTCCGAGTATGAAAGAATGAAGGGGAAGCTGAATTATTATTCAGGGCAGTTTCTCGAATTGAAATCCACTATCTCCACACTGAAGAAGGCTGAAAATGAATTCAATGATCTGTTTGCCCTGAAGAGCAGGGAGGCGGTGCTCGAAAAGCTGGATACTTCGGACAGCGGATCGATAGACCTGGAAAATTTAAAGCTTCAGATCAGAATGTCGATGGAGACCGTCGGCGAGATAAAGGATTACTTAAGCCAGCAGAGGGACATCTATATGTCCACCCCGAGTGGATGGCCTGTTGTGGGACGAATAACCTCGGCTTATGGCTGGAGGGAGCACCCGATGACGAAAAAAAGGGATTTCCATAGCGGTATGGACATCGCCGCCGGGCCTGGAGAACCGGTGAAGGCGACTGCCGACGGAATTGTCAGTTTTGCCGCCTGGAGCGGAGGAAATGGAAAGCTTGTGGTTATAGAACATGGCCAGGGTTTTTCGACATTCTACGGCCACAACAAAAAAATAAATGTTAAGGTCGGACAGAAGGTCAAACGGGGTGACGTAATAAGTTATATCGGTTCGACCGGAAATTCCACGGGGCCTCACGTGCATTATGAAGTATGGAAAGAAGGCAAGTCTATAAATCCATATAAATATCTTCATGGGAGGTCATAATGTTTCATAAGAATTCCGAAAAACTGGAATCCCTCATCGGTGTCAATTCGAGATTTACGGGCGAAATAGATACAAAGGGAACGATAAGGATTGACGGTTATGTTGAAGGGAACATTAGGGCGGACTGGGTGATTATAGCGGAAAAATCCCATGTTAAAGGAAATATACATGCAAGGGGGATTGTTGTCGGGGGCAGGATCGAAGGCAATCTTCACGCAAAAGAGATCGTTGAACTCAAAAACAAGGGGCAGGTCAACGGAGAGATTTTTACAACCAAGCTTACTGTAGTGGAAGGCGCGTTATTCGAGGGCAGATCCTCGATGCATAAACTGGAATTAAAAGAAGATTCCAAGGTCATAGAACTACCCGCCAAGGGAAATTAGTAACGGATTATTTTCTCCCTTTTTTCCGGAGAAAACCGGGGCCGGAATGTGCCGTGCCGGGAATAATGGACTCTCTGTGATTTCGCCTGTTTATATCAGGATTACCTGAATCACAATGACCCACTGAAATTCATGAAATACGGTCTGTCCACACTGCTGTTTTTTATTTTCATCATGCTCGAAGTCTTTAATCGGACATCCGGAGCTCATATGAAAGTCCGGATTCTCGATGTAAGTCCTCGCGAGAGTCGCGTCGACCGGCTCAAGGACCGCAGGACAGAGAGACTGAATTTAATGAGAGACTCTTAACAGTTAACAATAGTATTTGGAAATATTATTGGTTGATATTGAAATTTTTTGGGTCGGTAGGTTAAGTTATTAGGTCATAAATTAATCAATCTGGAGGTTTTTAATGGCGAAGAGGTCTGAAAAAAAGTACGTTTATTTTTTTGGTAACGGCAAAGCTGAAGGAAAGGCTGATATGAAAAATCTCCTTGGCGGCAAGGGAGCCAACATAGCAGAGATGACCAACCTCGGCATTCCTGTTCCGCCTGGATTTACTATAAGCACGGAAGTATGCACCTCATATTATAAAAATAACGGAAAATATCCGGCCGCTCTCATATCCCAGGTGGATGCCGCTTTGTCGAAAGTAGAGAAACTAATGGGTAAAAAGTTTGGCGACCCCAATAATCCTCTCCTCTTCTCTGTTCGTTCCGGAGCTCGCAGTTCAATGCCGGGTATGATGGAGACTGTCCTGAATGTTGGTTTGACGACGAAGACGATACCAGGCATGATAAAAAAGACCGGCAATGAACGTTTCGTGTATGACGCTTACCGCCGGCTGCTCATGATGTATTCCGACGTTGTGATGGAAAAGGCTGTGGGGATAGAGGCCGAGGACGGGCATGGGATACGTCACAAGCTTGAACAGGCAATGGAAAAAATAAAGAAGAAAAAGGGTTGTAAGAATGATACAGACCTTGACGTTGACGACCTTAAAGGTCTCTGCGAAGAGTTCAAGATAATAATAAAAGAGACACTGAAAAAAGAATTCCCCGATGACCCGAAGGAACAGCTCTGGGGAGCTATCGCGGCTGTTTTCCAGTCATGGATGGGAAAGCGGGCCATATCTTACAGAAAAATAGAGAAGATCCCGGCGGAATGGGGTACGGCGGTTAATGTGCAGAGCATGGTCTTTGGAAATACTGGTGATAATTCGGCCACAGGCGTTGCCTTTACGCGGAACCCGGCGACTGGAGAAAATGTGTTTTTTGGTGAGTGGCTGCCCAATGCTCAGGGTGAAGATGTCGTTGCGGGCATCAGGACCCCCAATCCTGTTAACAATGACGGTAAGACGGAAGATACAAAGCATTTAGTTTCTCTCGAAGAAGCGATGCCTAAGATATACAAAGAGTTGTTCAGCATTCAGAAAAAGCTTGAAAAGCATTACAGGGATATGCAGGATATTGAGTTTACTATTGAAGATGGAAGACTTTGGATGCTGCAGACAAGAGTAGGCAAACGTAATGGGCAGGCGGCTATCCGCATGGCGGTCGAGATGGCGAAGTCCAGGCTTATCACCAAAGAAGATGCTTTTATGCGTATTAAACCGGATCAGATTGATGAACTCCTTCATCCGGGTGTCGACCCGGTCGCTGAAAAGAACGGCGTTGAGCTTGCGAAGGGCCTGCCTGCCGGACCTGGTGGGGCTGTCGGAAAGATCGTATTCACGGCGGATGACGCCGTGGCGTGGGCGAATAAGGGGGAGAAGGTAATCCTCGTAAGAAATGAGACCTCTCCGGAGGACGTGCACGGGATGCATGCGGCGGAGGCCATCCTGACTGCCAAGGGAGGAATGACGAGCCATGCCGCCCTGGTTGCGAGGGGATGGGGTAAATGCTGTATCGTAGGCTGCTCGGAACTTCATATCGATCTGGAGAATAAAGAGTTACATGTGAATGGCAGGATGCTGAGAGAGGGGGAATGGATAACTCTGAACGGCACCAAGGGACGTGTGTATGAGGGGAAGCTGGATCTGATACCCGCCGCCCCGGAAAACAATAAATGGTACAAGGAACTCTTAAAATGGGCTGACCAGATAAGGACCTTAAAGGTCAGGACAAATGCCGAGACACCTAACGACGCATTAACGGCGAGGAAGTTCGGTGCGGAGGGAATCGGTCTCTGCAGGACTGAACATATGTTTTTTGAAGCCGACAGGATAAAATCTGTCAGAGAGATGATTCTTTCCGATACGGTCGAGGGTAGAAAAAAAGCGCTCGAAAAACTTCTTCCGATGCAGAAGGGCGACTTTATCGGGATATTCAAGGCGATGAAAGGGCTCCCCGTAACTATCAGGCTGCTTGATCCGCCGCTTCATGAGTTCCTTCCGCATACAGACTCGGAACTTCAGTCGCTGGCGGATGAGATGGGCGTTTCATTCGATAAACTGAATATCAAGAATAAATCACTCCACGAATTTAATCCGATGCTCGGACACAGGGGCTGCCGCCTTGGTGTAACTTATCCTGAAATATATGAAATGCAGGTACAGGCCATTATGGAGGCCGCCTGCGAACTCGCAAAACAGAAGGTCAAGGTGATTCCCGAGATTATGGTGCCGCTTGTCGGACACGTTAAAGAACTTGAAATGATGAGGGAGCTTGTCATCTCTGTAGCCGAGAGGGTCAAAACAGAATACAAGGCCAAGATCCAGTATTCAATCGGTACAATGATCGAATTACCCCGGGCCTGCGTAACCTCGGATGAGATAGCGGTATATGCCGATTTTTATTCTTTTGGCACCAACGACCTAACCCAGACTGTATACGGTCTTTCCAGAGATGATGCCGGCAGGTTCCTGCCGTATTATGTCGAGGCGGGGATACTCAGGGAGGACCCTTTTATATCCATAGATATTGAAGGAGTAGGCGTCCTTATGAAGATGGCGGTATCAAAAGGCAGAAAGGTCAAGAAAGACCTCAAGATTGGTATATGCGGTGAACATGGAGGAGAACCATTATCAGTGGAATTCTGTCATAATATCGGCCTTGACTATGTGAGCTGTTCACCTTTTAGGGTGCCGATAGCCAGGTTCTCTGCGGCGCAGGCTACTATAAAAGAGAAGATCAAAAAAGAAAAGACGAGTAAGAAGAAATAAATAATCCCGATGACCTGCTTCGGGATTATTTCGGATGGGCTTGTATATAATTATTAAATCGGTTGTACTGACGGTCAGCTATAAACTATAATTTATAGTTGGAAATGAGGGAAAATCGGATTTAGATGGAGCAGAGAAATGGGTTTAGCAGATGCGAAAAAGTATATTCAGCAGCTACACAAAAAACAGGATAATCCTTACCTGTGGCCGGACTATCTGACCGGACTGCCGGACAAAGGAGCGATTATTAAAAAACTGGACGCCGTCTTTCCCAAACTGGGAAAGTACTCGATAGCGTATGTCAAGATAGGCAATATCCATCCGTATCTCATAAAATATGGACCCGATGTCCATGCCGACATAATTCAGTGGGCCGCTGCAACCCTGAAAACAACTTCTCAAAAATGCCGCGGCAGTTTTGTCGGGACACTGAGCACGCATGATTTTATTGTCATCTGTGAAACAAAAAATATTTCTAAACTTATCAAGGAAGCCGGGAAAATTTTCAAAAAAAGGGTTGAAAATTACTATACAAAGGAAGACCTGAAAAACAGGACCACACTCTCTTTCACCAGCAGCAGCGGGAAAAAGGTAAAAATAGGCCTTATAACATTAGTATCCGTTGTGGTAGACAGAAAACTTTCAGTGAAAAAAACCCATCTTATACAGAGCATGGGAAGGATATGCGAGACCATTGAAGGGACCGGTGGTGAACTGGTTGTGATGAGTGATGATGACATTGTCATAGACTGACGGCCCTTTGCGGATCACGATCTCGTATTTTTTGCTGAAATAAAGTTTAGATAAGCGTATTATTAATTCCCTCCATCATTCATTTCGAGCGAAGTGAGAAATCTTTTTTCCGCCTTGAAAGTATATTGTTTTTAAAAATGTTCAATGTTCAATGTTCAATGTTCAATGTTCAATGTTCAATGTTTAATGTTTAATGTTTAATGTTTAATGTTTAATGTTTAATGTTTAATGTTTTTGGACAAAAGCATAGAGCATAGCGTAACGGACTAAGGACGAAAAGCGATACCTGTTGATGGCAAGTATAACCATCTTAATCTAACTTACCATGTTCCACATATTTGACTGGACACCGTGGTAGGTTGTAGAAGTCTCGTAATAGCTCTGCCGTAGTCTGGGCTGATTCGCGGTATTTAAGGTATAATCCAATGATGAAAAAGATTATAATTTTCTACGCGTCATTCGGGATGGGCCATAAGAGCGCTGCAATGGCGCTTCATGATCATTTTACGAAACTGGATATTGAGGTTTCTGTTATCGATTTTTATCAAAAATTTCTACCCGGTTTTTCCAATATTGTAACAGGAGTTTAAGAGATAAAGCCTGCTGTTACCTGTAACCCCGCAGAAACATTGAATTATATGTCTTCAGATCCGTAAGACCCTTTGGTATCAGCACAAAAAACCCGTGAAACATCAGTAATATAGGGACATTTCAC
>JAJRYC010000052.1 GCA_024275975.1 Nitrospirota bacterium | reverse complement strand
GTTACGGACTGATTTAAGGGGATAAGCCTTCATTGGACTTTAGATCGCTGTTCTTTTCGGGTCTGAACTTTTTGAATTTTAAACCCGGTCAAAAGTGTGCAGTTTTAATTCTTAATTGACAACATGCGGAAAGTACTTGCACTTATGTATACTTTATGTTTATAATCATCTAGTGTTCTCCGATTCGACACCTGCTAAGCCGTGGATCTTTTCTAGCCTCGTAGTAAGCAAATAAAAATATTATGTCCAGGGATCGATCATTTTTAATGTATAGCTGGGCAGATCACAGGATAAAGTTATGTCATTTGAAAATTTGGGCCTTCGTCAGGAAATACTTACAGGAGTTAAATTACAGGGTTATGTTAAGCCCACACCTATTCAGCAGCAAGCCATTCCCGTTATTATGCAGGGCCGCGATATTCTGGCCGGAGCGCAGACGGGCACGGGCAAAACCGCAGCTTTCGCGCTGCCTCTTCTTCATCTTTTAACCGCCCGGAAAGCTTCCGGTGTTTATCGTCCCCGGGCGCTCGTTCTGGAGCCGACCCGCGAACTTGCGGCCCAGGTAGGTGAAAGCGTCGAGACTTACGGGCGGGGCCTGCGCATACGTTCAACCGTTATTTTCGGCGGCGTGGGCATTAAGCCGCAGATACAATGTCTGCGCCAGGGTGTTGACATCGTCATCGGTACGCCGGGCCGTCTTCTCGATCTTGCCGGCCAAAAAATTCTCGATCTGTCGGGTATCGAAGTGTTGGTTCTTGACGAGGCGGACCGCATGCTGGATATGGGCTTCATTCACGATATCCGCAAAATTATTCGCCTTGTACCTAAGAAACGGCAAACCCTGTTTTTTTCCGCGACTTACTCGAAAGAGATCAAGGTGTTGGCGGATACCATTCTATCCAAGCCGGAGTTGGTTGAAGTGACGCGCCGGAATACGTCACCGGACACAGTGGGCCAGTCTGTTTTTCGCGTGCCAAAGTCCCGCAAGCGCGAATTGCTCTCTCACCTTATTAGAGAAGGCGATTGGAGTCAGGTGCTGGTGTTCACCAGGACTAAGCACGGTGCGAATCGTCTGGCTCAGCAGCTTGAAACGGATGGTATAATGGCGGCTGCCATTCATGGTAATAAAAGTCAGGCCGCGCGGACACGCGCCCTGGCGGATTTCAAATCATGTAAAGTGCGCGCTCTTGTGGCTACGGATATAGCCGCTAGAGGTTTGGATATCGACCGTTTGCCGCATGTGGTAAATTACGAACTGCCGCAGGTTGCACAGGACTACGTGCACCGCATCGGCCGCACCGGTCGGGCAGGCTGTACGGGAGAAGCGATTTCCCTCCAGGGGGAGGACGAGGCCAACCTGTTGTATGCTATCGAGCGGCTGATCAAGAAGGAGATTCCGGTCAACAGTATCGAAGGCTTTTCAATACCTGTCAAAGGTACGGACAAGAGGGAAGCTGCAGGGATTGAAGCCCATAGGCGTGGCGGTCGCGGCGGAAATAAAGCCAGCTTCCGGGGAGGAAATCTCGGTGGTTTCAAGGCCAATAGTAGTGGCGGGAGACGCAGACAAACTCATAAGAGATAGGATGATTGTCGGTCGAGATAAAAAAGACTGTCACCGATCGCTATGTTTGTTTTTCTGATTTTTATTTTTTCTTCTGTTTGACGGTTTTCATCAACAGGACAAGGGCGGCTACTATCTCCGCCGACTTCGGCGGGCAGCCTGGTATAATCGGGTCGACTGGAATTACTTCGGCTGCTCCGTCATGGACGGCGCAGCAGGATGTGCTCTCGGAAGCCATGTATGCAGTGGAATAATGCCGGCTTTTGTGCCGAACCCGATAATGGAAAAGATGAATATTAAATTCTTGACGACAGGGGGAAGGGGCGGAGCTCCATTTAATTAAATAACTCCCCGGTGTACAGTCATATTTGTGGTAAGGATTAGTTTTGGAAAAGGGCATGTTTTCGTTTTTATTGTATAAAAAGTTATTTTATCCTGTGAGTCTGGGATATTTCATCAGGGTTTGTGACGCAAACATTCAAATCTTTTAATATCCCATCTTCAATGCTGTATATCCATCCGTGGACCGCCAATTCCTGTCCGGATTTCCATGCTCTCTGAACAATCGTTGTGTGGCATGTATTTGCTACCTGTTCAACGACATTGAGTTCACACAGTAAATTTATCTTTTCTTGTTCATTTTGAAGTGCGTCAATCCTGACCTGGTTGTAGCGATAAACTTCTTTGATGTTTTGAAGCCAATTGTCAATTAATCCATGTTCTTTATCATCCATGGCTGCTTGAATGCCGCCGCAACCATAATGGCCGCAGACAATAATATGTTTTATTTTTAATACGTCTACAGCGTATTGAATAACTGACAGACAGTTCAGGTCTGTATGGATGACTAAATTAGCAATATTCCGGTGCACAAATATTTCACCCGGCAGCATATCCACAATTTCATTTGCCGGCACACGACTATCAGAACAACCAATCCATAAATATTCAGGATTTTGCTGCTTTGAGAGCCTTGCAAAGAAATCAGGGTCGGATTCTTTTATCCTTCTTGCCCATTTTCTGTTTTTTTCAAAAAGATTCTTTAAAATTCGCATGTTGCAGTTCCTGGCAATTATTTTTCAAATATACCGTTGCAGGTCGGTCGGCCATTATTCTTCGCCTGCATACAGATTGCTTACGCCCGGCACGGCTGTAAGCTAAAGGTGAAAGTCCCTTGTACGAGAACCACGCCGAGCTTGTTGATATTAGCAGAAGAGCTAGAGGAAGGCAAGTCCTTCTGCCTGCCCACATTAGTCTTGCTCTGTATATGCTGTATTACCAGGGTTTTAGAACTTTCCTGTGTTATGCGGGCTGAGTAAGTCTGAGATCAAGCTCAATCGCTCCACCTCCGGAATTGATGAGATGGTACGAAATCTGCTCGAGCTTTTCGTTCCTGGCAATATTCAACTCTTCAATGAATTGATTTTCTTCTTCCGGATTTTCGATCCCTACTCTTAATGGAACGGTCATTTGTTTGTCTCCTTGATTTCAGTTAATTTTCGTGCCTGGTCATTTTGTCACGCAGGAACTCCAGGCCATTTTATTTGCAATGTTACAATATAGTTTATTTTAATGATGATTACAAATGGAAGCTTTTTCCTGTACACGATGAAATGATTTCAGGAATTGGACCATGAAAGTATTCTGCATTATTACAGGGAAACAATCAAACTGAGGAGTAACAAGCTCCTCAATATTTATGACAGACAGAACACGAAAGACGGAGATACCGGCGTTTTTAAAGGCGATAAAGCCCTGGGTTCAGTTGATGCGGTGGATGCTGTGGTTGTGCAGTAAAAGTTCACGTTCTTATCAGGGAATAGCTGTCTGCTGTGCGGCAGCATAGTCATGAGAAAATTCCAGAATGGTTTCACCCGGTTGAACAAGCACCCAGAGCCCGATAAAGTGAGAAAGTCAACGTAGTCAATAACGTCCCCTAAATTCTGTCCGTAGTAGCTATAATTGCATTTTCTGATTATTTCGGTGAACGTACGGCAAAGGCTCGCGCATTGAGAGTGGCGTCCGTATTGACGTTCCAGGTTGTCGGACCGTAGGGGAAGTGAAAAACCCACACGAAGGATGATTCCTTAGTCTCGCCGGACCATACACAACATGAACCTAATTAGAATATTGGATCGATCTGATATTTGCCATACTTTCCTGTTGCGATTCCCTTCAATTCCACCATAGTCGGCATTTTCCAATTATCGTTATCGACATCAAGGCTGTTTACCCAGGCTTTGGCCTCATTCCAGCTCATAATCTTGTCAGGGCCCGAAAACCACTGAAGACCGGTTGAACTATCAGTAATTACTCCTTCGCTGTCCTTAACAAATCGAGCATTATCTTTTGAGGAACTTGACTTCTGTTCACATCCAACATTTAAAAATAAAAATAATGAAATAAACAGAACAGTAAAAATTTGATATTGTTTCATGCATTTCTCCTCTTTTATTGATTTCGCATGGTCCGCAGCGCATTATCCAGGGAGCGAAGCTATCTCGACAACATGTTATTACATAGTTTACGGTAAAGTATTAAAACTTACCACACTCTCTCTTTTTTTACAATACAAATATGCTTCTATAGTCTGGTAACTATGAATATAGATAGTAATGTTATCCGTATCAATGTGATGTCGTTATTTAACATTCCCTTTCATATTTAAACTATTTTTTATTTCCTGCTAATTAAAAATAAATTGAGTTTTGGGGCCAAAGCTTCATTAGTGACAAAAAAGCAAAAGGATTTATGAGACATTCCATAGACCCCTGAATCCTTCTCTCAACATGTCAACCATGAAGATTTGCATTCTCTTCCTTTTTCAACTTAGGACATCGACATAATCAACCCGTCCTTCAGGTTCCCAATCCGCGCTTGCCGGGTGTGTGGAGAGTGGGGGGAGTGTTCCCCCCGCTTATACGATTAGCGCTTGCTTTGTGTAACCATGAAAGCTGAAGACATTGACAATCAACTCTATAAAAGCGACAGCACCAAAACGTTTTCCATCCCAAAACGTATAGCCACTGGCCAGGTCACGGGCTTTAAGCCCGCTTGCTCATGCCTCCGCCCAGGATTAAGGTCGGCCCATCGAATATAACCCCTCAGTATTCGGGCCATTCACTTGAATGCCCGGATAATTTTTCTTCAGCATACACTATTTAAACATCCGGTTGAAGCAGCACTGATTAAAGCAGGATTTCTGTTTTTAGCGGGAACACCGCCACAATCCATGATATCCATTCAACTAAAGTAGAGAGCATATATCGCCTCTATTGTAAAGTAGACACAAAAAATGATATTTTATTGACACACAGGAAATATTTTTTAAATGTTTCCCCTGTTGGCTTTTTGGGCAGGTCGTGGATAAAACTAAAGGAAATTTTATATTAAGATATGAGAAAACTACTGCCTGTAATTTTTATTCTCGGAGCAATATTGTACATTTCAATGAGCGGTATCAGCAAAAATATCCAGAATAACGCAGTTGCGGTTCCTTCATTTTCGATTGCGACACTCGAAAATTCTGCTTACAGATTAGATAAAAAAGCAGTAAAACTTCATAATGGAGAATATATCGAAACTTCCAGGACTAAAGACAATTCTCAGCCGCCTTATGATTTTATGGTAGATTTCTCCATGTCGGCATCTGGTGATCTGAATAATGACGGAATTAGTGATGCAGTAGTTGTTTTGGCCATGAATGGTGGAGGGAGCGGGTCATTTTCTTATCTTGCAGCTGTTTTAAATCAGGATGGAGAGCCATTAAATGTTGACACCGTTCTTATCGGCATCAGTGTTGATATTAAATCAATAAAGATCGCTTCCGGCATGATTATACTCGACCTGTTAATACACGGATTCTGGGACCCAATGTGCTGCCCTGAAAAGAAAGCCCATTATGAATATAAATTAGTTCAAAGTGATAAAAAATATAAATTACTCCGGTGACTCCGGTGCCGTGAGAAGTGGCCGGTCCTGACGTTAGCGGTGTGATTATTGCAAGAATTTCCAGTTTCAATTCATTGACGCCCAATCTTCCAGTTTTGATGAGACATTTGCGAAGAGTTATGTCCTTTATTAAATGTTCCGGGAGTTTCTTCTCTAGCTAAAATCCCATAAGATTTATTTTCATAGACAGGAGATAACAGACAATAAGAATAATATCAGGGCTATAATGTTTCCCGAATACTTCATTTTGACATATTGGGAATACTTACTTTAATATGATTAATATCATTGTCAGCTTTTTGAAGTTGTGTAATAATATCTGTTCAGAGTCATGCTTCACGAGAGCTTGACCGGATATAAGTCAATGAATTCCGGATGTTTAGTTGAAGTAGCCGGCAATTGCAGGTAACCCATAAATAAGGACATTTAAGATGATGAAACGATTTGGCTGGCAAGTTATCCTTGGGGTGGCTTTAATCAGTTTGTCCGCAATTTTTTATTATATCCATTACATGATTTTCAGGGATGCCCATCACATCTTTATCTACCTGCTTGGAGACATTGCCTTTGTGCCCATTGAGGTCCTGCTGGTCACTCTGATTATCCACCGCCTGCTCCATAAAAGAGAAAAACGTATCTTAATGCGGAAACTCAATATGGTAATAGGTGCTTTTTTCAGTGAGGTGGGGACCGGCTTAATAAGAAGTCTCGCGAGCTTTGACAAAACCTCATTAAAGAACAACAGGAATCTTCTTGTGGACAGTGATTGGTCCGGAAAGGATTTCAGTGCAGCCATCAAATTTGTAAATAACCATGTTCCTGAAGTTGACATCCGGAAAGGCAATCTTGAAGACTTGCGGGACCTGCTTGAGGAAAAGAAGGCTTTTATGCTGCGGCTTCTGGAGAACCAGAACCTGCTCGAACATGATTCTTTCACAGACCTCCTCTGGGCGGTATTTCACCTGTCCGAGGAGCTGACAGCCAGGTCTGACCTGTCGGCGCTGCCTGATAAGGACAGCGAACACCTGTTAGGCGACATTAAACGTGCATATAAGCATCTAATCAGTGAATGGCTCAAATATATGAAGCATTTAAAAGTCGATTATCCGTACCTGTTTTCCCTGGCTGCAAGGGGAAATCCTTTTAAAACCGATCCGTCTCCGGTAATTCGGGGTTAGGGAGAACTTTCTTTTCGGGTGGCTGCTGTGCGACAGCATAATCATGAGAAAATTCCGGAAGGGGTTTAGCCGGTTGAACAGAAACCCCGAGGAAATAAACAGAGAAAGTCGGTGTAGTCAATAACGTCCCCAACGCCCTAAGTAATTATTGTCCATCAGGCAGTAGCCGTGGTATAGGCAGTTATACAGCTCCCTCACTTTTTTTATTGTTGCAAGTATGTCTCCCCGGTCTTCTTCATTCCTGAAAACAGGTTCCCTTCGTTGCCTCTTAAGGTTCAGTGATATTACTGCCCCGTCATATTCTATTCTTAAGGGTCTTGCCATGTGGTGGCTTTATCAGTTTTGTCTCAAAAATGCAGGAAGCAAGAGTTGACCCAACAAGCTGCACGCATTATTCAGGCTGACCTAATTTTTTTATTTTTTCCACCCCTCCATAACTGACTTTGCCCACCCCGGGGACTTGTCCTTATGGCAGATGTTGCAGGAGTTTGGCATATTATATTTGATGCCTTTCTCAGGACTCAGAAATTCAAAGGTGTGTGCCCGCTGATCATATTTGATGGCATTCTTGATCACCTTCGGCATATGACATTCAATGCACTTGCTGCCGCTGCTCTCCGGGATATGTTTTGTGTGTTCTACCAGTTTGTCCTTCTTGTCAGAATGGCAGCTATAACAGAGGCTGTTATCCCGGGCGTCTATCCTGGTAAGGAATTCCCTGGGGGTTTCTGAATGAACACTGTGGCAATCATTACATGTCAGGCCTGCTTGGTAATGCTTACTCCTGCTCAGGTCCTGATACTGCTGATGGTGGTCTCTCGATGTCCCGTCTGCCCAGTAATAGGTCTCGGTCTTCCCTGTTGGTTCAAAGGGAAAGAATGTTTTGCCAATAAATTTTTCAAGGTCATCTCCGGGCTTAAATCCCTCGGGCCACCAATAAAAGCCCGTCTTTCTCGGTCCTGTTTCAGGATGTTTAGGTTTGTCGAAAACGCCGTGGCACCGTCCGCAGATAGAGATTGAAAGCTGCTGGGGCAACCTGGCAGGATTGATAATGCCGTTTTTTTCATCAGGTGCGTTGACATGCTTACTGCCGGCGCCATGGCATGCCTCACAGCCTATATTTAACTCAACATAAGTTCCTGTGAATTTTCCCTTCCCATACTTTTTAAGTGAATCAACAGGATTCACATTAGATTTGCGTTTGAAGCCGGTCGAATGACAGCCGCCGCAATCCCGATACCATTTGTGGCTTCCACTGAGATTCCATGGCACCCACTCCTTTGTCTTCACATTCCACTGGATGGTTGCAAAAGTGAAATCTTTGCGCATGTATCGCTGCTTCCAGCGGTTTCCTCCATAGGCATATCGGATACCGCTAAAAGACAAGGGGCCTGACTTGAACGTAACCGGCGGACGTATAGCCGATGGATCCTTCTTGACGTCCTGGATCATCTTTGCGTGGGTTGTAGATTTCCACTCCTTGTATTTATCTGTATGGCATGTACCGCATTTCTCAGACCCTACATACTCTGCATCTTCTCCAAGACCATCCCTCACAGTAAAGATAATTATCGAGATAACCACCAAAGCAACCCAGAAACCATTCATAAAACCCTTCATAACTTGCCTCCCTCCAGAAGGCCCTCATCCCCTTTTTTAGAGAATTGGACTAATTTTTTTAGTGGATGTTCCTGTAGCCTTATAAAAATCAAAAGCACCCTGATACTGTATAAATATTATTATGGACACAAAATCATAATAGGGATAATAGGGAACGTAATACTGTAACAGTTTAGTTATTTTAAAGTCTTTTGAATACTTAAGCGGACAGGTGCGTTTGACCTTTTGTAATGTTATATAACTCTTTAATTCTAAAAGATGTTTCTTGAAATATAGTTTTTTGCGTGACAGGGGAATATAGGATGTCCCATAAGTCGCTCCACCGCTACGCCAGTTCTCTACTCTACCTCTTTACTATCCCTCGAGTTTTCAAGCGCCTTTGGCTAATAGGCATGTCAATCTCCAGTGATATTTACTTGAAATCGCTCGGCCATCGGAAGGTCCTTGCACCGCATTCAGTTATTTCGCCCATTGCAAATACGGTACATGTATTGCCCTTGATATAACCTGTCTTATTGTCTCCGAAGAATATTCGACCTATCTCTCTTAGATACGCTCGCCCAGCATCTCCTTTAGCTATGTTGCAACCCTCCATGTAGATTGTCCCGCCGTTGGTCATGTACTTGGCATTTAGGCCGGTTTTATAGTTCTTTCGCATGTATGCACTATCGTAGAAGTGTTTACCGAACCCAAAATTGTCCTTGGTACCGTGGCCCATGAGGTGGAGTTCCCTGACAAAATCAGTGGCACTGCCGTATTTCTTTGATATAGCTTCCAGATATATCTGGATGTCATCGAACTCTTCCATAGGAAATGCAGCATCTGTTCTTTTCTCAGACAGTCTTCCCCGGGCGACGTTGCCAAGTAGTTGTTCCGCAATGTCCATTCCTTTGTATTCCGTGTGGAATGTGATGTCTATGTTTTTGCCCTTCTTTTTCAGTTCTTCAAGAGCTTTTCTACGTTCCTTCTCTCGTTCCGCCTGGGGCCCTGCTGCCACGATTCTCGCCACGCGGTCCCGCTGGCGTGTTCCCTCAGGCAAGTACCTTGATATGCTTTTTATTTTTATCTAATTGAGAAGATGCCCCCCGGTTCCAAATTGAATGAATCACAAATGCTATGAACTCAATTGGTTTTACTTCTTCAAGGTTAGCTTTATGCAAACAATAGTCTATGCCCCTTTGGTTCCGGTACAGGGTCTCCAAATTCATTAGCCGTATCAATCCACAATTGAATCGCTTCCTTTGCATTGACTAAAGCTTCATCATATGATGCTCCGTGTGCAGAACAGCCCGGCAGTTCGGGAACGTCGGC
>JAJRYC010000051.1 GCA_024275975.1 Nitrospirota bacterium | reverse complement strand
CTGGCCAGGCAGTTGATAAAAGTAATATTCAAGATGCTGAAAGAGAATCGGGATTATATTATTAAGGAGGAAGTAAAGAAGGCTGCCTAGAAAATAATAATTCTATTTTTTACTTGACTTTTTAAATGGGAAGTTCAAGTCCTGTTTCCTGCAGAAATTAATATTATTTACAGCACCTGAGCAGGATTTTAGGGACGATGTCCTCTCCGAGGCAGAGGTTCAGTATGCCGAGGCATGACCTTGTGCAGAAAAAAATTATTACAATTAAGACTTTGATTGTCTTACAATAAGCAAGATAGAAAGGAGGCTAATTAATATGCCATCTACAAACACTCTGCGTAAAACAAGAATGACAGTAACAATCAGCTGCGATGTTGCCAATGAAATAGACAAAATCGCAAGGATGAAGAAAGCTCCGAGAAGTCAGGTGATGGAAGAAATGCTTCGCGATGGTCTGCTGAAGTCTAAAAAAATGGCAATAGAAAAAGATATCGAGGCTTATTACCTGTCTCTCACCGAAAAGGAGAAGAAGGAAGACAAAGACTGGGCCAGGATAGCGGCGGAAAGCGCAAAGAGGACATGGGATGTGTGTTCTTCAAGTCTTTTATTGAGATTTGCTGTATGACCTGCATAAGAAGAACCTGTGGATTCACTTTTCAACACGTAAACATAATATGAATTACTAAGAGAAAAATGGTGGAGCTGATCGGGATCGAACCGACGACCTGTTGAATGCCATTCAACCGCTCTCCCAACTGAGCTACAGCCCCTTGATAAAGCCCTTCTAAAATAACATATTTTTTCGTTGTCTGCAATAATTTCCGGGTCGTCTATCCCCCAGGCCGGTCGATTCGACCACTCTCCCAACTGTCCCACTCCCCCTGGCTAAAGCCATTTTTATATAACTTTTTTCTTCGCAGGGTTGTCAATCCGTTGAAAATGGATATAATAAAACCTATGGAAAAAAGAACCGGAAAGATCGCGCTGATATCCGCCGTTCCTTTTGAGGGAGAGTTTTTTATTAAAAGACTGAATCACGCCGCTAAAGATATGCGTGACCAACCGGCGTTTTATGCCGGAAAAATACAGCATAACGATATTATATACGCTGTGTCAGGGGTCGGCAAGACAAATGCGGCGCATGCTACAACCCTGCTTATTCATGGATATGATCCGGCGGTGGTGATAAATTTCGGGATCGGCGGCGCTTATCCTTCGGCAGGACTGAAGGTCGGCGATATAGCCGTAGCCTCAAAGGAGATTTACGCGGACGAGGGTCTGCTGCTGAAAGATGGATTTCATACTCTTGAGTCAATAGGGTTGCATCTCATGAAAACCGGCGGGCGCAGGTATTTCAATGAATTCCCGGCTGACAGGAAACTGGGCAAGGCGGCCCTGAATTCCGCGACTCTTATAAGCACTTCAAAGTGCGGGATATTTGCTACTGTCTCTTCATGCACCGGCACCAGAGAAAAGGCGAAAGAGCTATCTCTGAAATATAATGCGGTCTGTGAGAATATGGAGGGGGCTGCAGTGGCACACATCTGTTGCTCATACGGAATCCCCTTTGTCGAGATCAGAGGTATCAGCAATATCGTTGGAGACAGGGATACCGGGAGATGGGATGCCAGGCTTGCCTCTGAAAACTGTCAGAAGGCATTAATCGAATTTTTAAAGACGCTGAATGGTCCGCGGTAGTAATATAGACATATATGGAACTTGAAGAATTCATAACAAAGGAAGTAAAACAACCTGGATGAGATCACTTTCACTCGGCTACTCACCATGTCCAAACGACACATTTATCTTTTACGCCCTTGTCCACGGTAAAATCAATCCATCCGATTTGAGTTTCAGGGAGATACTTGAGGATGTCGAGACCCTGAACCGGATGGCCAATAGGGTTCAACTCGATGTTACAAAAGCATCCTGCCACGCGTATGGACACATGAGAAACCGATACTGCCTGCTCCGCTCCGGAGGAGCCCTCGGAAAGGGCTGCGGGCCGCTTCTTGTGGCAAGGGAAGAGACCGATATACAGAAATTAAAGGGCGGAACAATAGCAATCCCGGGGAGGCTCACAACAGCATTCCTGCTCCTGCGGATATTCGACCCTTCTTTTAAGGAAAATGTGAAGGTCATGCCTTTCGATAAGATAATAGATTCTGTCAGGATCGGAGAGGCCGACGCCGGACTGATTATTCATGAAAGCCGTTTCACATACAAAAAGGCGGGCTTAAAAGAAGTGGTGGATCTCGGACGATGGTGGGAAGAGGAGACCGGGCTTCCCATACCGCTTGGAGGTATACTTGCCCGCCGGGACCTGGGCGGCGATCTGATCCGGAGAGTGGAAGAACTTATCAGGGCAAGCATTGAATACGCGTTCTCTAACCGGCAGGAGACCAAATCCTATATTAAAAAACATTCCCAGGAGATGGAAGACGATGTTATAGAGCGCCACATCGGACTTTATGTTAATAATTATTCACTAGATATAGGCGATGCTGGACTGCATGCCGTCAGGGAGCTCTTTAGAAGGGCTGAGGAGAGTGGTATTATTGAACGGTCCTCAATACCGCTGCTTGCCCGGAGATAAAAACATTCAGGGCTGCCTGTGCATCCGGACAAAAGATGCATTTTGTTATGAATTGCATTTATGAGAATAATGCGGCTTCATTCGGGTCGAGGGGCTTTCTTCATTTCCATTGATCTTATAAAGTTTTTTTATTGTCGCTATTAATATGTCCCTGTCTTCTGACTCCTCCTTTAGTGCGGCCGTGGGAGCATAGATCAGTTTGTTTATGATGGAATTGGCCATGTTCTCTATCGCCTGCCTGTCTTTGTCCCGAAGGTCCGGCAGGCTGTTCAGGAGTCTTTCCAACTCTTCTTTTTTGATCGACTCCGCCTTTTCTCTTAATGCTATGACGGTTGGGACGGCATCAAGAGATAACATCCACTTTCTGAATGTCTCGATCTCATCTTCAACAATTTCTTCGGCTTTTGCAGCCTCCTTCTGCCGTTCAAGGATATTTGTCTCGATAACACCCTGGAGGTCATCAACGTCGTATAGATAAACATTGTTCAGCTCGTTTATCCCAGGGTCGATATTTCTTGGCACTGATATATCGATTATAAAGACAGGCCGGTTCTTCCTCTCTTTCATCACCTTCTGCATCTGGCTTTTCATAAGGACATAATTTTCCGCCCCTGTTGAACATATCAGGATATCGCAATGGGCCATTTCATGGATAAAGTCTTCAAATTTACCCGGACGGCCATTAAATTCCTCTGCAAGCCCACAAGCTCTCTCATAGGTCCTGTTGGCTACAACGATATCTCCGACGCCGCTGGTGATTATATGCTTTGCGGCGAGTTCAGCCATTTCGCCCGCGCCAAGGAGCATAAAAGATTTTTTTGTCAGGTCTGTAAAGATTTTTTTTGCGAGCTCAACTGCCGCAAAGCTTATTGATACAGCGTTCTGGGCTATCCCGGTCTCTGTCCGCACCCTTTTCGCAACGGAAATGGATTTTTTAAAGAGCCTGTTAAGAAGGACGCCTGTCGACTTCTGTTTCAGCGCGCAATCAAATGCATCTTTTATCTGCCCGAGTATCTGTGGTTCACCTACCACCATTGAATCGAGACTTGAGGCGACCCGGAAGATATGCCTTGCGGCCTTCATATCATCATAGACATAAAGGGTGTTTTCGAGTGATTCTTTTTTTATACCAAAAAAATTTACGAAAAAATCCTTTATTGACTCGACCACCCTCTCGGTCTCGTCCGTATTCAGGTAGATCTCGACTCTGTTACATGTCGAGATGATAAGCGCCTCATTTACGGCGGGCAGCTCACTTATCTTCAGTAGCCCCTCCTCAAGCCTGGGGCCGTTAAACGCAAGTTTTTCTCTCAGCTCCAGGGCGGCGGTTCTATGGTTGAGTCCTATAACCAGGATATTCATTAGAACGTGTGGAACCCCTTCAGAAGGAAATTAACTCCGAAGAATGTGAAAAGCACCACGCAAAATCCGATTACCGAAAGTATCGCGGCCCTTTTCCCGCTCCAGCCGGCCCTGAGCCTCAGGTGCAGGACCGAGGCATAGATAAGCCATGTGATCAGAGACCAGACCTCTTTGGGGTCCCACCTCCAGTAACTCCCCAATGTACTTTCCGCCCATAAGGCACCTGTTATTATGGCAAGTGTGAGAAGAGGCCATCCGATTGTAATTAATTTATAGTTCATCTCATCCAGTGTCTGAAGACTCGGCAGCCGTCTGAAGAGACCCCCAAGCTTCTTGGATTTCAGGTGATGTTCCTGTATGAGATACATGATTCCTATTCCGCAGGCCATGGCAAAGGCCGCGTCTCCGATAAACGCGAGAGAGGTATGTATCCCCAGCCAGTAGCTCCGCAGCATCGGGCTCAGGGGTTCGACCTTCCGGGGAAGCAAGGAAGAAAAGAGCATTAAGACAAAAACACCCGGCATGACAAAGGAACCGAGCAACCCCGGTCTGTACCTGTATTCAAGAAAGAAAAATATCAACACAATAGACCATGCAAAAAAGGATGTTGCCTCATGCATATTTGTTATGGGAATATGACCCGAAACAATATACCTTGTGATAATATTTAAAGTATGAATAAAAAACCCGATCGCCGTAAGGCCCAGCATTATTCTGGATGTTGTTCTGGTGCCCTTGGAAAGCTCAAGCAGACTCACGATTGTCGCGGCAAAATAAAATGTCAGAGCAACTTCAAAAAGGATTATTTCCATCAGAAGCAACCAAGCCGGCAGTTTGTTATCTTTATGCCGAGTTCATCCGCCGCAGCGCCTACCGCCTCGTATGAAACGCCGAGTCTTTCCGCTGTCTTTCGTGCGTCAGCGCAGGAAATTCTTCCGTTTACGGCTATGTTATTCAATTCTTCTTTCAGTTTTTTCATTCAAAAGACCGGAGATCTGTTCTAAAACCCCTTTATATTCTTCTTTATCAGAGAGGCGTTTATGGAAAAGCTTTGTTCTTTCACCAGTTTCCGGAAATTCCGATCCATTCTCATAGAGCAGGATGTCGGCAATGACTGTAAACCTTTCAACCCCGGGTTTCCAAAGCTTTTTTTTATCTCCGATTATAAATATTACAACAGCGGGTTTTAAAAACTCAATCGCGCTGTTGCCCTCGACAATTATACCATCAAGATACGAAAGCCGTTTAACAGCCTCGGGCAGCACTTTGTCGGAACCTGAACGGGGTGATTTAACCCACAGAACCTCGGATGCGCCCGCATTCAGCATTTTCGATGTGTCCTTGCCTTTTTCCATCAGAATTTTCATATCGGCAACTATAGACGACCGCGATGATGATGTCCCTGTAAATTTTATGGCGCCCCAGCTTTTATTGTAAGCCTGCGCGGGGGTTCGGATACCCGGAGTTTTTAACTCCCGACCGCCGGCTGACCGCTTATTGCCGGTGAGATATTGAAGGACGGCGGCAGCTAAAGTTGTTTTACCCACGCCGCTGTTTGTCCCGCCGATTCCGATAATCAAAGGTTTATCCATATTATAAAGCCAGCTTCCAGGAAGACCGCGCCGAATCTATTTTAACCTTATAGTACCAAAAAAATCATGCCGGCAGCAGACGGAAGCGGTGTTTATGCAATATCCCGGGTCAACGCAACGCGCCCCTTATGATTATATTGCTTGGTGATTAGGGGTAATCTGTGATACATTACTTTTTGATGAAAAAGATATCAACTGTATGTCCATATTGCGGATGTGGATGCGGCCTTTATGTCCACGTGGAGAAAGACATTATAACCGGCGTATCTCCGGTCAGGAATCATCCCGTAAATAAAGGCAGCCTCTGTGTCAAGGGCTGGAACTGCTTCGAATTTGTTCAGCATCCCGGCAGGCTGAAATACCCGCTGATAAAAAAGGACGGCGTATTTAAAAAGTCCTCATGGGATGAAGCCCTCGATTGGACTGCAGAAAACCTTTTAAAGGTAAAAGAGAAGTTCGGGCCTGATTCAATAGGCATGCTCAGCTCCGCCAAATGCACGAATGAGGAGAATTTCCTCATGATGAAATTTTCAAGGGCTGTCGTAGGCACAAATAATATTGACCACTGCGCGAGGCTTTGCCATTCATCGACTGTCGGCGGCCTTGCAAAGGCTTTCGGGTCAGGGGCCATGACAAACTCTATAGATGAGATAGACAGCTCCAGGGTCCTGTTCGTCATAGGCTCAAACACAACGGAACAACACCCGATGATCGGCATGCATATGCTCGATGCCGTTGACAGAGGCGCCACACTTATTGTCGCGGACCCCAGAAAGACCCAGATTGCGGAGTTTGCCAAAATACATTTAAGGCATAGGTGCGGAACGGACGTGGCGCTTTTAAACGGGATGATGAATGTCATCATTAACGAAGGCCTGGTTGATCTCGATTTTGTAAGGAGGAGGACCGAAAACTTCGATGACTTCGAAAAGATAGTGATGCGATATCCACTGGATATCGCAGAGAAAATCACCGGCGTCCCGGCCGTTGATATCAGGCGAGTCGCGAGGATCTATGCAACGGAAAAAAGGTCGATGCTCTTTTATTCAATGGGGATTACACAACATATTACAGGCGTTGATAATGTGCGCTCCTGTGCCAACCTCGTTATGCTGACCGCGCATATCGGCCTGCCCATGACAGGACTTAACCCGCTTCGCGGACAGAATAATGTCCAGGGCGCATGTGATATGGGCGCCCTGCCGGACGTATATTCGGGATACCAGAAGGTGACCGATAAAAAGGCAAGAAAAAAATTCGAGAGCGCCTGGGGCGCAAAACTTCCTTCCGTCCCCGGCAGGACCCTGACCGAGATGTTTGATGCCGCCGGAGGGGAGATCAGAGCAATGTATATTATGGGCGAAAACCCCGTTATCTCCGACCCTGACGCCTCACATGTAACAGAAGCGATTAAAAAACTGGATTTTCTTGTTGTGCAGGACATATTCATGTCCGATACAGCCGAACTTGCATCCGTTGTGCTTCCTGCCGTCACCTTTGCCGAGAAAGACGGGACATTCACTAATACGGAAAGGAGGGTGCAGAAGCTGAAAAAGGCCATAAGGCCGGTCTGCGGCGCCATGCCTGACTGGAGGATCATATCCGAACTTTCAAAAAGAATGGGGTATGAGATGGAATACGGGGCAACACATGAGATAATGGAAGAGGCGGCGCTCCTGACTCCTTCTTATGGTGGAATACTCCATCACAGGCTCAATAATTTCGGACTGCAGTGGCCATGCCCCGGGATAGACCATAGCGGCACTACTTTCATGCACAGAAAGGCGTTCACAAAGGGCATGGGCAGTTTTATCCCGATAGATTTTGTCCCGCCTGCAGAGCCTGTTGACGGAGATTATCCCTTTATACTGACAACCGGGAGGATATCCTTTCACTATCATACAGGTACGATGTGCAGACGGACTTCCACCCTCGAAAGAGAGGAGCCCGACTGTTTTGTCGAGATAAACCCTGCAGACGCTGAGAGTCTCGGCATAAAGACCCACGACAGATTAAGCGTGTCATCGAGGCGGGGAGAGATAGTTGTCAATGCGTCTGTTACGGACAGGACTCCTGAAGGGATTGTATTTATACCATTTCATTTCAGAGAAGCCGCGGTTAATCTGATAACCAATCCGGCGCTGGACCCAACCGCAAAGATTCCTGAATATAAAGTATGCGCTGTCAATATCGCCCCTGTCGTACCAAAGCCGGATGAAGAGGGGAAATTTTTTTCGCGCAGGGAGAACCGATAAGAAGATGATTCGCTATATCCGCGAAGGACTACAGGACCTGGCGTGAAGGACGAATTCGTTTTAAGCAAGACGAATCTTCCTTACTGGCTCAGGCAGCTCCGTAAAAAGGCTGACCTGATAGGCCCGTTAAGGTCATTAAACGGCGATATAATCTTCAGTTCGATCGTAAATATACACGAGATGATACTTGACTGCCCTGCGAGTATCCCTTCTCCGAAAGAGTTTCTCTTCCCGCAGAAAGAGGAGATGTATAAGTTCTCACAAAAGGGAGTCAATACTCTAAATGATAACGGCAAAAGAATCATCTTCGGAGTCAGGTCATGTGATATATCGGCAATAGCTCTTCTTGACAGGTTCTACGGAGGTTTGCTGGAAGATGATTTTTATATGAGCAGGAGAAGAAATACATGCTTCATCTCCATAGCATGCAATAACCCCGACCCAACCTGCTTCTGTTCAGGGCTCGGCACAGGGCCGGCACTGAAGACGGGCTTTGATCTGCAGTTCACCGATTTAGGCGACAGATATCTTGTGCAGGCGGGTTCAAGGGAAGGTCTCCGGATGATAAACGGCTTCATGCATCTCTTCCTGCTCCCTGAAAAGGCAGACCGTGACGATCAGTATGAAGTGCTCCTGAGTTCTCAATCAATATTCGAAAAGAGGATAACGCTCGAAAATGTCAGGCAGAAGATACTTGCTGGAAAGGTTCCGGATTCTTTCTGGGAATCTGTTGCGTCCAGATGTTTCGAATGCGGAGGATGTGTCTATGAATGCCCTTTGTGCACCTGTTTCAATGTAATTGACTGGAAAGAGAAGGATAATAAAGGCACGAGGATGCGGCTCTGGGACACATGCATGTTCAAGGGATTTACGAAGATGGCAGGGAATGTGCTGCCTGCCGGAAAAAAAATCATGCGGACCAAGCGCTGGTACTTCCATAAGCTTCTATACTATCCCGAGCAGTTCGGCAGATTCGGATGTGTCGGCTGCGGCAGGTGCACGATTACATGTCCCGGCAGAATCGATATAGCGACGATAGCAAATAAGCTGGATTAACAAAGTGAGTTTTAAGGTGGTCATAGATGAAAAATAAGAACAAAAAAGGACTCTACCTGCCGGTGGATGCGAAGATAAACGATGTAATTGACCTGACACCGGACGTGAAGCTTTATAAACTGCGGAAACCCCAGAGTTTTTTTTACAGCCCGGGTCAGTTTGTGATGGCTTCGATATGGGGCGCGGGCGAAGTTCCCATATCGATCACATCGACTTCCGAAATCCATCAGGATATCGAACTCTGTATAAGGAAAGCCGGCTTTGTTACATCAGCCCTGCACCGGTTAAATCCCGGAGACAGCATCGGTATTCGCGGGCCTCTTGGAAACAGGTTCCCTTTTGAAGACGCGTACGGAAAAGACGTTCTTTTTATCGCAGGTGGAATCGGGATAGCGCCGTTAAGGTCTCTGATAAATCTGGTTATCGAAAAGAGAAAGAATTTCGGGAAGATAGCGTTGATATACGGCTCTAAAACTCCCACGGAGGTTCTTTTTATGCCTGAGACTCAGAACTGGAAGGAAAACGGCATCGACCTTACTCTGACTATTGATGTGGAGTGCAAAGAATGGGAATGCAGCTTCGGCCTGGTCACGGAACATATTAACAGGCAGAGCATCTCCTTTGAATCGGGTTATGCCTTTATATGCGGGCCTCACGTGATGATCAATGCAGCGATGCATGACCTTTCCCTTCTGGGCATGCCGGCCGAAAATATAATCACTACGATAGAGGCCCATATGAAATGCGGTGTCGGAAAGTGCGGACATTGCTATTCCGACGGCAGATATGTATGTACTGACGGACCTGTCTTCAGCTATGCCGAAATAAGAGAGTTCGGCATGGCCAGTCCATAACTCTTAGCGATCAAATTCAGGGCCCCGGTGGCGCGCCGCTTTTACCAGACCATTGTTCCCGAGATAAATCCACGCGTCAGGTCTTCCCTGGGGCTGGAGAAAATCTTCTCACTGTCCGCCTCTTCAACAATCGATCCACGATACATAAAGATAACCCTGTCCGCAACCCTCTTTTCCTGAAACATATTGTGAGTTACCATTACAACCGTCATTCCATTGCCGCGCCCAATATCACGCAAGGCAGTCTCTATAATCTCGGTATTGAGGGGGTCAAGTGATGCCGTGGGCTCATCAAGAAAGAGATATTCAGTTCCTG
>JAJRYC010000050.1 GCA_024275975.1 Nitrospirota bacterium | reverse complement strand
TACATCAACCACATACGCCAGGCTTGTGCCGAATACCGAGCCGACCACGATACTGACCGCGCCGGTGCAGAAGATTCCGAGCATTATGCCCACTACCGTAAGCATCCTGACTATCGTCGTCGGCGCTACCGGTCCGCCCGCAAGATGGCTCAACAGCACCAGCACCCCGTAACTTCCAAAGTAAAACCCAGGGACTATTCCAAATGCCAGAAACCCTATTATCCCTATTGCCGCCCCGATCTTTGTTCCTATCTTCAGTGTGTTCTGCCGTTCTGCCGTCATGGTATTATCCTCCTTATTATTTATTGATTATTTATTTATGCTCTGCCGCCTTCATATCTCTCTTCTCTGCCCTTAATGCTTCTATCACGGTCCCGATCAACCATCCTGCTGTAGAAGTTGCTGTTATGAACATGACAGCAGCTACCATCACCCCGATTACCATCGAGGCCGCCACTATCAGCCTTGCGAGCAGTCCAGATACAACAGGTGTCCCGAGAATGGTGCCCGCCAGATTAAGCCCCATGACTCCGCCGATAAATGATCCGGGGAGAAGTCCGAATATCGCAAATAGCACCAAACCGCATCCTGCTCCCATATATGCTAATTTTTTTGAGTATCTTGTATCTTTCATCTTACTGTCCTCCTTTTCGCTTTCTTGTTAATTATTAATGCACTATCCATGCCAGGCATAACACATTGATTTTATTGGAATCTTATCCACGAACAGTCCGCATTAACGCAAATCCTCTTGCAATACCGCGAAAAAAAGAAGGGCGGGGGCCGCAGCCCCCGCCCGAGGGCAGGTTGAAAATGGTGATGCCATTATTATTCGTTAATCCTGTTTAGTAATATTAGATTTTCATGATAGACCCATCGGCGCTATAATGAAATCCGTATTATTCCACCTGCCTTAAAATACGTACTGCGCCTGCAGGAACAGCTCGTTCTCATCATTATCCGTAACACCCTTCAGGTTCTTCCCCATCCTGTAAGCCAGCTGCACCTTGATGTCATGTTTTTGTATGAACCAGTTGGCGCCGACGGATGTGCGGGTCCATGTGTCAGCGTAGTTATCGGCGTCCAGCGCCTGATATGCCGTGACGATCTCGATTTTGTCGGGTACTATCATGTATCCGCCCTCAATGGCGTAAGTCTTAAGGTCGGTGCTGCCGTTTTCGTAGATACCAGCGGTTACAGTTCCATCCACGGTGTCAGCCTTGAACAGGTTATACTGGGCATGAACGGAAAATCCGGCGCTCCGAAAGGCGCTGCTTAATTCAAGGCCGGTTACCTTGTCTACATCAGGTTTGGAAGGATCATCGGCAACACCGTTCGTGGTGCGGGTATTGTTATCATCATCATTGACCCATGTAAAGGCGGCAACCCCGATGGTGGCCCTGGTCTCGCGGCTGAAGTCACCCTGGGAGAATTTCAGATTACCCAAAGGATGGTAGTCCAGACGGCCGCCAACTATCCATCCCTCATTGAAATCTTTATCCCTGTTAACAGGGGTATCAAAATCCAGTTTGCCGGCGTCAGGGTCAATGGAGGCCGATGCGATGGAAAAGCCGTAGGTCAGTTTATTGTCATTGTTATGGCCGGTGATGTGGATGCCTGCATTCCGGTCAGGGGTGCCGTAATTGTGGTCACCTACAAATGTACGCTCCACAAGCTGCTGCTTTTTGGAGGAAGTCAGCAACTCTCGGGAAAAGGGAAAATTCGCGTTACCAACGGATATCTTTAAGTTTGGTAACCCCTTATACTGCATGTAAGCGTCTTTTATTGAAATTTCGTTATCACCATTGGCAGTGCCCATATCCCACTGAAACTTGCCCTTCCAGTCTTTGTGCAGACTGCCCTCAATGTAAGGACGGAAGCGGCGAAAAAACACTTTGTCGCTGGAATCTCCATCGTCGGGATCCTTATAGTGGTACTGCAACTGAATCCTGCCGCCTATCTTAAGATATTTGTCGTCATCCTTATAAACGGTTATTCCGGTGGCCTCCACGGTTTGCGGAATGTAGGCAGTTACGATTGTGGCAATTGCCAGTACAGCAAAAAACATCTTCATGAATCTCGGGATCGCTCTCATTTTTCTTCTCCTTGGTTCTCTTATTTATTGTGCTTTCCGTATAACGCCGTATAATGACTTGCAGCTTAACAGGGACCTTTATTCTGTCTTTAATGCCTCTGCAATGATGTGATAAATTACGTTCTGCTCCTGGACACCGTGCAGCAGACTCGCTCCCGGCCCTCCGGCATAGACTGCAACGTCCTCCCCGGAATGTGTCTCGCTGTGGCTGGGAAGCGTGGCCTCCTGTTTATAGTCAGGATCAGCGGTATCAACACCGGTAAGGTCGGGCCTGTCTCCCGGGATGTAGCCGGGGCCATTGGCATATCCAAGAGTGGTATACGGTAGGCCGTTTGCATCGGTTGCATAATCCGTCAAGGACTCGCCACTGCTGTCGTTACCTATTACTTTACCCAGGATATCGTTTCCACGGGTCGGATAACCGGCCATCGTGAAGACATGACTATGGTCTGCCGTGACTATAATCAGCGTCTCTTCCCGGTTGATCTTTTCGATGGCCGTCTTAACTGCATTCGAGAATTCAATGGCTTCCGTCAAGGCGCGAAAGGCGTTGCCGGCATGACTGGCATGGTCGATCCTGCCTCCTTCAACCATCAGGAAAAAGCCTTTTTGATTCTTTGAGAGGATATCAATGGCTTTTGAGGTCATCTCGCTTAGAGATGGTTCTCCTGCTGCATCGCCGCCGCGGTCATGCTCATAATTCATATGACCGGGTTCAAACAACCCCAGCAGGTGTTCTGTCCTGTAAGGGTCTATGGCATTGAACTGCGTCCTGTTCCATACATAGGCTGAAAGGGGATTCTTGTCCTGCCACTCTTCCGCCAGGTAGCGTCCGTCATCACGTTCACCTGTTTTGGCCGGATACTCGGGGTCTGATATTGTTCTCGGCAGAAAGCTGCGGCGACCGCCACCGAGTACAACCTCCAGACCGTCTCCATAAGGAAACTCTATTAATTGACGGGCAATATCCGGGAAGTCGGCCGCCAACGCGTCAGCGGGAAGGTCGTGATCATCTTCCCAGTTACGCTCGGGGCTGTGCGCGTAGGTTGCGGCCGGGGTTGCGTGGGTCACCCGGGTTGTAGTAACCACACCGGTTGACATCCCGGAGTTCTCCGCTATTTCGAGGATGGTGGTCAGTTCATTTCCCGAAACAGTCAGGTAATCGCCCCGGATAACATCCTGGTTGACAGCTATAAGGCCTGCCCTGGTTTTCACCCCTGTCACGATTGCCGTCATGGCCCCAGCCGAATCCGGTACCTGCTGGTTGGTATTATAGGTCTTTGAAAGCGCAAGATAAGGCAGTTTTTCAAAGCTCAACAGGTTCTCCTCCCCGGTTGCTCCCTTTATCTGCCCATCAAGGATTCGGGCGGCGGTTACAGTCGACACACCCATTCCATCGCCTATAAAAAGGATTACATTCTTTGCATGCTTCCTGTCATGTTTAAGTTTCATGGCAGCCTCAACAGCTTCCCTCCCATCTTCAAACCACTCCTCCGGGCTTTCGGCCCTTGCGGCCTTTGGGAGGAAAACCATCAAGCCGGCGAAAAGAAGAAATATAAAGCTTACAGCGAAAAATCCATTAAAATGATGCTCTGTCTTCACGAAATGCCTCCTTGGAAAATTTTTTCAGGTTATCAACATCTTTGCCTTCACCACCAGCTCGAGCCAAAAAAACTACAACAACGATTAAGAAGCGACCGGGTTGTCACTGAACGTCTTCAGTTTCCCCATCGCCCCGATACTTCCCTCGATTGTCCCCCCTTCGTAGGGTTTTACATTCTCCCTGAAAGCATCGCGCTTCCACAGAAATACACGACATTTTTCAGGAAACTTGCTGCAGATAAACTTGCCGTAAGGCGGCGCCAACGGCAATCCATTCATACATCTGGCCGCTTTTTTATGATAAAATTTGCATATCATGTCATCCTCCGAATCAATATGAGTTCGCGGTTTCGTTGTACCGTTCAGACAGATCATAACACTGCCATGTTACGGCAATATTAAGGGTGTGTTAAGTCTTAGGGTTGGGCGTGATCTCGGGGAAAAGCCCGGACCTCATTTTCATTCCTCAATGGACGGCTTCTGCAATATTGGGATTATTAATGGCGCCATGGGGTCTCTTTCCGGTAAGGGCCTGAACAATATTGCGGGCGGCGTCCATTGCAATTGCTTTCCTGATATTTTCCGCGGCAGAGCCGAGGTGTGGCGTGAAAAATGTCTGCCGGGTATTTTTCAGCAGCGATTCGGGAATCTTTCCGGGCCGGTCTGTCCGCGCCCAATCCTCCATCTCGAAAACATCCGCCGCATAACCGGCCAGGCGGCCGGTCTCCAGGGCATGGGCTACGGCCTGCTCGTCAACGACTGATCCTCTGCCCGCATTGATGATGAATGCGTATGGGGACATCCGCGCTATGGCGTCGCTATTGATGAGATGTTTTGTCTCCCGAATAAGCGGCACCAGGGGTACTACAAAGTTGCTGCGCTGCAAAAGTTCATCGAGAGAAACATGTTCAACCCCAAGCAGTTCTTCCTGAATTGCCGGTAAAGGGATTTTATCATTGTAGATTACATTCATCTGGAAGCCAAGCAGCCTCCTGGCCACGGCCTTGCCGACCGAGCCCATACCGATTATACCCACTGTCTGGCCGCAGAGTTCATTGCCGTACAAATGCGGACGCCATCCCTGAAACATACCGCTGCGAACAAAATGATCGCCGGGCAACATATTTCTTGACAGGCCGATGAGCAGGCCGATCGTAAGTTCAGCGGTTGTTATGGTAAGCAAATCCGGTACAATCGCAAACCACACCCCGTGCCGGGTGCATGCCTCGACATCAAAATTATCATATCCCTTCAAAGCGGCCGCAATGATTTTAATATCCGGACAGGACTTCAGGAACCTTTCATCAATGGTATCAGCCATGAATACCATTATTGCCTGCGCCTCCCTGGAACGGCGGAGAATCTCTTCTCCAGGCAAGGTCTGATCCGTTGTGTTTGGAACGACTTCGAAAAACCGGTTCAAATACGCAATTATTTCCGGCTGTACCCAATGGGTAACAACAACTTGTGGGTTCACGTTTCCCTACATGATCGATCAGTAAATGTTTTAATTTTTCAGGACCTCATTAAAAAGCTTGGTGTCATCGGCGTCCATAAGGGGCGAAGAGATGATGAAGTCAGCGGTGGTTCGGTTGCAGGCGGTCGGAACATTATAAACAACGGCTATTCTTAGCAGTGCCTTCACATCGACATCATGCGGGTGAGGTTCCAGCGGGTCCCAGAAGAAGATTAAAATATCGATGTCCCCTTCAACGATTTTCGCGCCTATCTGCTGGTCTCCACCAAGCGGCCCGCTCCTGAGACAGTTGATGCCCAGGCCTACCGCACTGGATAAGATTTTGCCGGTCGTGCCCGTTGCGTATAAAAAGTGTTTTTGCAGCAACACTTTGTTAAAGGCCGCCCATTCAATAAGGTCCTTCTTCATATTATCATGCGCAACGAGGGCTATTCGCCTGTTTTCGCTGAACTGCATTCTGTTCTCCATGGGGCTTTTTAGCCTCCCGCTACCTGTAGCTCCCGGAATATTCGCAGGATGTAATACTCGCCTGTTTTTTCAATTACTGTTTTGCATTCCAGTAATATTTCGACAAAACCCTTGATGAGGTTGCATTTCTCGTGTTCATTGGCGTTAACAAAGACTATTACATCTTCGTCGTACGCATGGATACGTGAAACAGCGTCCTTCACCTGCTTAAAAGCATCGACATACGGAAGACCTCTAATATCAAGTGTCATTATCCAGCCTCCTTTTTTTATAGATTTCAACTTCAGATTATCAAAGCAATGTTACAGAGGTATTAAGGGTGTGTTAAGTTTTGAGAGGGAAGCTATAATTGAATTTGTCCATTCAACCTTAAAATCACAATTTTTTAATCTATCAAATCATCGGCAGTCATAATTAGGGGACAAGATGGCAAGACCATTACATGTTTAATATGAGGGAGCAGTGATCCGGACAGAGTGGATTTTTAACAGAGGTTAGGGGATAACTTAGGCGTGGGCACATCCTGTATAACTCGTGCGATTGCAAAATTAGAGGAGAAAAAGAACGAATAAGTTATGCAACTTAGGATCCAACGGCCCCAAAGTCAGGCATGCGATGAAATGCGCAAGACTTTCCGGTCCGACCACTTCAGAAATCATATTTATGGCAGAAATCCGGATAGTATCTCAGCTTGAATAAAAAACCTGCCTGCGTGTGTGCCGGGAATGGCATAGGACTAACGGGGTGAAAGTCCCCGGACCAGGTGCGGAGCCGAAGGTTAGAAGAAGGGCAAGGGCATCACTGCGAGGTGAGGGCCGGATAAGGGTCCATAATAGAAAAATAGAATAAGCAACAGGAAGAGGAAAACAGGAGGAGCCTTCTTTATGTAATATGATAAACAGAGTGGCAATGGGAGCATCTGTGGCTAATGGGGTCCATCGAACGATAGTTTCTCGGGTCTGAACTGCCGGGGGCTCCCAGCCTGTACCCTGTCAAATGGGAAGATGCCGTTAAGTGGCTATTATAGACGGGAAAAACGGTATTGAGTCACAGGCAGTTAAAGCTAAATCAAGCTGTTATCATATAATAATCGTTGATTAGAGGGTACTGTTGAAATATGCTAAACTATAAATATTAAAGCAATAGGGAGGTGTATATGCCTAAACATGGAGCGCAGATTCTATCCGAGGCATTGAAATTGCCACCCACGGAACGCGCAGAGCTTATTGAGAATCTTTTATCTAGTTTTGAGTTTCCTTCCAGAAAAAGAATCGATGCTTTGTGGGCTCAAGAAGCCGAAAGTCGTATTGATGCGTTTGAGCGTGGCGAAATATCAGCAACCTCGGCAAAAAAAGTATTTGAAAAAATTGAAAAACATAAAAAATAATGGAAATTAAATTTCTTGCTCCTGCAGAAGCTGAGTTCTTGGACGCTGTTTCTTTTTACAATACGCAGAGTGAGGGGCTTGGTTATGAATTTGCTGCGGAAGTCAATAGGACGATTCAACGAATTATTCAGTATCCCGAAGCTTGGGCTAAACTTTCAAAACGCACCCGTCGTTGCAGAACTAATAGATTCCCATATGGTGTTATTTATCAGATTATAGAAGAAATGTTACTCATTGTTGCAGTAATGCATTTGAGTCGAGAACCGCAAACATGGAGATCACGTCTTGAAAAAGAAGAAATATAAAAATTGGCTAACCAGTCGTTCACCTTGTGCAGGGACTTTGGGAAGATTCTTGTACACTATGCAAAACTAAAGGGAGTGTTGTCAATAAGTGTGTAAAAGCCATTTAGACACCTTCCTTTCAACCCTTCTGTGTCCTTCTATGACAACGCCATTTTCTTGTTATCATTGCAAAATGCATGTTAAGCCGCTAACTCGAGTCAGTCCAGAAACTCAGGAAATATAATCCTATTGACACAAACAATGCCGCATAACCCATTAAAAGAAATCTTACGGTAAATTCAGCTGTATTATTTGTATTTTCATGTGCAACGTATATTTTATAGGCTATCAAATTTGCCAACGAACCAAATAAGCTACCAAACCCACCTGCATTTGCACCCCATAACAGAGCCTGCCAATTCAATGTAAATTTTGCAAACAATAGTGTTGCTGGAACATTGCTCATAACTTGACTTGCCAAAGCTGAAAGCAGAAAAATATGCCCTGAATGGGCAATTTCAGAAGCCAGTATAACCTTTAGATTATCAGCAATACCAAAAAAGAATAGGAAAGTGAAAAGTAGCGCATAATCAACACGCAGGGCTTTCCGGTCGAATATGAGCGCAAAAATGATGACAATAACCCCAGCCAAAATAGGAAGAACATGAAAGACCGTTAGAAGAACAACCGCAAGAAAAACACCATAAATATAGGCCTTTTTGTGGATTTTTTGTAATTGGCTTCCTTGTAAATCATTTCGTAAATTAACAAAAAGTGAAGAAACGATTAGCAACCCAAGAAAAACTAAAGAAAATGGGGCGATTGTCTTTACAAATGTAACTGGGTGAATGTCATAATACCAATAAATAAAAAGATTCTGAGGATTGCCGACAGGTGTTAATGCGGAGCCAGAATTGGCGGCTAACGCCTCCAAGATAACCAAAATATCTTTTCGGCTGATGTTAAGTGCTAATGTAAGCGGAACGATGACGACTAAAGCAATATCGTTTGTTACCAGCATGGATAAGAAAAAAGTTGTTAGCACCAATTTTAATGGTATGGCTTTTCCTTTTTCTATGCTTTGGGCGATTTTTAAGATGAGGCCGCTTTTCTGCAAACCATTCACTACAACAAACAATAAAAACAGGATAAACAACACCTGTATTTCATTGCTTGAGTAAACCGGAAATTGTTTTGTATAAAAAGCCGTCAATACCAACCCAATGCCAGATGCAATGAGTAGCCATTCTTTCAGAAGAAGATCAATAAATATTGTTTGGGCTTTCAAGAACACTCCCAGTGTATGATATTAGGGCTAACGACTGAATTCAGTGATGTAGACCTGTATGGTACTAACATGCTTGAAAACTGTTTTGATAATTGAAAACCATCAAAAACCAAATCAACACTGCTGGTCTGCATTCACTGCACTTTTTTGTTATGCTTTTTTAATCTTGCTTATTTCGCACTACCTCAATAAAACTACTGAGGCTCATTAACCATGATCGTTGAGAATCGTTATACGTTTCGTGTAAATGCTCAGGTAAAACAAGTTGTAATGAATGAGATTGCATTTCCTCAGTCTGGTTTGTGCTAATGCCTGGTTCTAATGTGAAAAGGTGCTTTGAATCTATCCGTTGTGCCTCTGAAAGAACCTGACGCCACCTGTCTTTGCAAGTAGATTTTACTCCAAGCATTGTCAGACCTGAATCAGGGAACTCGGGCTTCCTATAGTATGTTATTCCAGGAAACAGAAAGTCCGGTTTCGCTCTGTTCTCTGTTAATGCCCCTCTTGAATATTTGATAGAGTGCGATGAAAAAAGATGTTCAAGGTGATTTTCAAGTGCATGACCTACTCGGGATTTGCGCCGATTTTGAATACTAAGGGAGTAGCTGATGAAATCATCAACATCTGTAAACCCGTATTCAAGCCTTTTTTCAACAATGTGTTTTTCAAGAGTTCTGAATAGCATTTCCTCATGATCAATCCATGACATCAATGCTGAATCAGGATATGCCAAAACATCAATCTCTGTTGCGGTTTCTCTGGCAAAAGATGAAAATACTCTGGTTACGGGGAAAACTTCACCAAATTTGGCAAAGATTCGATCTAACCAATTTTCATCAGCACTTTCAACCTCGACACCTATTGACTCTAGAATTAATCGTGTTGCAAATTCCAGTTTTTTATCTTCGTCACCATGAAGATCACTTGTTTGAAATTTTGAGGTTGTTTGGGGAAAACCGAAAAGCCACAGTAACTGACTTTCATATGTAGATGAGGCCTGAGCAATTACAACCAAGACATCTTTCTTGCTTCTAGTGGCAATTATGAGCAAGTCACCCTCAGATGCTGACTCTGTGACTGAATTGCTCGGGAAGTACAAACGATGCTCGGATCTGACAGGATGATTTTCTCTTGCATCATACCATGTAACAAAGTCTCTTTCGGTAGAAATGCGCTCATCATCTATTCCAAGATAGATGAACCGTGCAGGGAATTTTTGCCGTTCCATGCCAAACAATTCTTTTAATTCCTGTGCACCATTAAATTCATGCTGATTTGAAGTAGCAGGATCAACCTCTACAGCAGTTAACCGCTTGACGGCTACTCCTTCAAAATATTCTGATAAATGGCCTGTTCTCATATTTTCTGTAGTTTGCCTGATATATCAATGCTTCTTTTTTGTGAATGCAACCATGTTGTTATATGGCTTATGATTTTTTCAATGGGGAGCTTCTTCTTACCCTTCAAGCTACACTCCCATACAACTAGGACACGCCAGCCAGCTTTTAGAAGTTCCCTCTTATTTCTTTGATCCCTCTTTCTGTTATCTTCTATTTTATTTTTCCAGAATGTGGCACGAGTTGACGGCCACTTGAATAAGTGGCAGATATGTTTGTGCCAAAAGCACCCGTTAATAAATACTGCGGCCATGTATTTTGGAAAAACCATGTCCGGGTTTCCAGGGAGTTTTTTATAGTGTAGCCTATAACGGTAGCCTAATGAATGCAATTTCTTTCTTATCACCATCTCGGGCTTTGTGTTCTTGCCCTGTATGCCTGCCATCATTTCACTTCTTTTATGCTTTGAAACGACATCAACCATAATTGCTTACAACTCTCTCCTGTTTGCGAAAGGACGGCAAAAAGGACAATTGACTCTTGTTGAGTCCTACATAGCCTGACAAATATGGACGCATGTACGAAGCAACAGCCTCTACAACATCCACAACAACGGCGTTACCGAACTGTTTGTATGCTTGTGTATCTGATACCGGAATAATGAACCGCTTATCACCTTGCTTGTCAAATCCAATTAGCCTTGCGCACTCACGGGGAGTAAGTCGTCGTGGATTTTTTCTACTTTGTCTGACAAGTATTTCAGAGCCATCTTTATAATAACGAGCCGATAGAGTTCTCGATATATCATCAGGTTTGACAAGTCCAAAACCAAAACCATTTCCTTTTGCACGATGTTTCTCAGCATATTTTTGCAGATATTGCCATAAATGATCAGACAAAGTATATTTTCCTGATACCTTCGCTTTAGCTCCAATAGTATATGGCGGGTATGCTTCTTCACTTCCATTTTCAGAGTGAAGAATTGATTCAAGTTTAGGCCCGTTTGTTGGTTCAGGTATGTGCATGTCATCAAATGAAAAGCCGCAATCCTCTCTGAAACCAGCTATAAATATGCGTTCCCTGTGTTGAGGTCGCCAACTTTTGGCATCAATAACCTTCCAATCATAATGATATCCGAGTTCGTCAAGAGTTTCTTTAATAATACTGAAAGTTTTCCCCTTATCATGTCTTTCAAGATTCTTTACATTTTCGAGCAAAAAAGCTTTCGGCCGATGGTGATCAATAATTCTGGCTACATCAAAAAAAAGTGTGCCTTGTGCTTTACAGCCAAAACCATGAGGCAGGCCTAATGCGTTCTTTTTTGAAACACCAGCGATGGAAAAGGGCTGACAAGGAAACCCTGCTAATAATACATCATGCTCAGGTATGTCCTCAGCTTTTATTTGTGTAATATCACCTGCAATTTCATGATCGCACTCAAAATTTGCAAGATAAGTTTGCCTGCTAAATTTATTCCACTCGCTCGTAAAGACGCATTTGCCACCTACTGATTCAAAGGCCATGCGCATTCCGCCAATACCTGCAAATAAATCTATAAATTTAAATCCATCAGAATTTACATTGTACAGAGTAACCGGCTCTGAAATTTTTAGCAATTGATCCCATATAATTTTTTTTGGCTTTGTTTCATTGTTTTCCCAACGATAAACAGTTCGCAGACTGTAACCTGTAATATTGGAAATATCCTGAATTGATAATCCTGCTTTTTCTCGTACATAGGTAAATTGCTTAGAGTTTTTCGCCATTCTTTGCTTTCTCCACGGGATTAATTTTGTCATTTTGTCAAAGTATATGCAAAAAAAAAGAGAATGTCAATATCTATGCATTATTGATGCATAACCAGTTAGTATACAGATTTCTGTATACTAACAAAATCACCATGACAAATGTCCAAATATAAAAGTCAACGGGCAGGCAGGGGCAACAGAGTTTTCTTACTTTCTATGTACTTACAATATTTAAGTAGTTGTATATCACCCGTTTTGTGATGATATGCAGAAATCTGGATATCTACCATGCTCGATATTTCTGCAGACACCTGACTGCCATCTGCACAGGCAGGCAAGAACTCGTTTTAATGCTTTTTTGGTAAAATGGCGATTCCTGAGAAATACCATTATGAGTACAGAAAGTGGCTGCGGTATTATCTGGTTTTTTGACAAAAGGATCGCTTCGCTAATTCAAACCAGGAAAGTCTCCTGCATTTCATCAGGAAATTACAGGGGGGGAATCAAACTCAAGGGAAGAAACTGCAGGCATCCTATGCTGTATTTCTCTATTATGAGCTTGTTAAATCCGGCGCTAAATACCTTTTTTCAGCAAAGCCCTCGCCTTCCAGGCCCATTTCCTGTCGATTTTGCGCTTAAAGCGGGGGGAGGCTTTAAAGACCTCTACCGATTTTTTCAGATATTGCATGCCTTCTTCCTTCATGCCCAGCTTCAATTTGACAAGGCCCATCTGATAAAAACCCCTCGAACTTGAAGTGTGTATCTTCACAAAACTCTCGAGCAGCGGCAGGGCGCTTTTGTAGTCGCCGCTGTCGATGAACACCTCGGCCATCATAAGATACGGTTCTCCGTATTTGAGACCGGGTGAAGCCTCTAAAGCAGCGGCAATATACTCCCACCCTTTCCGGATGTCCCCGTTTCTTGCTAGCGAGATGCCGTAGTAGTAGTTGAATTCGGCATCATCAGACATCTTGTTTGCCGCCTTTTCGAAATATTCGACGGCCTTTCCGTATTTTTTCTTTTCGAACATAAATATGCCGAGTTCCTTCAGGGACCGGGCGTCATACGGATTTATCTCCACGATCCTCCGGAGTTCCTTTATCCTTCCCGCTGCCTTGAATGCCTTTAATGGGTCAGGGACAATGCCGAAAAAAGTCCTGTCTATAGTGAAAGACAGGAGGAGTATAACCAGAAGCGCGATGATCGGGTTTCCCAGCATCCAGTAGAGGACATAGAAAAGGAAGAACTTGCTCAGCATCCGCTTTCTCCCTGGACATGTGCCGTATTCCGCTGCGCGGCGCTGGATCCTTTTTTCCTCCGTATCAGGTCGTTCCTTCTTACTCCATCAGGAACTGTGATGAATACCATATCCCCGTTTCTTGCCGAATCTATATCCGTCCCGTCCTTATCTTTCATCGAACCGATTTCGAAGACTTTTTCTTCCAGCCCCGGGGAAAGGTATTCAACCGGATCACCATGATCAAGCCTGTTCCT
>JAJRYC010000049.1 GCA_024275975.1 Nitrospirota bacterium | reverse complement strand
GGAGGCTTTGAGCGCTCATCCATCATCTCGAAAAACAGCCGATACGTGAGCTGTTCCACATAATTACGGTAACTCATCCCATCGTCACGGAGAACGTTACAGTAATTCCAGAGTTTTTGAACAATCTGTGCAGGGCTCATTAATTGCCTTTCAGTATGTTAAAATATAATATGTCTAAAAAATCGTTACTTGAAACTAACCCGTACCTTAAAAACCCCAAGGTACGCAAGCAAATTATTGAAATTGTTACTGTCTCATCTTCTGCCATTGAGGGGGTTCATGCACCCGCCAGGAAGGCCGTAAAGAATATTGCCCGGGTAAAAACAGGTACTACCGTCTCGTCCGGGAAAGCACGGACCTGAAAACCGCTTTCATAGGTTCATAATCCTGCCCCATGCCGGCCTGAACAGCGCTCTAAAATATTCTTGCCGCTTTTTACCCCGTATTCCGGAAAAATCAAGACCTCTCAGTCCTGCCTGCAATGCCATTAAGACTGAAAGCAGTCTCCCCGCCCGCCCGTTTCCTTCACGGAAAGGATGAATCAGCATCATTTCCGTATGGACTACAGCAAGCGCGGCAACAATTTCATCGTCGCTCGTAAATATACAGGGTGTATATTTCTTCAGCACATCCTTCTCAAAGTTTTTCATCAATTGTGGCACATGACGCGCCCTCGCAAATGTAAAGTCGCCCTTTAAAATATTCACATTCCTGAATTGTCCGGCCCACTCATACACATCGCCAAGCCATTCCCTGTGTATAGTGCATATATCTGCTGCCGAAAAACGATGCTCTCTCGAATACATCCCCATCAGTTTCAGCTGCACCAGCGTGTACTGCTCAGCCTCAAAAACATCCATTTCACGCTTTCGGGCAATTTACAAAAGGTTTCTGAGTACCCTGCCACGCGACCCTGGCTCAAACTGGTCTTCTATCAAATACGATGTGTTATAACGCTCTGATTTTTTCATATTGTGTCGGTTTGCAGGGGGAATTCATGAATTACCCTACTTTTCTATTTCTATAAACATCATCATGACTACCTATATCGAGAAGGATTATTTCCTTTTCCGTTATTTTCAGGCTAAGTGTTAATCTGTAACTATGAGTGATGCTCGCGGCAAAGATGCCTTCGAGTATTCCGCCGAGTGAATGCAGCTTAAGGTGTGGCTGAAACGGATCATCTCTCAGGTCGTCGATCAAATTTGCCAGGCGTTCCCTTAAATCCGGATGTTTATGGAGGAACTTTTTTGCGTTTCTCATAAAGTGCCGGGTTGTTACAAGCTCATGCATTCCTATTCTTCATCTTCCTCATCCAGTGCCTTCAAAAGTTCATCAGCGCTTTTGAACTTTCTCGTCAGCCCGGCAGTGACATCCTCAAGAGATGCCTTTACCCTGGAGATGTATGCTTCATCCTCAGCTTCGAGAAGCTCCTGATAACGCTCTTCAGAGACTACAACATATTGAGGGCGGTTATTCTTGATAACATGGACCGGCCCCTCCTTTAAAGCTTCGTCAACAGCGCCAATACCCCTGCGTTTTATGTCCTGTGCTGCGATTGATCTCATAATTAATACCTCCTGAAGTACTTTAAGTGGTACTTTTATATTACTCTGTTCGGTATCTGTATGCAAGTATCATCAGGGCGGACACGCAGGTTGGCCCCTACGGAGGCGAATGTAACGGTATTGTAACCATTTTTTCATTAAGGTGTAATATAATTCGTGTAAATTACAGGTGATGGTTAATAGTAACTCAAATATAAGGAGGTGAAAGGATTTATTAATTAACTGCAATCATCTGCTGAATACAGACGGATTTTCCAGTAAAATAATATAAAGATACGACATGCCGGGCGCACAAACCGGCAGATCGAAAAGGAGACTTTCAATTATGAAAAGAAACTTTGGAATGGCGGCGGCCTCAATGTTGTTTGCCGCGGCAACACTAATAATGCCTGCATTAATGCCGGATGCTGATGCGGCCGGACGTGATTATATCAGCATAGTGGGTTCGTCAACCGTCTATCCGTTTGCCACGGTTGTCGCGGAACAGTTCGGCAAAACTACGAAGTTCAAGACACCTAAGGTTGAGTCCACCGGATCCGGCGGCGGTCTGAAGCTGTTTTGCTCAGGTATTGGTGTTCGGCACCCGGATATTGCAAATGCTTCCCGCCGTATCAAAAAGTCGGAAGTTGACAGATGCTCCAAAAACGGCGTAAAGGACTTCACCGAAATCAAGATCGGTTATGACGGTATTGTTATCGCTAATTCACGGGACGCAGGGAGAATGAATGTCAGCCGTAAAATCCTTTTCCTGGCTCTGGCCAAGGATGTTCCATCCGGTATTGGCGAGGTCCTGATCCCGAACCCCTATAAGACCTGGAAGGACATTAATCCGGCTCTTCCGGACATAAAGATCGAGGTCCTCGGCCCCCCCCCCACATCAGGTACGAGGGATGCTTTCGCTGAATTGGCGATGGAAGGCGGGTGCAAGCAATACAGCTGGATAAAGGCGATAAAGAAAAAGGACAAGAAGAGATACAAGGCGATCTGCCATGCTATCCGTGAAGACGGTGCCTATATCGAAGCTGGTGAGAATGACGTGCTCATCGTTAAGAAGCTCGAAGCCAACCCCCATGCCTTCGGTATCTTCGGCTTTTCATTCCTTGACCAGAATGCCGACAGAATACAGGGCAGTATCATTGACGGCGTAGAGCCGGAATTTGAAAATATAGCGAGCGGTGAATATCCTATCTCAAGACCTCTTTATTTCTATGTAAAGAAGGCACATGTGGGATTGATTCCGGGTATGAAAGGATATATCAAAGAGTTTACCAGTGAAAAAGCCTGGGGCCCGGAGGGCTATCTGATCGACAAAGGTCTCATTCCCATGCCGGACAAAGAGAGAGAAAAATACCGCGAGGACGGCAGAAATCTGAAGGAATTTTCGATGTAAATATTCCGGACTGACCGGGACTGTGTTGCTGAATCACCCCCCACCCTAACCCTCCCCCGTCAAGGGGGAGGGAAGCAGGAAGGTGAGCCTCCCCGTCAAGGAGCGGGTCTCCGCGAAAAGTCGCTCCGTCAAAGGAGAGGGTGCCCTGTTATTCCCCCTCCCCAGGCGGGAGGGGGTTAGGGGGAGAGGGAATAAGAATAGCTCAACTTAGGGTATAATATGACGTAATTAACTTGTGTTTAGCCGGTTGTTATTATTACGATAAATACCATGAAATATTCCATACTTTTATTAGTAATCATAATTCTGTCCGCAATTGGTTTCTATTTGGGCCGCCGCCGCTCAGCCGGGACCGTCAATGGGGAAATCAGGAGGCTTCATTCGCTGCCGGGCTACTATGGATTGTATGTGGCACTCTGGTGCGGACTTCCGGCTCTTATAATCATGGTGCTCTGGCTTGTCTTTCAATCTTCCGTGGTTATGTCCATCGTCATATCCGGCCTGCCTCCGGAGATTCAGTCCCTGCCCAAGGAACAGATGTCGCTTGTTATTAACGATATTGTGAATCTGGCGGACGGACTTGTCACGAGTGACACTGCTGATAAGTTTCTGCTTCTTGCGGCGGAACATTATAACAGGCTTCGGGCCGTCGGTTTTCTTTCTCTTGTGGCTGTGATTATGTCTATTTGCACGGCCGGACTGGGATTCAGCATGAGATATATCAGTCCATCAATGCGGGCGCGCGTTAAGGTCGAACGCGCTGTTCAGGTTATGATGATACTCTGTTCCACCGTAGCCATATTTACGACGATCGGCATTGTATTGTCGGTGCTGTTTGAGTCGCTGAGATTTTTCAATAAGATACCGATAACCGATTTTCTGTTCGGCCTGCACTGGAGTCCCCAGATGGCGATACGCCCTGACCAGGTCGGGGCGGCCGGTTCTTTTGGCATGATTCCACTTTTAACAGGCACTCTGATGATTTCGGCGATTGCCATGTTTGTTGCGGTGCCTGTAGGGCTTATGTCCGCGATTTATATGGCGGAATATGCCGCGGAAAATGTCAGGACCGCTGTCAAACCCCTTCTGGAAATACTCGCCGGTATTCCGACTGTTGTATACGGTTTTTTCGCTGCGCTTACCGTGTCACCTTTTTTGAGGGAGGTGGGGGCTAAAATAGGTATGGATGTTTCATCCGAGAGCGCGCTTGCCGCCGGCCTTGTGATGGGTATCATGATAATTCCTTTTGTCTCCTCCCTTTCCGATGACGTCATCAATGCCGTGCCGCAGAGCCTGCGGGACGCATCGCTGGCCATGGGCGCGACCCAGTCTGAAACTATTGTCCGTGTGGTGTTACCGGCGGCCCTGCCGGGTATTGTCGGCAGCATTCTGCTTGCTGTCTCCCGTGCGATCGGTGAGACGATGATCGTGGTCATGGCGGCCGGACTTACCGCCAGGCTGACAGCCAATCCCCTTGACGCGGTGACGACTTTTACCGTGCAGATCGTGACTCTGCTGATAGGCGACCAGGAATTTGACAGCCCCAAGACCCTGGCGGCGTTCGCGCTCGGGCTGGTCCTGTTCGTGATCACTCTTTGTTTGAATATTGTCGCATTATATGTAGTAAGGAGATACAGGGAAGAGTATGAATGAAACAGAAATGAGACAGGACGGTTCCGGGCCAAGACTACAGTTGATAAAGGCCGGGCTGAAACGGCGCTACGCAAAAGAGAAGATATTCAGAACGCTCGGGATTGCCGCGATATTCATAGCATTGCTAATGCTGGCGGTACTGTTTGTTACAATCACAAAAAACGGGTATGGCGCCTTTGAACAGACGTTTATCCGCCTTGATGTTGCTTTTGACGCCTCGGTGATAGATCCTGAACATTCCGGAGATCCCGATGTATTATCATCAGCTAATTACAGTGGACTTGTTAAGAAAACACTCAGGGAGATGTTTCCGGAGGTTAAATCCAGGCGGCAGAAGCGGGACCTCTATTCGCTGGTCAGTCGTGGCGCGGCGTTTCATCTAAGGACAATGGTGATGGCCGATCCAGGCCTTATCGGGACGACACAGACTGTATGGGTGCCTGCCGATGATGACATTGATATGTTGATAAAGGGGCATATTAAAACAGGTGGGGGGGGGGGTAGTCGTGTTAAAGCGGATAAGGCCGCCTGGGTTGATACATTAGTCAAAAAAGGGGCGATAGAGAAGCGTTTTAATGTCGCGTTCTTTACAAACGGCGATTCCAGGGAACCGGAACTGGCCGGAATCCGGGGGGCGGTTGTCGGGTCGCTGTATACTATGTTCGTGACATTGATGCTCTCTTTTCCACTGGGGGTTGCAACTGCTATCTATCTTGAGGAGTTTGCCCCGAAGAATATCTGGACGGATATCATAGAAGTGAATATCAATAATCTCGCGGCGGTCCCATCAATCGTTTTCGGTCTTCTAGGCCTTGCCGTGTTTCTGAATTTTTTTGAATTACCGCGTTCTGCGCCGATTGTCGGCGGACTGGTTCTTACACTGATGACGCTGCCGACCATAATAATTGCTTCGCGTGTCTCCCTGCAGTCAGTGCCTTTGTCTATAAGGGAAGGAGCGCTGGGGGTCGGAGCTTCCAGGATGCAGGCGGTCCTGCATCATGTATTGCCGCTTGCGCTTCCTGGAATGCTGACAGGCACTATCATCGGTATGGCCCGGGCGCTGGGTGAGACCGCCCCGTTACTGATGATCGGGATGGTGGCCTTTATTGTGGACGTCCCCTCGGGAATCTTTGACAAGGCCACTGTGCTGCCTGTGCAGGTTTACCTTTGGGCGGACAGTCCGGAACGGGCATTCGTGGAGCGGACATCGGCTGCTATAATCGTGCTCCTGGTTTTCCTGTTAATCATGAACGCGCTGGCGGTTGTACTGCGGAAAAAATTCGAACAAAGGTGGTAAGTGTAATATACAATGAGACGTGATGAAATTATTAGAGCAGTCGGCAAACCTTTTCTCGAAGACGAAAGCGTAAAGATATCCTGCAGGAATGTGAATGTTTATTACGGGGATAAGCATGCCCTTAAAAATGTGGGTGTTGATATTGCTGAAAAAGAAGTGACCGCCTTTATCGGGCCATCCGGGTGCGGCAAGTCAACTTTCCTTCGCTGTCTTAACCGGATGAATGATACAATCAAGACATGCAGGGTTGAAGGCGAAATTATTCTGGATGGGGAAAATATCTATGACAGGAATGTGGATCCGGTGCTGCTGCGCGCCCGGATCGGGATGGTGTTTCAGAAACCTAATCCATTTCCCAAAACTATTTATCAGAACGTTGCTTATGGTCCGCGCATTCACGGTCTGGCCCGGAATAAGGCTGAACTCGACGAGATCGTTATCACGAGTCTTGAGAAAGCGGGCCTTTTTAAAGAAGTAAAGGACTATCTTGACCATCCAGGGACAAGCCTTTCCGGCGGGCAGCAGCAGAGGTTATGTATCGCCCGCGCGATTTCCGTTCAGCCGGAACTGATCCTGATGGATGAGCCCTGTTCAGCGCTTGATCCGATCGCAACGGCGAAGATAGAGGTACTTATAGATGAATTGCGGCAGAATTTTACGATTATTATTGTAACTCACTCGATGCAGCAGGCGGCGCGTGTGTCCCAGCGGACCGCGTTCTTTCATCTCGGCGACCTCGTAGAAGTTGGTGACACGAACAGCATATTTGTAAATCCTGAACACAAACTCACACAGGATTATATCACAGGTCGCTATGGATGATCCTGGATTTAGCGTATCTAAAGCTTTATATGATTGGGATTGAAATTGAGGGGTATGATGAAAAAGAAAATACCTTCATTAACCATAAATTCCGGAAAAGCCGGGATTACGTCAACAGGAGGTTTTGATAATGACAGTAAGAATAGAGGAGCTGGAACACCTTAAAGAAATGCTGCTGAAAATGGCGGCGCTTGTGGAGGCGGCCATCAAGGGCTCTGTCGCGTCCCTTGTTGGGAGGGACTCCGAGCTGGCCCGGAATGTTATAAAGGAAGACCATAAAATCAATGCCTATGATGTACATATAGATGAAGAGGGTGTCAGGCTTCTTGCACTGAAACAGCCGATGGGCAAAGACCTGAGATTTATTACTACCGCGATGAAGATCACGACCGATCTGGAGAGAATTGGCGACAACGCGGTCAATATCGCTGAACGGGCGCTTGAGCTGAACCAGGAACCCTTGCTTAAACCTTATATAGATATACCCCGGATGTCCAGAATAGCTCAGGGTATGGTCCGTGATACCATCGACGCCTTTGTTAATGAAGATGTAAGGTTGGCGAAGGACGTTATCATGCGTGACGACTCGGTCGATGACCTGAATGAGATGGTCTGGAAGGAACTGATGTTCATTATGATCCAGGACCCGACAACGGTTTCAAGGGCGGTAAAAATTACTTATATCTCGAAGTACCTCGAAAGAATCGCCGACCATGCCACTAACATTGCAGAGACGGTTATCTATATGGTTGAAGGCAGGATCATCCGGCATATGCTCCCGGACCAGATCTGATCGGGATATTCCCTGTATACCGGGCAGGGGTGAGAAAACCCCCCTGCCGGCCCTTTCTTTACCTTAAAATGAATAACCGCTTTCTCCATGCTGTGTCTGGTCAAGCCCTGTTACTTCATCCTCTTCGGATATCCTCAGGCCCATAGTCCAGTCGATGGCCTTGAGTATCGCCAGCGTGAAGACAAAGACAAAGAGATATGTTGCCAGTATCGCCAATGCCTGGGTAACCAGGAGGGATGAATCACCGAAGAATAAGCCGTTCTTGCCTGCTGGATTCACAGCGGTTGAGGCGAACAACCCGGTTGCGATGGCGCCCCATGTGCCGCCGACTCCATGGATGCCGAGGACATCGAGTGAGTCGTCATATCCAAGCTTCGGCTTGAGGTTCACGGCGATATAACAGAGGAGGCCCCCACCGATTCCGATAAGTATCGCGGACATCGGGCTCACAAAACCTGCCGCCGGTGTTATTGCCACGAGACCCGCTACCGCGCCGCTCACCGCGCCGAGCGCCGTCGGTTTCTTTCTGTGCATCCATTCAGCCACCACCCAGGCGGTTGCCGCCGCGCCCGCCGCGGTGTTTGTCGTCACGAAAGCAAGCGCCGCCAGTCCGTTGGCGGCGAGGGCGCTGCCCGCGTTAAATCCGAACCATCCGAACCAGAGGAGAGCCGCGCCCAGAATAGTCATCGGAAGATTGTGCGGATGCATCGGCTCGTGAGGGTAGCCGCGCCTTTTACCGATCACAACGGCAGCTGTAATGGCGGCGACGGCCGAGCTTATATGCACTACAGTTCCGCCGGCGAAATCGAGGGCGCCCAACTTGGTGCCGATCCATCCTCCGCCCCATACCCAGTGCGCCAGCGGCGCATAGACAAAAGTGACCCATAGAATTGAAAAGACGAGAAAGGACGAAAACTTTATCCTTTCGGCGAAAGCCCCTGTAATAAGGGCGGGGGTGATGACGGCAAACATGCCCTGAAACATCATAAAGAGGAGATGCGGGACGGTGGGAGCCATCGGCGCCGGCTCCTGGCCCACGCCGGACAGGCCGAACCACGCGAAGCTCCCGATTATTCCGGCTTTATCAGGGCCGAAGTCCAGGGTATAACCCCATAGTATCCAGACCACACTTATCACGCAGAGGAGAATAAAGCTGTGCATTATGGTTCCGAGGACATTTTTTTGCCTTGACATCCCGCCATAAAAGAAGGCCAGTCCAGGCGTCATAAGCATGACGAGAGCGGTTGACATAAGCAGCCAGGCTGTATCGCCAGTGTCGATTGTGGACGCTTCGGCCGCAGCCGCTATAACAGGGGAAAATAAGAGTAAAACGGAAAAAATACAAGTTTTCGACTTCATTGAAACCTCCTGTAAAATAGATGTAATCCAGTCCGTGCATAAATGCCTCTTTGTCGTCATGCCGGACTTGATCCGGCATCCAGAGCGCATTGAAAACACTGGATTCTCGATGTAAGTCCTCGCGAGAGTCGCTTCGACCGGTTTAAGGACTGCCGGAATGACAGATAGAAAAATTGAGTTTATACCCTGACTCTAATTAAGAGCGGGCATGCATGCCCGCCCCGAACGTATTTTTATTCAATATTCGCGTCATGAATAACTCACTGAATTCAGATGATGATTTATTATTACAACATGCCGGAATTATGGCCTTGAAGTGTCTGTTGGGCCTCCGAGCAAGTGCGTGTATCAACGCGGGTATATTACTATAAAATTGTCGGAGCTGTAAATTTGTAGCTTTCGTTCTGTCTTCGCATATCCTGGTCCCTGATATATATTTTGTAACTGAGATCAGGGAAAATGCAGTTCTTGTCTTCGATCATCGAGAGTTTTGTCTCATTTATGCTGCCTGAATCCAGTTCTCCCTGCAGCGCTAAAAAGTTTCCGATATGTTCCCTGAATTTGTTGCGTGCGAATCCGGAGGCATTGTCTGTTTTCATCATGAACGCCCAGTCGCTTGACTGTGCCAGCAGGAGTTCTCTTGCCGACTGGTTGAGCGCCCTCTTCACCAGGCCGCGCGCGTTGAGGTTCCTGGCGGCGGATTCAGTCATCTGTTTGGCCGCCTTATGCAGGTGCCTGTATATCCAGCTGTTGGATTCATTGATCCATGTAGAACTGTATCCGCCGCGGCCCCAGCTTGACATGCAAGGGACGGCGGTCTCGACGTGGTTGTTCTCAGAGATATATTCCGAAGGCGTGGTGAACCTGAACGCCCTGTTTTTTTTAGCTGCTTTCCTGAAAATGAAGTTGAGCCATTCAGGTCCTTCGGACCACCAGTGACCGAATAGCTCGGCATCGTAAGCGGCTGTAATAACCGGCTTCGTTTTTAATTTTTTGTTCAGAAAAAGGACCTGTTTTTCTCTGGATTCCAGGAAGTGTTCGGCATGCGTTTCAGCCTTCTTCATTGCTTTTTCATGGACATAAAGTGTTTTGTTGTCGGATTGTCCTGTTATGCTGAAATATTTAATCCCCGTGAATGTCCTGGTTCCGGCTGGAAGATACGGCCTGATGTATTCCAGGTCGAGATAAAAACCGATGTCCCTGTAAAAATCCCTGTAGTCGGGGTCACCGGGATAACCTGTTTTGGCGCTCCATACCTCTCTTGATGATTCCGCGTCCCTGACAAAAGCAAAAGCGCCTGAAGGCATCTTTACAGGGCTGCATATGCCATGACTTTTTTTGGGTTTGTGGTTGAGGATGCCGTGGCTTTCGAGAAAGAAGAAATCAGCCCCGGCTTCGCTTAGTAAGGTGTCGAACCCCGGCATATACCCGCATTCCGGGAGCCACATGCCGCAGGGATTCCGCCCGAATCTGGCCTTGAAGTAGTCGGCGGCCAGTCTTATCTGCGCCTTCACCGCCATCGGCTCGGTCATGAGCGCTGGCAGATAACCGTGTGTCGCCGAGCTGGTTATGATCTCCACCTTTCCTGAATTCATCAGGCTCCCGAACGCCGACGTCAGGTCTTTCCTGTAAGTATTTTCAAAGAAGTGTTTTGTCTATGAAAATTTACGGTGATACATCCTTGCAAGAGGTTCCAGTGTCAGGTGGCCCTTTGTCCTGAATATCTCTTTCTCCGATAACTCAATCAAGTTGTTTAGATGTCTCTGGTACCTTCTCATTAAAAGTCCGTCATTGAACATCTCGATCAGTGTCGGGGTCAGGGAGAGAGTTATCCTGAAATCCACCCCGTCATTCAGCAGGCCTCCAAATACCCCGAGCAGGGGGATGTAGGTCTCTGTTATTGCCTCGTAGAGCCAGTTTTCCTCAAGGTGATATTCGTTTTCAGGATACCGTATGTACGGAAGGTGGGCATGCAGCACCATTACAAGAGAACCCCTGTTATGTGACGATAAGCTTTTCATGGTAGGAAAATATAATACACAATATGAAAACAGGGGGCAAGCCCGCCGACGATGCCGAAAAACCTTTACAATCCGGCGTCGGCTGTTTACAATAAATAATTCGATATACAGGTAAAAATCAGAAAAAATACGGCTTAGAGATAAACGCGATGGTGCGGCAGCCGGAACTTTTTAGGCGCGTGCGCGTTGTTTTTATGAATCGTATGCTTTGGATTAAAGGAGTCAGGCATGTATGTCTTCCTGAATGATATGCTCGTGCCCGAGCCGGAGGCGCGGGTCTCGGTTTATGACCACGGTTTTCTTTACGGTGACGGCGTCTATGAGACGATGCGCGCTTACGGCGGTATTGTTTTTATGCTCGATGAACATATCGGGAGACTGGGCCGTTCCGCGGGTTTCATAAAACTGAACATACCTGAAAGGGATTTCATCAGGGCGACCGTCTATAAAACCATTGCAGCCAATAAACTTTCCGATGCCTATATAAGAATCACTGTTTCGAGAGGCAAGGGGCCTGTAGGCCTCGACCCGGAACTCTGTGGCGAGACCACTTATGTTGTTATTGCCAGGGAATTCAGCCCATACCCCAAATCATATTACAGGGACGGGACAAAGCTCATACTGGCAAAGACCAGGAGAAATCTTATAGGGGCGATAAATCCGAAAATCAAGTCCCTGAATTTCCTGAATAATATCCTTGCCAGAATAGAAGCTAAAGAGAGAGGTGCGCATGAGGCGATAATGTTGAATGCTGAAGGATTAATCGCGGAGGGCACGGTGAGCAATCTCTTTTTTGTGAGGGAAGGGGTTCTCTGCACGCCATCGGAAGAGACAGGCATACTTGATGGAATCACAAGAGGAATAATAATCAGCCTGGCGAAGAGAAACGGAATTGACCTGGAGGAGGGGATGTTCAGGCCTGCCGATCTCTTAAGTGCTACAGAGGTGTTTTTTACGAATACCACTTCCGAGGTGATGCCTGTCTCCCGGGTCGATGATGTCAAGTACGGGATAGGGTAGGTTACGCGGACCCTGCGTAAATTATACAGGAAAGAGGTTACAAGGTATCTGAAAAATCCATAAGTCGGATAAAAGCCCGGTCCGCCAGAACAAAAGCATAGCGCAGAGAGCATAGCAAAAAAACAGCAAAGACTAAAAGAAGTTCAACGTTCAATGTTTAATGCACAAACAAAAGCAAAGCTCAAACAGTCTTGAATTCTACTTTTACCTCCTCTTTTGCACGATGAGTCAAATTTATTAGTAACAGCGGGCATAGGTGAGGGGAGTCTTTATTCCGGTATCTTTACAAACAGGTAAACAGCGAATACAGCGAATACAACGGGTATCGTCCATGCCGAAACAGACGGGGGTATGATCCCGGCGTAACCCATCGAGAGCATAAAGGTATAACCGAACCAGTAGAAAAGGCTTATCAGGAGTCCGAGGCCGGCGCTGAAAAGCCCTCCCCCCAGCTTTTCTCTCGCCGACAATGATATTCCCAGCATCATCATGAATATATTGATCAATGGGAAGGAGATCTTTGAGTTCAGGTCCACGATCAGTCTTTTATTCTGAAATCCGGCGTCTTTTAGTCTCTGGATATATCTGTAAAGATCAAAAAGCCTCATTTCATCAGGCTTCCTGATCTCTTCGGAAAAGAGGTCAGGAGACTCAAGACCCGGGTAGTTCATCCTCCTGAGTTTTTCGATCTTCCCTGTCTCAATGTCATACTTTGTTATGTCTTCCAGTATCCAGGTCTTTCCGTTCCAGAAGGCCCTGTCCGCGATGATCCGTTCTTTTAGAAACTCTTTGCCGAACAGGAAGATATCGATTCCTTTCGCGATCTTTTTATCGACGATATAGAGGTCTATTTTTACGGGAGAGCCGTTTTTACTCTTAAGCCAGAGACTTCCTACGTTAAAGGCGAGCTGTTCACTTTTTCCTTCGGCCCTTTTTTTGAGTTCGATAGCCTTTTTAGAAAAATACGGGACTAATATCTCCCCCGCCAGGAACGAGACAACGCTCAATATTATGCCGGCGGCTATGAATGGATAAAAGAGCGTCCTCAATCTCCCTCCCGCTGCTTTTATCGCCATAATTTCCCTTCTGCGAAATGCCTGGCCAAACGTAAACAGGCTGCAGATGAGCACGGACATCGGAAGCAGGTAAATGAAGAATTTCGGTGTATTAAATAGTGAATAAAGGACCAGGCTGCTCGTGGATGGAAAGTCATCTATTCTGTTTATCATCTCCACGATGCTGAAGATTATTGATAGTCCGGCGGCGATCAGAAACAGCAGCCGGAAGAAGTCTTTCATGTATAGACGCTGTAGTGTCTTCATCTGGATGAGACCCTTTTGAACATGAATGCCGAAAAAGCCCCGAGTATCACCAAAGGCATCCAGGCCCCAACGTAATGGGGTATTTCCCCGGCAAGCGCCAGGTTTTCACCGTATATCAGCAGCATGTAGTAAGTGGTGAATACAGCCAGTCCCAGCGCCAGACCTCCAAGCCTTCCGGCCCGGCCCGCCATCAGCGCCAGTGGAGGGCCCAGGAGGATAAGCATGAGACATACGGCGGGAAGTGATATGCGGCGGTGGAATTCGAGATATAATGCGGTCTTTTTTTTGTGATTTCCGGCTTCCGCCGCCTTTTGCAGAAGCTCTATTGGGGTGAATTCTATCTTTTTGGCCGCTGGCGAGTCAGAGTCAAGATTAAGGGTCATCTTATAGCTCTCAAAAAAGAGTTCAGTTATATTTCCGCCCTTTATGATATTGATATAGCCGTCCTGGAGATAAAGGCCTATGCTTCCGCCCCCTTCCTGCATAAAGATTTCCCCCTCTTTCGCCATCAGCACCTTCGGCGCTTCTTTGTCCCGGCTATCGTAAATAAATATTTTTTCGAGGGCGCCGGACGATTTCCTTCCCTTGACAATAATCACTATATCCTTGAAAGACGTGTTGAAAGTCCCTTCTTCTATGGCAAGCGTCGACCTGTCGGTTATTATCTTTGTGATCTCTTTTCTCAATTTTATGCTGCTTTGGGGTCCGAGATAAAAACTGACCGCGATACTCGACAGGAAACAGAACAGGCCGAGCAGTATCACCGGAAAGGATATTTTTCTGAAATTCATTCCGCATGCCTTCAGAATCACGATTTCATGGTCGAGATTCATCCGCCCGTAGACGAGCAGGGTAGCGAGCAGCAGGGACATCGGAATCGTCAGCATCATAAGCTGCGGCTGCAGATAAAAGATGATCCTGGCCATATCGGTCAGGGAAGCCCCAACTCCCGAAAGAAGCCTGCTCAGCCTGAGGAGCTTCTCCATCATAAGGATGGAGTTCAGAAAGGCCAGGGAGAGGAAAAAGGCGAAAAACAGCTCTTTCAGGATAGTTCTGTAAATTATTTTCAGCATAAAGGACATTTTAGCATAATCAGTAACATAGTAAGGATACGGTCCTTCCTCTCGACAGTGTTGTTCACTGCATTCGCACACGGACTGTTGAAAAAAAGACACACTGGTCTTCCTCCCAGACAGGTGGTCTCTATTGCGTTGTCTGAAATAAATATTGAAAAATCAAGCAGTTATAACGCAATATACCTGAATCGCATCGCGGCTGATTAACTGGCATTTCTTTTGCATGCACTGTGTATGCTTAATGTTTAAAGCTAAATTTGTGGTTTTAATTAACTTGATGCTTGATATTGACATAATATTCAGCGGAATGATATAAAAACTGCTGACCGGATTTTGAGATTTTTTGCTGTAAACCCGGAAGAATTGTGATTTGAAGGCAGCCTCCATCGGAGGCAAAACATTATTAGAGGAGGTGATCAGGAGAGGGTTAGGAAACCGGGGGAAAAGTAAAATCGTAAAGCCTTTTTTGCGGGCCAGGAGATTTAAGTCGGCTTTCAGAGTGCTTAAACTTAAAGATTCAAAATTAATAACAGTATAAAATATAAGGAGGGATAGTAAATTGAAGAAATATTTAGCGGTTTTTTTAAGTGTAATGTTTGTACTAAGTCTTGCGACAAGCGCCTTTGCGGTCCATGCTGAGCTTCCGTCGGAAACCCAGCCGATCGTTGCAAAGGGCGACACCCAGATCACACTGGGCGGCGAGCTGAGGACAAGGGGCTGGTATCAGAAGAATATTGATTCAACAGTACCGGAAGAAAGCAGTTCAGCTGCATGGTATGACCAAAGGATCAGGCTTTCAGTTGATGCACAGGTCACCTCTAACGTAGAGGGCTTTGTGATGACAGAGTCGACATACAACTGGGGTCCGGATTGGCATGCCAGACCAACAGGCGTGGATATCCTTCAGTCATGGATCCTTTATAAAGGCACAGGTCTTTTTGGATTCAATTCAGGCGTGAAGGTTGGTCGTATGCCTCTTGCTCTTGGCGAGAAGCAGTTCTTTGATCACACAAAATTCGGTGATGACGCGATCGTCTTCTTTATGGACCCGACAGAGCAGCTTCATGTCGGACTGCTTTCGATCAAGTTCATTGAGGATGCCATAACAGTCAGCTCGGATGACGTTGACGGCTATGTCGGCCTGGCTGTTTTCAAGATTAATGACGATAACAAAGTTGGCGTGAACTTCACCTACCTCGATAATGATCTGCTGGATTTCAGCCATCAGAATCTCGGTGTTCACGCGAATGGTGAGGTAGCAGGTCTCGGATACAAATTCGAGGGAGACCTTCAGTTCGGTGATTTTGGTATTGCTGATATGAAGTACAGGGGCTACGCCCTTATGTTAGGTCTGGATTATGATCTGGATCCTGTTACACTGAGAGCCGGTCTTGGCTATGGCAGCGGTGACGATGATCTTTTTGATGATAAGATTGATACATTCGTTCCGTATCTCGGCGCTGATCAGCACTACACACTGGTTTATGAATACAGGGTTGCGAGTGCAGCTGGCTACACGGCATCAGGCCTGGCCAACACAACCTATTACAACGCTGGCGTTGACTTTTCACCTACCAGTGATATCTCAACCTCTCTGAACGCATATATCCTGAGGGCGTCAGAGGCATCTGATTCCAAGGATGTGGGCTGGGAAGTGGATGCAAAGGTTAAGTATCAGATAGCAAAGAACCTTACATACCAGATTGACGCCGGTTACTTCGATGCAGGCCAGTTCTATGAGGATGAATTTGGTGTAGATACAAAAGGCGCGACTGTGCTCAGACACGCTCTTACACTCAGCTTCTAGACTAAATAACGCTTAAGGCGTGACAGTACAAAGGCGTCCCGGAATAACATCCGGGACGCCTTTTTTTATGAAGAAATGAACTTGAATCCCCTCTCCGCCCCCCTTATTTTAGGGGAAAGATTACTCCCCTCTTAGGTTAAGAGGGGTAGGGGGAATGGAAAGCAATACCTGCTGACGACAATTATAATCCCCTTTAGAAAAGGGGGTTTAAGGGGAGCTTTATTCGGAAACTGGTATTTCCGTATCTTTGCGTAATGGGTTTGTTTATGAAATTTCAGGAGGCAGCGGATCTATCTGTTCAGTAGCCTGGCGGCGTCTTTGGCAAAGTAGGTGAGGATAATGTCCGCGCCGGCCCGTTTAATGGAAGTCAGCACCTCCATCATCACCCGCTTTTCATCGATCCAGCCCAGTTTTCCGGCGGCTTTTATAAGAGAGTATTCGCCGCTTACATTATATGCCGCTACGGGTAGATCACAGTTTTCCCTGATATCCGAGATTATGTCGAGATATGACATGGCCGGCTTTACCATAATGATATCGGCGCCTTCCGCGATATCCAGTGCAGCCTCTCTTAACGCCTCACGTCTGTTGGGGGGATCCATCTGGTATGAATACCTGTCCCCGGATTTCGGGGATGACTGGGCGGCCTCCCTGAAAGGGCCGTAAAAAGCAGACGCGTATTTTACCGCGTAAGACATTATGGAAATTTCCGGGAACCCTTCTTCATCAAGTGCAAGCCTTATCGCCTCGACTCTTCCATCCATCATATCCGATGGCGCCACCATGTCGGCCCCTGCCTTTGCGTGTGAAACCGCCTCTCTGGCTAGCAGCTCCAGTGTCGGGTCATTCATTACCTCGCCCCTTTCGACGATCCCGCAGTGGCCGTGGCTTGTGTATTCACACATGCAGACATCGGTTATCACGCAGAGTTCGGGAATTTTATCCTTTATGGCTTTTACGGCCTTCTGAACAACCCCGTCAGGGTCATACGCTCCCGACCCTGATTCATCTTTTTCTTCAGGGATACCGAAGAGTATTACGGCGGGGATGCCGAGAGAATGGACTTCCTTCGCGTGTTTTACTATCCGGTCTACCGATTCCTGAAAGCAGCCGGGCATTGATTTTATTTCCCTGCGGATGTTTTTGCCGAACGTTACGAAAAGGGGATATATAAAGTCATCTGGAGACAGCGAGGTCTCTCTCACCATCCTCCTGATGGCCTCGGTCTTTCTGAGTCTCCTCGGCCTCTGATAAGGGAACATACGGGCTGGTTAACTCTTCATCCGCATGAACTGCAGCCGGAATCACATGAAGAGGGTGGTTCATTGCTGTTTATGACAAAACCTTCCCCCTGCTCTGTCTTAATATAATCAACCTCTTTATCCTGTAAGCTCTCGGATGCTTCTTTATCGACAAACACCTTGAGTCCGTTGTGTTCGACCGTCTCATCGCCTTCCGAAGCGTTTTCATCTAAATCTATACCATAGCTTGGTCCGCAGCAGCCTGAGCCATGTATGAATATCCTTAGACCCCACTCTTCCTTGCCTTCCGATTTTAATATTTCTTTGGCCTTCTCCGTTGCTGTATCCGTGATTTTTAACACTGTCAACCTCCAAGTTTTTTTATAATTTTAGGATAAGTCATCGTTATGAAAAATGCAAGCGGATGAATCGCTTTTCAATTAGCGTTGCAAGAGGATTCTATCGGAGAATGACAAATAAGACGGGCTGAATTGTTCGCATATCAGTCTTAATAGTTTACCACATACCCTGCTCTCTCCAGGTAATATTATTCTATGTGTCCCCGGGGTGTCTCTGCCGGTATCGACTGAAAAAGCTTTCTGAAGCGATAAACTGTTATGGCGACGGATGCATATTCTCTTACAATGATAGTTGCAGCTGTACGTTGCAAAGTGCCTAAAAACATATGTATGAATTTGACATTAATGTAAGATTAATTTTATTATAATGTGCTTTTATCTGTTAGCGAGTGAACTTGAACGCCTAAGATAACCATAGAGGTTAGTAGGCGTTTTTTTAACAAATTTTTTAAAAACTCTGGTACTGAATAAGACAAAAAAGCATGTGTCGTTTGTCAGCCATAACATCATCCGAATATTTCTCTCCTATAGAGAATGTCCTTGCGCTCGAGACCATGAAGGAAGGTCATGACGGTTCAGGAATGGGCATTTTGATGAAGGACCTTGGAGGGGAGTTTGAGGAGTTAAAGGACTATCCGGTCCTTTCGGGGATATGTTCTGAAAGCGGTCTGCTGGCCCTTAATAATTACATGGAAAATCAGGGTTTTCAGCTCAAGCATGTCTGGACGCCGTCTATTCATAATGTGATCGGCATACAGCGGAGGGAGCATTATTTCGCCAGGGTCTATCAGTACCCCCGTTCATATCTGGATGGGCCGATGTCTGAAAAGGAAGATCTGCTGATGAAGACGCGTCTTGAATTAAGAAAGATGGGCGAGGTTGATGAATCAATAATAGTCTTCTCTTTTTATCCGGATATAATCACCATAAAAGAAGTAGGCGACCCCCTTCAGTTAGGTGAGTTTTTCGGACTGGGGGACTCAACACTAAAGGCCAAAATAATATTTGCGCAGGGCAGGCAGAATACAAATTACGCTATAAACCTGTATGCCTGTCATCCATTTTTTTGCAGGGTTTTTCAACTATGACAAACGGTGAGAATACGGCATTTATCCCTATCATGGAATACCTTATGGGTAGGGGCTTCCGCGGTTATACCGGATATAACAGTGACAGCGAAGTGTTTACACATATACTGCATTACCTGGTGAGACAACTTTCATACCCTCTCACATATTACAAGGATGTTATAACTCCTCTTAAGGTCTCAGAGATTGAGATGAGAGAGGACGGGAAGGCATTGGATCTCATCAGAAAATCGTTGAGGATGCTCTGTATTGACGGGCCGAACTGTGTTATCGGGTTTACTCCGGATGGCACCTGTTTCATGGTCCAGGACGCAAAAAAACTGAGACCTGGTGCAGTGGGAGGAGTTAAGGGCAAATACGCCCTTATGTCCGAGGAGTGCGGTCTTGACAGGGCCATCCCGGACAGGGACCGGTCTACGGATGTATTCCCCATGAAATATGATATGGTTATTATCCCACCGGGCGCGGAGGAGGTTAAGGTATGGAACCAGCTGCAAGGCTAGACCACAATCATCAGCTCTCTTTAGGCGAGTTTCCGTACATAATCAGATGGCGTGAGGACAGGTGCAAGCGTTGCGGCGGATGCACGGCGGTATGTCCCGTCAAGGCGATTGAACCGGCCGTGAAGGTTGTAAGGACGGTCAGCACGGAAGCGCCGATACCCACGCCGGCCGTGACAAAAAAGATCGTGCATGTTGTTGAACAGGTTACGGACATAGACCGGTACTGCACTGGTTGCGGTACGTGTATGCTGGTCTGTCCCAATGAAGCCATAGAGCCGGAATATAATCCGCATAATAAACTTTTGCATTTCAAAAATAAAGGCGGCGATGCCTATAAAAGGGGCGGCAGAAGGAATGATCCTTCAATTTCGACCCTTGACAGGCTGAAGTTCACGAGGATATCCATGCTTACGGACCCTGCGCTTGACGCGGGACGGCACGAATTCCGCATAAGAACATTCCTGGGACGGAATCTGCCACCCGACTCGCTGCCGTTAGAGACAAGGGACGGCAGACTTGTTGTCAAGAAAGACGGCGTATTCGTTCCCCCGGTGCGTGAAATCTACCCGATAATGATAGGCAGCATGTCTATCGGTGCTCTTTCGCCCCCCATGTGGGAAGGGCTTGCGATGGGCGTAACATATCTGAATGAGGTTGAGAACATGCCCGTTGTCATGTGCTCGGGAGAAGGCGGCATGCCGCCTGGATTGCTGAAATCAAGGTTCCTCAAATACTTTATCCTGCAGATCGCTTCAGGGTATTTCGGATGGGATGAGATTATCCATGCGCTGCCTCATATGGTGGAAGACCCGTGCGCGATTGAGATCAAATACGGGCAGGGCGCAAAGCCCGGTGACGGCGGTCTTTTAATGTCGTATAAAGTTCTGAGTCTGATCGCAAGCATCAGGGGTGTGCCCATGTATGTAGATCTCGCGTCACCGCCAACGCACCAGACCAAGTATTCCATTGAGGAGGCGGTTGCGAAGATGATACAGTCCATGTCGATGGCCTGGGGATTCAGGGTGCCTGTCTATCCAAAGATATCAGGCTCAAAGACCGCGACCTCGGTGCTTAACAATCTTGCCAGAAATCCTTACGCGGCGGCACTGAGTATTGATGGCGAGGACGGTGGTACAGGCGCGGCCTACAATGTCTCGATGGACAAGATGGGACATCCGATCGCTTCAAACGTGAGGGACTGTTATCTTGACCTCGTCCGGCAGGGCAAACAGAATGAGCTGCCCCTCATAGCATCTGGTGGCGTCGGCAAGAAAGGGAATCTTGCATCGAATGCCGCCGCCCTGATAATGCTCGGCGCGTCTGCCGTCTCTATCGGAAAATATATCATGCAGGCTGCAGCGGATTGCCTGGGAGATGAATATAACAGGTGCAATCTCTGCAACACCGGAAGGTGCCCTAGGGGGATTACGACCCAGGACCCCAGGCTTTACCGCAGACTTGATCCCGATAAGGTTGCCGAGCGTGTTGTCGATGTATTCAAGAGCGCGGATATAGAACTGAGAAAGACCTTTGCTCCGATGGGCAGAAGCACGGAGCTTCCGATCGGCATGTCGGACGGACTCAGTATTAATGATAAATCAATGGCTGAAAGGCTGAATATAGATTATGCCTGCTAAAGACGATAAGAAATTAAAAGTCCCGGATAAAAAAACAAAGAGTAAGGATAATACCCTTACGATCCACGTAAACATAAACAGCAGCCGCGTTTCTTCCCGGATACTCGAGGAGCGGATACAGCAGGCGGTTGAGAACGGCGCCCGGAATCTGCATGTGATCGCCGACGGCCAGCATGGAATCGGCGGGCGGATATGGCCAAGAAACGAAGCCGTGAGAATATCAGTGGAAGGCCCTGTTGGTCAGCGTCTCGGAAGCATGGCTATGTTCGGCACGGAGATAGTGGTGGATGGAAGTGTTTCCGATGATGTCGGATGGATTAATTGCGGAGCAAGGATTACTGTTCTGGGCGATGTTACAAACGGTGCGCATAACGCGGCGGCAGAGGGTTTTTTATACGTCCAGGGAGGCGGCGGCGCAAGATGCGACACAATGACCAAGCAGAATCCGCGTTTCGATCCGCCGCAGTCATGGTACTTCCGCGATGTCGGGGACTCTTTCGCGGAGTTCAAGGCAGGAGGAATCGCGGTTGTATGCGGCGTGAATCCGAGGAACCCGGAAAACATCTTAGGTTACAGGCCGTGTGTCGGAATGGTGGGTGGCGCGATCTACTTCCGGGGGAAAATAAAGGGCTACAGCGAGATTAACGTGAAACAGCTGGACCTTACTCCTCAGGACTGGGAGTGGTTGACGGTCAATATGAAGCCTTTTCTTGAAGCCGTGGGCAGGAACTCATTTTATGATGAACTCACAAGGTCGGCTGATGAATGGAAGAAGCTTATAGCGTATACACCGGCTGAGAAGAAGACGTGGAAGAAGCTGAAGATGTTGACCTCTGACTTCAGCAGGGAAATATGGGAAGCCGAGGTGGGGAAGGGAGGGATATTCGCCCAGTATATTAACCACGACCGGACAATCCTGCCGTATATAACAATCGGAGTCGAAAGGCGTAATAAACCGGTCTGGAATAATGAGAAATATCTTCCGCCCTGTGTGTATAACTGTCCGACACACATACCAACGCACAAAAGGGCTTCGCTGATAAGACAGGGCAAGATGAAAGAGGCGCTCAGCCTTGTCCTCAGATACAGCCCGCTGCCTGCGACTGTATGCGGACAGATATGCCCGAATTTATGCATGCATGGCTGCACCAGGGGATTGCTGGACAGGCCGCTGAACATTAAAGAGCTTGGCGGCATGGCACTGAAGCTTCCCGCGCCTAAACCAGCCCAAAAAACGGGCCGCAAGGTTGCGGTCATCGGGGGCGGCCCGGCCGGACTTTCAGTCGCGTGGCAGCTAGGCCTGAAGGGTCACGGAGTGGATCTGTACGAGGCGGAAAACAGGCTTGGAGGAAAGATAGAACTATGCATACCGAGGGAGCGCCTGCCTCACAAAATACTCGTCAAGGAGATATCCCGTTTTAAAGAGGTAGGCATTACCGCTCATCTGGGGAAGAGGATTAACCAAAAGGCCTTTGAAAAGATATACAAGGGACATGATATCGTTATTGTTGCGTGCGGGGCGCACCAGCCCAGGAGGCTGACATTCCCCGGGTCAGGGGATACAATCGCCGCGATAGATTTCCTTAAAGGGATAAATTCCGGTAAGGATTTTAATTTAAAGGGTAGAAACGTGGTTGTCATCGGAGCTGGGAACGCCGGGATGGATGTTGCTTCAGAGGCGATGAACTGCGGTGCGGCTTCAGTGACGGCCGTCGATATACAGAAACCAGCCGCATTCGGGATAGAGATGGAGATGGCCAAGGGAAAGGGTGTGGATATATCTTGGCCCAGGTTTACGGAGAAGTATGATAAAAAGGCCAAAAAAATATATTTTAAAGACGGTGCCTCTCTTGCCGCGGACCTTGTCGTAATGTCGGTAGGCGAGGTGCCTGTGCTTGATTTCCTTCCCCTTTCCGTGCATACCGAAAAGGGCTGGATAGAAGTGAGTGAATTCGGGCAGACATTGGATGTTAAAGTCTTCGCCATAGGCGACGCTACAAGCGCCGGCCTTGTAACTCATGCTATAGGCCAGGGCCGCGTTGCCGCGGATGTTATCCATGCACAGCTTATGCAATATGATTATATGCCTGAAGTAAAACAGGTTGTTCCATACGAAAAGATCAGGATGGAGTATTATGATCTCTGCAGTTTTGAGGGTTTTGAGCCTAAGAAAGAGGCCGAACTCTGCATGTCATGCGCGACCTGCCGTGACTGCCATATGTGCGAAGCAGCCTGCTACCATGGGGCCATAAAAAGGGTCGGACACAAAGACGGTTCATACGAATACATTGTTGATGATGACAAATGCATAGGCTGTGGCTTTTGCGCCGGCGTCTGCCCGTGCGGTGTATGGGAGATGGTCGAAAATATCTGATCTCCGGATAGTGGTTATTTATTAAGACGTGCCGTGATCTCCTGGCGGGAGACAGTAATAAAAGCAGTGCGGTGTGGAGAGCGGAGGAAAAAACCCCGGCTTATCCGATTATAAACGATAAATTTCTTTTCTATGCCCTACTTTTATTATATGAACTTTGAAGTTATCGTCATCAATAGAATAAACCACTCTATAATCACCCTGTCGAATTCGATACTGTTATTGATGGGATAATTTTTGTGATCCCTCTGGTGTTGGCTCTGATGAAAGGGCTTGGATTTTTTTTACTATTTTTTGTAATTCTTTTTTGGGAATATCTCCCAGTTCTTTTACTGCGGATTTTTTGACAGATATTTCATATTTTGCCATTTTTTTTCAGTTTCTTTAGAACATCTTCAAATGCCATTATAGGTTCATCCTTACGTTCATCAAACGCTGCAAGATCAATTGAGTCCTCTGCCAGGGAATACTTGATTGCATCATTTACCAGCTCAGACATAGAGTGTTCTGTCTCTGCTGCTTTTATTCGCAAGGCCTTATGCAATTCAGAATCAAGATAAATTGTTGCCCGTTTTGTCTTAGTGCTCATATTTTGACCTCCTGATAACATCATAACGTCATAACGTTTTAATGTCAAGCAGAAGGTTTCCATTTATCGTTTATAACTCCTGCGCTAAGCAGCCCGGCCACTGCTTGTGGCAAGTGTAAAGCTTGAAGTAGAACCGCCAAGGTTTACCGGGTCGGCTTGAGCGCTTTTGTGTACGCCCGGCATGGGCGTGAACTAATGGGGTGACCTGTCTGCGTGCATCACGCACGCTGGCGACACAAGTCGGCATGACCAATAAATGGCTGAAGAATCAAGGTTTAGTGGCCATAAAGGAAATGTGGGTGAACATTCATTATTCCCGATACCTCGGGACCCGATAGTCTCTGTGAACCGCCCGGTGCGCGCCCAACGGAAGTGCCCTTGGGGTAGACCCGCTTATCCGATTAGGGTTTTTCTTTTCTGGCTTGCAGTTTTAATCTAATAGTACGAGGATCACGTGCACAATGAAAGAGCCCAATCACAATAATCTGATTTTCTTTTATCGTAAAGTAAATAGCGTACGGAAACCTTCTAAATAAGCGACGACGGTAGTCCCTATAGACCTTGGGATAAAGCAATGGATTCCTGGGAAGTTCAACAGCACAGGCATAAAAAACCCTGAGAAATTCTTCTCCAAGTCCAAGAGACTTATGTTCATACCATACATAACCATTAACAACATCTTCTTCAACTTCAGAAAGGAAATGCAGGGTATATGTCATTTCCTTTTTTCTATTTTTGTTTGAAGTTCTTCAAAAGACAAAAGATTTCCCGGTGCAGATTCATATTTTTTAAATCTTCTGTCCAACTCCTCTATATGGCTATGGGGAACAGGCACGACAGCTTCATCCGAAGCAATGCTGTCCCAAATATCTTCCACCAACAGGATTTTTTCTGGTGTGCTCAATTTGGTAATTTCGGGAATATCGCGTACTCGCACTGTAAACCTCCTTTTTTATTCTATCCCTATCATAATAATAACATTTACCACTAAGATGTTGTTTTATTATATCACCCCAATGCCGCTGATGAGGAGTGCCCGAAGGGCATCTGCTCAATCCGCTGGTTGTGAGGCGCGAAGCGCCAAGCAAACAGTGGATACTTGTGTGCGCCCGGCATGGGCGTGAACTAATGGGGTGAGGTTTCTGAGTGTATGAAACCAAGTCCCCTGTACGTGAACCCTGCTGATATAAAGAATATTAGCAGAAGCACCAGCCGAAGGCAAGGGCAAAACAGTGAGGTTTTGTCTGGAGCCAACAGTAGGGGCCTTTAAGCCGAAGCCTATGGCAAAGCTGTGAGCCGGAGCCTGTCCTGAGTGAAGCGAAGGAACTTAGAAACAGCATAGCAAGGCCGAGTCCGCGGGTAAGTTGGCACCTGTCTGCTTAGCGGCAGTATAGTCATGAGAAAATTCCGGAATGGGTTGCCCGGTTGAACAGGAACCCAGAGGAAATAAAGTGAGAACGTCAACGTAGTCAATAACGTTATATATTAAAAAGGGAAGAGGTTAAACGTCCCCATTGGGCTTCGTGTGAATGCTCTGGTATTTCAACATCCTTTTGTCAATGGTCATCGAAAAACGTACAAAAAATTGCAGAAAACAAGACCTGACCCGGTTCCGGACACTAAGTCAAGATGCGCCCCCCGTTCGTTCGTTAGGGTAGAGAAAAAGGTGACATTTGAGAGTCTATACGCTATACTAATAATGTAATTACAATGTAATCATATTATTGGAGGCTTGAAATGTCTACTGTCAAAACAAAGGTCGTAAGGATTGGGAATTCCAGAGGGATACGCATTCCAAAAGTAATTCTGGATCAATGTCATATTAATGATGAAGTTGAACTTGAGACAAAAGAGGACTGCTTAGTTATAAAATCACCACATACAGCAAGAAAAGGATGGGATTCGGCTTTTCAGAAAATGCATGAAAGTAAAGATGATGTATTAGTAGTGAGCGATAACATAGCAAATGAATTTGACAAGGATGAATGGGAGTGGTAGTTAATAGGTTTGATCTATATATTGTTTCATTGGACCCTACTTATGGAAGTGAAATTAAAAAGACAAGACCATGTGTTGTAATATCTCCAGATGAAATGAACCATTACATCAACACCGTAATAATAGCTCCGATGACATCATCGAGCAAGAAATATCCTACGAGAGTGCCAATTGTGTTTCAGGGGAAAAGGGGGCAAATTGTGCTTGATCAAATCAGAACTGTCGATAAGACAAGATTAATAAAAAAAATAGGGCGATTGAAGAAGAGCACATATGAAAAAGTAGCGTCTACTCTTCAAGAAATGTTTCAATTATAGGAAGCACTAACAACAGCGTTGAGTTGAATGCGGACCAGAGGAGACTTTTTTGGTAGCAGCAGTTTATTATTTGCACATTGTCTTTTTTGCATTTTGTAGTGCTACCTGGGCTGCATCACTCACTCAGGCGTAACGCCTATGAGTAAATTGATTGACATATGCCCTGATTTCACAGAATGGCCTGATCGTTGGATGGGAATTGAACCAGATTTGGCCTACGGTGAACAGCTACTTGAAGAGTTTCAACCATTCGCTGAAACTCTCGCAAAAAGCGGTCTCTCGAAGAAAACTATAAAACGGCATTTGACGAATCTCTGGCTTCTCGGAGGAGAAATCATTCGAGACGTAAGCCTTAATGACGAATATTCCACACCAGCTACAGAAAAACTCAGACAATCTGTAGGTGCCGATGGTGGCCCTTATTGCCGACACTTGGATAGTGAGGCAGAAATGAAATCTTATGACGGTACTTGTAAGAAGCTTCATAGGTACCTGAAAGAGATGAACAAAGAATAGAAGGGGAAGGGGTAGTATATCACGTAACCTCAAGAGGCAACGCAGGGGAACCTGTTTTCAGAGATGAAGAAGACCGGGGAGACATACTTGCAACAATAAAAAAAGTGTGGGACCGGGATAACTGGCTCTGCCACGGCTACTGTCTGATGCACATAACATTACCACCTGAGAATAGAGACCCCAAGAGGGGAATTCTTCAAAAGGAATGAGACAATTAAATGGAATATACACACAGGCCTTTAATAAAAGGCACAAGAGGGCAGGCCATATATTTCAAGGCAGATACAAAGCAATACTCAAACAGAAAGAGGACTTTGTGGAGGGCCTGATAGACTATGTAAAAGGGTATCGGGATATAAAGGAAATACCCAGTGGCTATAGATATGCAAACAGACCAGGGCTTGACAGATTATTTGATGAAGGAATAAAAGGTGACAGGAAAATCTGTAATAAGTAAATTACTTTAAGGGTGACCCTTAAATGCAAGAAACAAGACTTGCCCCGTTTGCTCACTCCGATTGGCCGGTTTTATTACTTTTTTTGGAGAAAAATTTCACTCCAGGTATGTTTTTGAAGTCTGAATCCTGCGTCCAGATGGTGGCATCAAAAGCCTGCGCTGTTGCGAGAATAATACTGTCAGCCATTGGTAGCTTAAGCTGCAAACTAAGTTTCGAGGCAGCGATCGCAAGATTGACTGTCATATCGACTACCGTACCTTTCTGCATAGCTGCGGCAGCTTGAAGTGCTTCATTATCATCAGCTTCCCGCAGAACAACTTTGAAGACTTCATAGATGGTTACCACTGGGACAATAAGCGAAGCAATATCTTTTAAAGGATGCTGAAAGTGCTTTGCATTCGATCCGTCTGCGAAATACTCGAGCCAGCCGGAGGAATCGATGATATTCATACCCTATCTTTCTCTCTTTCGAATTCCGTATTTATGCCTTTGAGGAATCCGCGCAACTCTGAGATATTTCGTTCGGGGATAAACTCTACACGTCCTTCATATTCAATAACTTGCATTTTTTGTCCGGGGCGAAGACGTAAAGACTCTCTTACTGATTTGGGAATTACAACCTGAAATTTTGGTGAAACTGTGACTGTTTGCATCATAGAACCTCCATCGATAATGTTTGGTATTACAATAACACGATCGATGGAATTTAGCCAATTTTGTCTTTGGCCAATGCCGCTGATGAGGAGTGCCCGAAGGGCATCTGCTCAATCCGCTGGGTACGCCCGGCATGGGCGTGAACTAAAGGGGTGACCTGTCCGCGTGCAACGCACAGGCAGGCAACACAACAAATCCCAGGGTTCAGTTGAGGAGCCTGTCCCGGTGTTGCGTTGAGCCGGGAGTAATTGCTGCGGTTGCGGGGCTGGACTACTACGGGATATCGGAATATTACAGTCGGATTCCAAAGATTGATCACTGGCTGAGGCGAAGGGTACGGATGTGCTACTGGAAGCAGTGGCGGCTGGCCCGGACAAAAGTGCGGAACCTGCTTAAACTCGGAGCATCAAAGAAAGTTGCTGTACCTATAGCCATGAGCCGTAAAGGCCCGTGGAACCTGTCACGCACGCTGGCAGCACAAGTCGGCATGACCAACAAATGGCTGATGAATCAAGGTTTAGTGTCCATAAAGGAAATGTGGGTGAACATTCATTACTCCCGATACCTCGGGACCCGATAGTCTCTGTGAATCGCCCGGTGCGCGCCCAACGGAAGTGCCCTTGGGGTAGACCCGCTTGCCGGGGTGGTGTGGAGAGCGGAGGAGCCCCCCCCCCCGGCTTATCCGAGTATGTGATTTTATTTGCTTAATTTAGCACTAGCAAGACGGTTTAAGCTGACTCCCGCTTCTGCAGCTTGGATTGCAAGTTTTCTATGTGCGTCTGGCAGAACACGAACCATAAACTTCCCGCTATAGATTCTATTAGCAATCGGTTCCGGTATTTCTTCCCTGTTTTTTTTCATATCATTTACTACATCCGCAATAACTTTACGAATACCTCTTAATGCTCCTTCAGGAGTTTTTGAGAGCCAGCTTAAGCTTGGAAATTCTGCACATAACCCTGCATATTCGTTGTCGTCAGCAGACCAAGTAACTCGATAAGTATAATGATCATTTTTCAGTGCCATAATTTACCTCCAATCTTTCAATGGCTATAAGCACTTGTTTGACTTGATATGCTTTAGCCTTTCCTTTATTGTTCTGGATATTTACGCGGGGGTCTCCCGGCCATGGTGTTTTATATATTCGATGACTGCTCCCCCTTTGATGTGACTCCCCAAAATAATAATCACACACCATACATAAGTCCTTAAATCTTACACTTTTAGGACTTTGGTGCATCTGTGCGAGAATGTCTTTGATCTTGCTCATATATTATTATAGTATCATTATTGATATCATTGTCAAGTCCAGTAATGCGAAGAAGTGCGTAAAAGTCGCAGGTGCGTACTCTGTAGCGTGCAACGCACAGGCAGGCGACACAACAAAGCCCAGGGTTCAGTTGAGGAGCCTGTCCCGGTGTTGCGTTGAGCCGGGAGTAAATGCTGCGGTTGTACTGTAGGGGCGTATAGTAATACGCCCTTACTGTCCTTATCCGCAGCGGTCTGTCTGCTGCGCGACAGTATGGTCATGAGAAAATTCCAGAATGGGGTCACCCGGTTGAACAAGAACCCACGGGAAATAAAGTGAGAAAGTCAACGTAGACAATAACGTCCCCTAGTCTGTGATAGTCTGAGAACTTTTCCACTTCTATGAATGCTTTTTCTTTGCCTTTGTCTACATGATCCCTTATTTTTAGCATCTTTGCCAGCATCCGCGCGTCTCTCCGGGCATTCCTCCATTCTGCCCCGAATACTTCCTTGAACCTTTTTAATTTCAGATTGTCTACATTGTATAATGTAAATCCATTTTCTATCAGTATCCTGTCAAAGGGCGATCCATATCCGTTCTTCCCTTCCATCGCAAATGTTATTGTCACTTTTTCCCTTGTTTCTATTTCCCTGAATTCTTCTATCGCT
>JAJRYC010000048.1 GCA_024275975.1 Nitrospirota bacterium | reverse complement strand
CTGTTTCCAATGCCTTCAGGTAAGCAGTGCTCTTCTTTTTCCACTTGGTAAACAGGGCATTCATCTCTTCGGTAAAACCTCTTTCAATGCCTCAAGATTGGTATCTACTAAAGTCAATTTTAGTTTTCCCCTGATACTTTCCGCCCCCACCAAAACCCCCGTGTTTACATCGTAATAATGCGTGTCTCCCAATGCTCCTGTAACCGGCCAGACTTCACATCCCTCCCATATCCTCTTTTCTCCTACTCTCCGGATTACCTCTATTACTACTGCACCAGTTCTTCTCTTACTGGAAGGCAGCCACAGGTACGATGGGTATCCATTTGGAAAATTAAAATTGTCTCCACCCCTGAGAACTATTCCTTTCTTATCCACTGTCAAATCTTCTCCTGCCCGTGGGTATGGAATTGGCTCAATTTCCAATTTCCATCCCTTGCCCTTCCGCGTATCAATCCTCTGTGAGATATGAAAATTTCCGTCCCCTGCCTGTTTAAATCTGTATACGATATCTCTTGTCCAGCGTATATGTTCATTTTCCTGATCATTACCAAAAACTTCATGATATTTTAAATAAAGCCCATCAAAGAAAGGGGGTTCCACCTCGTGTTTTGTGCACTGCAAGAGGACCATCGGCAAGAATATTATTGCAAGTAGAAACAAAACCTTCTTAAATCTCTCCATTAAGCTCCCTCCCCTGCCTGATCCGGACTATTCTAACACGTAATCGGCTTTTCTAAAAAGGGTTCGACTCTTGATTCCCGCAAAAAACAATGCCTTATCTCCGGGTGTATCATTTCGACGGCAGGAGGAATCTTAAGATTTCCCGCTTCGTTCGTTCACAGGGCTGAACTATTACTGTTTTTTGGGATGAAAAAGAAAAAGGGGTTACAGGATGTAACCCCTTGATTTTTTGGCGTCCCCAGCGGGATTTGAACCCGCGTTACCGCCTTGAAAGGGCGATGTCCTAGGCCAGGCTAGACGATGGGGACATATGGTGAGCCGCGAAGGATTCGAACCTTCGACCCACGCCTTAAAAGGGCGTTGCTCTACCAACTGAGCTAGCGGCCCGAAAACTAAACAACCAATAAGGATACAATTATTCGTCTTTTCCTGTCAATCCTTACTGTCTCAGTCTATCATTTTTCTATTTAAAGCAAAAGCGCAATATTAAATTTTCCCGGGCGTGCATGCCTTTTTTCCGGGGATAAAAAGATCAGGCGACGCCGGATGCAGTGCGCTCTTTTGTGTAAGGAAGAAGGCCGCCCTTTATCAGTATGGCCTTTTCACGTTCGTTCAGGACCGATTTTACGATGATGAAACTTCCGTCGCCCGTGTTTTCCGCCCTGTATGTATGTCCGCCATTGAGCGAAGAGTACAGGTCCTTTATCACCAGGCGAACTCCTTTTTCTATGCGGTCATAGTCTTCAGGATTATCGAACTGGAGCGGCAGTATGCCGAAGTTTATCAGGTTCGAACGGTGTATCCTCGCAAAGGATTTCGCTATGACGGCCTGTATTCCGAGAAACATCGGAGCGATTGCCGCGTGTTCCCTGGATGATCCCTGTCCGTAGTTCTCGCCGCCGACGATTATTCCTCCACCTTTATTTATCGCTTCCCTCGCCCTTCCGCTGAAGGTGTTGTCAATGTTGGTGAATACAAATTCCGATATTGCCGGAATGTTCGACCGGTAGGGAAGGACTGCCGCGCCGGCCGGCATTATATCGTCTGTTGTTATATTGTCGCCGAGTTTAAGGAGAATTTCCGCGTCGATTATGCCTTTCAGCATCTCCTTGACCGGTACTTCCTTTATGTTGGGTCCCTTGATCACTTTTATGTCCGAGGTCTCTTCCTTTGGAGGGATTATAAAGTTCCTGTTTATGAGATATTCCCGGGGTTCCTCGAATATGCCGATATCAAGTCCTGATTCACGCGGGTCCGTGATTTCTCCTTTAAGCGCAAAGACGGCGCAGGAGACAGGGCCGGCAAGATAGACCGATGCGTCTTTTGTACCGCTGCGGCCACTGAAGTTTCTGTTGAATGAGCGGACCGAGACCTGTCCGGAACCTGGAGCGCCGCCCATGCCTATGCACGGCCCGCAGGATGATTCGAGCATGCGCGCGCCTGCTGCTATCATGTCCGATGTGAGACCTTCCCTTGATATCATCTCGTATACCTGCTTTGAACCGGGATTAATCAGAAGGTTTACACTTTCCGCGACAGTATTGCCTCTCAGGATGGATGCGACTGACTTCATGGCCTGATATGAGGAGTTTGTGCAGCTGCCGATGCAGACCTGGTTGACTTTTGTGCCTGAAAGACTTTTTACCGTAACTGTGTTGTCAGGGCTGTGCGGTCGGGCGATCATCGGTTCTATTGAGCCGAGGTCGAGTTCAATGGTCTCGTCATATACGGCGTCTTCATCCGCCGAGAGTTCACTCCAGTCCGAGGCCCTGCCTATGGCGGAGAGATAGAGTTTTGTCCTCTCATCACTCGGGAAGATGGATGTTGTAGCGCCGAGTTCAGCTCCCATATTCGTTATGGTCGCCCTTTCCGTTACATTAAGGTCCAGGATGCCGGGACCACCGTATTCCATTATTTTTCCAACGCCGCCCTTTACGGTAAGCCTTCCCAGTATGTCGAGAATGACGTCCATTGCTGTTACCCAGGGCCGGTCCAGCCTGCCCGTGAGATTTATTTTGACTACCGTGGGCATAGTTAGTTCAAAGTCCGAGCCGCCCATAACCGTGGCCGCGTCGAGTCCGCCGACCCCTATCGCTATCATCCCGATCCCGCCGCCCGTAGGTGTATGGCTGTCCGTGCCCAGAGCGATTTTGCCCGTAACGGCAAACTGTTCGAGATGCACCTGGTGGCATATCCCGTTCCCCGGTCTGGAAAAATACGCCCCGTATTTTGCCGCGACGGTCTGTAGAAACAGATGATCGTCGGGGTTCATAAAATTAGACTGTACCATATTGTGGTCGACGTATGAGACCGCGAGCGGAACATTCACCCGGTCAAGACCCATGGCCTCGAACTGAAGCCAGGTCATCGTACCCGTTGCGTCCTGCGTATAGACCTGGTCGATTTTCAGTCCAACCGGCTGGCCTGTTTTTATTTCGCCACGGGAAAGATGCGATCCAAGAATTTTCTCGACTATGTTTTTACCCATTGATACCTCTTTTGATCAGATTCCCGGTCAGTAACCGCTATTTTGTAGCAAAAGTGATATATTTTAGCAGTTCTTTATGAAAAAATCAGGAGGACATTCCATCTTCACGCTTTTTCCGCTGCCGCGATTACCATGGCCCGCACCCGTTGAACACAAATATTATCCGGGTTATTTTTGACTTTGATCCGTTGTTTATGTTAAAACATATTGAAAATAAAGAGAAAACAAGACGGTGTTATATGCATTTTTTTAATTACAAAGGGAACGAGATGTATGCCGAGGACGTGCCTGTCAGATTACTCGCGAAAAAATACGGCACGCCCCTTTATATCTACAGTTACAAGACACTTTTAAGGCACTTTACGGCGTATAAGGATGCCTTCAAAAACTGTCCCAATATTATCTGCTATGCGCTCAAGGCAAATTCAAACGGAGCTGTTTTAAGGCTTTTAGCCAAAAACGGCAGTGGAGCGGACATAGTCTCAGGGGGGGAACTCTTCAGAGCGTTAAGGGCGGGGATTCCTCCGGAAAAAATAGTTTACGCCGGCGTCGGCAAGACCACGGAGGAGATAAGGTATGCGCTTAAATCCAGAATACTGATGTTCAATGTCGAATCGAAGGATGAATTGAGAGAGATCGACAGGACCGCGGGAAAGATGAGATTAAAGGCCCCGATCGCTTTGAGGATCAATCCTGACATCAACGCCCTGACACATCCTTATATCTCGACCGGGATGAAGAAACACAAGTTCGGCATAGCGATAGAAGACGCGATCGAAAACTACAGGATCGCGTCGGGGTTGAAAAATATAGCAGTAATCGGCGTACACAAGCATATAGGTTCACAGATAACGAGTATATCCCCGTTTGTTGATTCGATGAAAAGGATACTGGTCCTTGTAGATGAACTGCAGAGACTGGATTTCAATATCAGGTACCTTGATATTGGCGGCGGGCTCGGGATTCCGTACCACGACGAAACACCCCCGGTGCCCGCAGACATGGCAAAAAATATCCTTCCACTGCTCAAGGAGAGAAAACTGACACTGATACTGGAGCCAGGGAGATCTATTGCCGGCAACGCAGGCATTCTCGTTACAAAAACACTGTATCTTAAAAAGGGAGAAGGAAAGGATTTTATTATTGTTGATGCCGGGATGAATGACCTGATGCGACCGTCCCTCTATAGCGCATATCACCATATTCTGCCCGCCGTCAGGAATAGAAGAAGGAAAATAACGGCTGATATTGTCGGCCCGATATGTGAATCAGGGGATTTCCTGGCAAGGGAACGGCAGATCCACGGGGTGAAAAGCGGAGAATACCTCGTGGTGATGAGCGCCGGCGCCTATGGCATGTCGATGAGTTCAAACTACAACAGCAGGCCGGGGATTGCCGAAGTCATGGTAAACGGCAGGACTCACGGTCTCGTGAGAAGACGGGGCGAATACAAAGACCTGGTAAAAGACGAAGAGATTCCCGGCTATCTGAGATGAGATATAAAATGCAGGGATTTATTACGGGCGTCCAGTGTTTCCAGGTTGGATGATTGCGATTAATTATAAAAAATGAAACTTTTATTCACAAAAATGCATGGTCTCGGCAATGACTTCATAGTTATGGACCGCCGCCGTGGAGAACTCCAGAACATACCCGAGCTGGCAAGGAGAGTCTGTCGCAGGCGTTTCGGCGTAGGCGCGGACCAGTTGCTGCTCATTTACGATTCCAGTGCGGCGGACTTTACGATGCGGATATTTAATGCCGACGGCGGCGAGGTCGAGATGTGCGGAAACGGTATCCGCTGTTTCGCAAAATATATATGGGACAGGGGACTGTCTGAAAAGGATGAACTCTCGGTCGAAACTCATGCCGGAATAATAAAGCCGGAAAAATCCGGCGATATGGTGAAGGTCGATATGGGGGAACCGATACTCGAAGGAAGGCTCATCCCGGTCCGAATTGAAGGGATGATAAAAGATTTTCCTTTAAAAATAGATGATAAAATGTTTAAAATAACATGTGTATCAATGGGAAATCCTCATGCCGTGATTGTTGCTGATGATGTCGATGTCGTAGATGTTGTAAAATATGGGCCTTTGATAGAAAATCATGAGTTGTTTCCCAACAGGATTAATGTCGAGTTTATACAGGTAATTGATTCCGGGAATATTAAAATGCGCGTATGGGAAAGAGGTGCGGGGGAGACTATGGCGTGCGGAACAGGAGCGGCGGCATCTGTTGTCGCGTCTAACATTAAAGGGCTTACCGGCAAAAAAGTCAACGTTATGTTGCAGGGCGGCCAGCTCCTGATAGAATGGAGTCCGGAGAACCACATATATATGACGGGCCCAGCTGTGGAAGTATACTCGGGTGAGGTAGATATTCAAAAGTGGGGGTGGGATAAATGAATGATGATAAAAGATGGGCCGTAAGAGAGCGCTATGAGGATTCACTGGCTTTTTCTGTGAGTGTCCTTGAACTGCATGAGCTTAAAAGACTGGACTTGAGTGGTACCATTATCAACAAGAGCGATCTGGGGTTGTGCCTCCAGACAGACTATCCTCTGGAGCCCGGCCATGTGCTCATGTTCAATCATGGTTCAGGATATGACGCTGGCATTGTAGTATGGAGAAGACCTGATCTGGAGCAGTTCAAAATAGGAGTGAAGTTTGTATAAAAGTATTTAGGAGGCATATATGTTCAAAGGTTCTATAGTAGCGATAGTAACACCGTTTAAAAAAGGCAGGGTTGACGAAAAGGCCTTTGGCGACCTCATTGAATGGCACATAAAACAGGGTACTAACGCTATTGTGCCGTGCGGAACTACGGGTGAATCGGCAACACTGGATTATAAAGAGCATCACGGTGTCATAAAATTTACAGTCGAAACTGTAAATAAAAGAGTGCCGGTCATAGCAGGCACCGGCGCAAATGCCACGGACGAGACGATAATGATCACAAAAGCGGCAAAAGAATCAGGGGCTGATGGCGCGCTTCTTGTCGCGCCGTATTACAACAAACCGACACAGGAAGGTCTCTACAGGCATTACAAGGCGGTTGCGGAAAAGGTTAAGATACCTATTGTGCTTTATAACGTGCCCGGAAGAACCGCTGTCAACATATTGCCCGCGACTGTTGCCAGGCTGGCGGAGATTAAAAATATCGTCGCGATTAAAGAGGCGACGGGTGACATGAAACAGGTGAGTGAAGTGCTCCGTCTCTGCGGCGACAGGATCACAGTGCTTTCAGGAGATGATTTCACGACGTTTCCGCTCCTTGCGCTTGGAGGGAAAGGGGTGATATCGGTAACAGCGAATATAGCGCCGAAGCTTGTCTCCGATATGTGCGCTTTATGGGAGAGTGGAGACACCGACGGGGCAAGAAAGATACATTTTATGCTTGAGCCGTTGAATACCGCCATGTTTATCGAGACAAATCCCATACCTGTGAAAACAGCGCTTTCGATGATGAAAAAGATAACGGAAGAATTCAGGCTTCCACTCTGCGAAATGGCGTCTCCTAATAAGATCAAACTCAAAAAGGTCCTGAAGCAGATGAAGCTGATTTAGTATATATGCTTTTTTATCAGATCAAGATCAAGGTTATCAATGGCGGTCTTTTCTATTAAATCCTGTTCCATGCCTTTAAGCCATGGAAATGTTCCGATTACAGGTGCCGGACATATTTGCGCCAGGACCCCTGGGTTTGTCTCTTCGGCAAGACTGTTTTCGGGCGGATGGCTGTAATTTATGATGACTCCGGCAATTTCCAGCCCCTCCTTTAATGCGTAGTTCACCGTGAGCAGCAGATGATTGATTGTTCCGAGTCCGGGCTTCGCGACAACAATTAAAGGCAGACCGAATTCCCTTGCCAGGTCGATCACGTAATAGTCTGCTCTGATCGGCACGAGAAGCCCGCCGACACCTTCCACCACAACGGCCTCATATCCGTTTGAGAGTTCGGTAAACGCTTTTTTGATTTCAGCAATATTTATGTCTATCCGGTCTATTTCAGAAGCAGGCAGGGGAGCGAGAGGGCTTGCAAGGCGGCATGGAGTTATGAGGGTCACAGGCTCTTCCATCTGGGCGATATGTTTAAGGAACATGCCGTCATCAGGGATAAGTATGCCCCCTTCACTTCTGCATCCGCTTTCAACGGGCTTCATGCCGCAGGCCTTTGTTCCAAGAGAGTTTAATGCTCTGATAATGGCTCCGGCAATTATTGTTTTTCCCACACCGGTGTCAGTGCCGGTTATAAAGAAACCTTTCGACATAACTCCTCCTGATCTATTATTCCCTGTATCAGGTTATCAGCCTCTTCCCATGGCTGTTTTTGGGGCGACTGGTCTGATACGAATGTTTCCTTTTAAGCGTTCTCACTGGCTCAACAACTATGTATGAGTGATCGTATAATATTACTATATCCAGTTGATAGAATAAAGAAATACTGAATTAAGGAGAATATCCTCACTGGAATTTTGTACTCAGGACAGCAAAGATGAAGTGCATTTTTCAGGGGTTGACCATAATATCACTTCCGCAATTTAATAACTGTTATATAGCGGCTCCGCGGGGGTATACACTTTATTTAAAATTTTCATTCATTTACCTGCTAGCTTTAAGACAACGGGAAAGGAAGATTTCGAGGAGTTCGGGATCAAAGATGCTCCCGCTTGATAATAACATCTTTTTAGCCGCCTTCTGCTTGCTGATTTTACTCCTGTAAGGCCTTTCAGAAGTCATTGCGTCGAAGACATCTGCGATAGTTACTATTCTCGCCTCAAATGGGATGTCCCGGCCTTTGAGGTGGGAGGGATACCCACCGCCGTCGTACCTTTCGTGATGATGAAGGATAATATTAACAATCTACCTGGACATATTAGCCTGCTCAGCAACATCAGCGCCCCATCGGGGATGCTTTTTCACCAGGTTGTATTCCTCTTCATTAAGTATGCCCTTTTTATTGAGTATATCTTCCGGCACCCCGATCTTGCCGCAGTCATGCAGCCAACTGCCATATTTCAGGTTTTTTTTCGCTTCTTCTTCAAAATTCAAAGCCCCGGCGATCATCATGGCGTAATTCGCCACGTTCTCACAGTGTTCACGCGTGTAAGGATCTTTGAGTTCGATAGTCTGCGCCAGGGAAAAGAGGATGGTTTCGTATTTCTTTTTTAAGGCCTGGATAATATGGTAACGCGTTATCGCCTCCCGCACTGCTCCCATCAAGACATCATTATCCCATGGCTTAATGATAAACCGGAAGACCTCGCTTTTGTTTATCGCTGTCACGGCGGTTTCCAGGTCGGCATAGGCTGTCATCAGTATCTTCAATGTATCGGGAGAAACGTCACTGACCCTCGAAAGGAGTTCGGTCCCCTTTGTGCCGGGCATTTGATTATCCGAGACGATTACCGTTATTTTTTCTTTAGACAGGAGAACAAGCGCTTCAGCCGCATTGGCGGCCTTCAGAATTTTTATGTCGGCACCGGCAAAGAGCCTGTCGATGGAATTAAGAATATTCTCTTCATCATCGACAAACAGGACCGTGTCGGGCGTGCTGTTTTCTCCCCTGGTATTAAACATTAAGTTATATTAACTTGAAATATCCCCTTGACTTAATTGTATATGTTTTTTAGCAAGATGTCTCATGAAATCGATCATCCGCCGGTTCTCGCCTGATCATAAGGCGGAAGAGATGACTGACAGGCACGGTGGACATGCTGTTAATCCCTGTATATATGCACGTCTCTTTGGGGGAAGGGAATTTTTATCTTTATTTCCTGGAATTTTTTATAAATCCCGCAATTCAGTTCATGAATGGTAAAACCTCTCAGGGCTGGCTCTTTTATCCAGCAGAGAAGTTCGAAGTTCAGCGACGACTCCCCGAACGCCCGGAATCTCACCCTTGGTGAAGGTTCAGCCAGGACATTTGTATTTTCAGCCGCGATATTCAGGAGCGTCTCCTGGACAATATCAATGTCGCTTCCGTAAGCGACCGCGACAGGTATCCGCGTTCTGTAATTCGGTATGGGGGCGCTTTCGTTTATTATCTTTGTATTGGCGATAATTGAATTGGGGACCGTGATCTGTATATCGTCCCTTGTCCTGATCCGCGTGCTCCTCACTCCAATCGCAACGACTTCGCCCCTCTCTCCCTGATCAAGGACGATATAATCTCCTATCTTGAAGGGTTTGTCCATAAAGACGCTGATTCCGCCGAATAGATTGGCTATGGTGTCCTTCGCGGCAAAGGCGACAGCCGCTCCGGCAATTCCAGCCGAGGCTATAATCGGTGTAATATTCAGCTTCCAGATGGAAAGGACCATCATCAGACCGGCGATTATGATGGCAATTTTGGAAATATTCTCGACCAGCGGTACTATGTCCCGGCTCAATCCCGTTGCGTCCGATATCCTGTATATAGCGCGTTCTATAATTAAGCTGCTGATTCTTATCGCCGTGACGCACCAGATCACCGCAAGGACCGAATACAATATTCCGTTGAAGTAAAACGCGGACTTCAGCTCAAGGTTCGGATACGCAACAGCAAAGATACAGCCTGTTATTATTACCGTAAAGAATATCGGTCCGCGGACCAGGTCAATTATTTTGTCGTCGATGCGCGACTTTGTGAAGCTTGCGATTTTCCGCAGCACCTTATCGACGATCAGGTCTATAATCTTGGCTATTACTATGAATACGAGTATCGAGAGGGCCGCATTCACGTATGGTGAATTCGAAATCTCAAGAGATTCTATAAAACCAGTCATAGCAACATGCCGTCTATAATTTCTTTTTTACAGTCTCTTTTATCAGTGCCTGTCCTATGACATTTCTCTGTATCTGGTTGGTGCCTTCGAAGATCTGAAGAATCTTGGCGTCCCTCATCATCTTTTCAACAGGATATTCCTTCATGTATCCCGAACCTCCCATGACCTGCACCGCGTCGGTCGTCACCTTCATGGCGACATCGGTCGCGAAAACCTTGGACATGGCGGATTCCCTGGAAACATCTTTCGCGCCGTTATCAATAAACCTGGCAACCGAGTAGATTAACGCCCTCGCGGCCTCTATGGAAGTCGCCATATCAGCCAGCATATGCTGCACCGCCTGGAAACTTATGATGGGGTAGCCGAACTGTACCCTCTGCCTGGCAAACTTCACAGCCTCATCAAACGCGCCCTGTGCAACGCCGACGCCCTGAGATCCAACGCCTGTCCTTGAGTTATCAAGTGTCTTCATGGCCACGATAAATCCTATCCCGTCTTTTCCTATTATATTTTCCTTCGGTATCCTGCAGTTGTCAAAAATAAGCTCTGTGGTAGCGGAAGCCCTAATGCCCATTTTGTCCTCTTTCTTGCCGAAAGAAAATCCCGGCGTTCCCTTTTCCACAACAAACGCGGAAGCACCGCGTGGACCTTTTGTATGGTCGGTAATGGCGATTATGGAATAAATATCCGCTTCTCCGCCGTTTGTGATCCACTGTTTTGTACCGTTAAGCACATACTCATTCCCTTCCAGCCTGGCGGTTGTCTGGATTCCACCGGCATCACTGCCGGCATTAGCCTCGGTCAATCCAAAGGCCACAAGCCTCTTGCCTGCGGCTATATCAGGAAGGTATTTTTTCTTCTGTTCCCTGCTGCCGTACAGCAGAATCGGAAAGGTCCCCAGGGCATTTGCGGCATAAGTTGTCGATACTCCGACACAGGCCCTGGATAATTCCTCAATAGCCAGGCAGAGTTCAATGCAGCCCTTGCCGAGTCCCCCGTATTCCTCCGGGATGAAAAGGCCGAAGAGATCTGACTGGGCGAGCACCTTCATTATGTCCCATGGAAATTCCCCTTTTTCGTCAAGTTCGGCCCTTACAGGCACGATCTTCTCTTCAGCGATCTGCCTCGCAAGATCCCTGATCATTATCTGTTCTTCATCAAAAAAATAGTCCATTATCAAACCTCCGGGTTAAAAAACTCATTATTACTTGTTATTTAAATATTCAGGTAGCGGCTAATTTTAACAAAAATCCATTACATATTGAAAGAAAAGATATTATAGTATTGAAGAACCGGTTTTCAAAGAGCTATAATTTAATGATGGAAAAATGTGAAATTTGCGGTAAGCCGGCTGATCAATGCATCTGTTGCGAGGGATGAGGACATTCATGCCCCCTGGATCTGGGGGAATTATTTTGTCCCATATGCAAACCCGAGCCTGACAACAAATTGCGCAGGGAACCGTTAGACCGAGACCGTGGAAAGCGGTTAAAACCGGCAACTTTTATTCAGGGAGGAAGAAAATGGCTGATGAACATTCTTTTGACATAGTGAGCAAGGTCGATTTACAGGAAGTCCTGAATGCTGTTCAACAGGCAATGAAGGAGATCGGACAGAGGTTCGACTTCAAAGGCAGCAAAAGCAGTATCGAGTTAAACCAGAACCAGCATGAAATTACTGTTGTATCCGATGACGAGCTTAAGCTGAAAAGCGTACTGGATATTTTACAGTTAAAGTTGATAAAGCGCGGCGTTGCGCTGAAGGCCTTAAATTACGGCAAAATCGAGCAGGCGACAGGTGGAACCGTACGACAGGTAATAACACTTCAGCAGGGCATCCCCGTTGAGAAGGCAAAAGAGATAGTAAAATTTGTGAAGGGTCTGAAACTGAAAGTCCAGCCGGAGATCCAGAAAGACCAGGTCAGGATCAGGGCAAAAAAGATAGACGATCTGCAGGCGCTGATCAATTCGATTAAGGAAAAGGACTTTGATATCCATATCGAATTTATAAATTACAGGTAGGACTGTCTATGACGAACTGATTTTCTCCAGGGCCTTGCGGGCGGCGAGTGCCTCGGCCTCTTTTTTCCGCTTGCCCGAGGCAACCCCGAGTTTTTTTCCGTCAAGATAGACAGCGACAGTGAAAATCCTTTTATGCTCTTCTCCCTGATGTTTTATGACCCTGTATTCCGGCAGCTGGCCATAAAGGAGCTGGCTCTTTTCCTGGAGTTCCGTCTTGTCGTCATAGAATTCTCCGGACTTTACAGCACCGGAAATCCTTTCCCTGAAAAAAGAAAGGACTATCTTTCTTGTTTTTTCATAACCGCCGTCAAGATAGACAGCGCCGATAACAGCTTCCAGTGCGTCCGAGAGTATGGATTTTTTATTTCTGCCCCCTGTCGACTCCTCTCCTTTGCCAAGGAAGAGATACTCACCCAGAGAGATGGAACCGGCTATTCCGGCCAGAACGGCTTCACTGACAAGATAGGATTTTAATTTTGCAAGGACTGATTCGGAATAGTTTTGTGGCAGGAGAAAAAGATATTCAACAATGATCAGGCCTATAACTGAATCACCCAGGAATTCAAGCCGTTCATTATATGACAGGCTGTCTTTATTTTCGTGATAATAAGACGCGTGGGTCAGGGCTTCTAAAAGCAGTTCCCTGTTCTTAAAAACATATCCGATGATCTTTTCCGTCTTTTCAATATTCGGTTTTGATATTGGCATGAAAGTCCGAAGGATTCCCTGACCGTCTCTTACATCCATTGAGTATGATCAGTCTTTGAATCTCCTGAAGATAAGGCATGCATTCGTCCCGCCAAAGCCAAACGAATTAGACATAGCGTAATTAATCTCCGCCCGTACCGCTTTATCCGGAACATAATCAAGATCGCATTCAGGATCGGGATTTTCCAGGTTGATCGTCGGCGGCATCGTATTATTAACAATGCTCAGCACGGACACAACAGCCTCTACCCCGCCCGCAGCGCCCAGCAGGTGGCCGGTCATCGATTTTGTCGAACTGACCTTGAGTTTGTACGCATGGTCTTTAAAGACCGTCTTGACAGCTGCTGTTTCAAGCTCATCCCCGTGCCTGGTTGATGTGCCGTGAGCGTTTATATAATTAATCTCCGAAGGGTCGGCCCCAGCGTCTTTCATGGCCATCGCCATGCATCTGGCCGCGCCTTCGCCACCGGGCGCCGGCGAAGTTATATGATATGCGTCTCCTGTAAGCCCGTATCCAAGAATCTCGGCATATATCGGCGCATTTCTCTTGATCGCGTGCGAAAGCTCTTCGAGCACTAAAATACCCGCGCCTTCGCCCATCACAAACCCGTCCCTGTCTTTATCAAACGGCCTGCTCGCCTTTTCAGGTTCGTCATTCCTTGTGGAAAGCGCTTTCATGGCGTTAAAACCGCCTATTCCCATAGGCGTAATAACAGATTCGGTCCCACCCGCGATCATAACATCGGCATCATCGCGCTGTATCACCTTAAAGGCGTCGCCTATGGAATGGCTGCCCGTTGCGCATGCTGTCGCGACCGCGGAATTAGGTCCTTTAGCGCCATACTTTATTGATATCTGTCCCGCGGCCAGATTGATGATAAGCATGGGGACAAAAAAAGGTGTTATTCTCTTCGGGCCTTTCTCCAGCAATACTTTATGGTAACGCTCGATTGCGGGCAATCCGCCAAGGCCGGCGCCCACAAAAACTCCCGCCCTCGCGGCATTCCCGTCGTTGATCTTCAGCCGGGAGTCTTCCATCGCCATTGTCGCCGCCGCAAGGCCGAAATGGATGAAGCGGTCCATTTTTTTAACTTCCTTGGGCTCCATGTAATCTTCAGGATTAAACCCCTCGACTTCGCCGGCTATCCGTGTATGGAAAGCGGAAGCATCGAACTGGGTTATCTTCCTTATTCCGGATTTGCCCTGGACCAGTCCGTTCCAGCTCTTTTCGACACCGATGCCCAGCGGGGTTATAAGCCCCAGCCCTGTTACAACAACTCTTCTTTTAGTCATTAAGTCTTAAGCCTGTTTGTTTTTAATGTATTCCACTGCGTCTTTAACCTTTGTGATCTTTTCCGCGTCCTCGTCGGGTATTTCGATATTAAAGGTATCCTCGAACGCCATTACGAGTTCGACTGTATCAAGTGAGTCGGCGCCAAGGTCCTCGACAAATGAAGCATCCGGGGTAACATCCGCGACATTAACTCCAAGCTGCTTTGCTATAATCTCTTTTACTTCTTCTTCCATAATTAATTAACCTCCGATTTAATCTGATAATTTAAAAGACACAATTATATTTATAGGTACTTAAATAATAATTCTTCCAGGTGCCGGCCTCCCGTTTTCACATATACATACCGCCATTGACATGTATGACCTGTCCCGTTATATATCCCGAATCCGGTGATGTGAGAAAGACAACGGCATTAGCGACATCGGCCACCGACCCGAATTTCCCGGCTGGTATGGATTTTAACATTTCCTGCTTTATATTTTCATTCAACTCGTCCGTCATGGCCGTCGCGATGAATCCAGGTGCCACGGCATTGACCGTTATGCCCCTGGACGCATATTCCCGCGCAGTCGTCTTTGTGAGTCCTATTATGCCCGCCTTTGAAGCACCGTAATTGGCCTGGCCCGGATTGCCCATGAAAGCAACAACCGAAGCGATACTGACGATCCTTCCATAGCGCTGCTTAACCATTATCTTTACGGCTTCCTTAGTACAGAGAAAAACTCCCTTGAGGTTGACCGAAATAACCGTGTCCCAGTCTTCCTCTTTCATCCTCAATATAAGTGAATCCCTGGTGATTCCGGCATTATTGACTAAAACATCGATCCTCCCGAATTCTTTTACGATGGCACTGAACGCGTTTTCTATCTCCGCTGACTTTGATACATCCAGCTTCAACGCCCTGGCTTTTACGCCTTGAGCAGCTATCTCCCCGGCAGTCGCTTCAGCAGCTTCCAGTGATATATCCGCTATGACCAGATTCGCTCCCTTTCCCGCAAAATTTTCCGCTATCGCCTTGCCTATCCCCCGGGCACCGCCGGTCACCATAACAGTCTGCTCTTTAAATTCCATCAAACACCTCCAAAAACACAGGTCTTCATTTTAACAGAGTAGCTTTATCTTTTCCAGTCCTTTGTTATATAATAGCAGTCAACATTATTTTATTATATGGATTATAATAGAGTATCTCCGCTGACGGGCAGTAGAGTATTATCTGGAAATATCCTTAAATTTACAACAACAAAGAGAGGAAATATGACAGGAAAAGTATTTTTAATAGATGTAACAAACAGGGACGGGGTCCAGACTTCACGCATCCTCCTTCCAAAACTAGCGAAGACGATGCTGAATATCTATCTCGATGAGATGGGAATCTTTCAGAGCGAAATAGGCTTTCCGGCATTAAAGCAGGAAGTGAACTATATTAACGCGAATCTCGACCTTGCCAAAAGAGGTGTTATAAAAAACATACATCTCGAGGGATGGTGCAGGGCCGTACCGGAAGACGTGATTCTCGCGCATAACAACTGTCCTGATATAAAACATTTAAACATGTCGGTATCCACGTCGGAGATAATGATCCAGGGAAAGTTCCAGGGCAAAAAGACCTGGAATGATATCCTGAAAACCATGATCGAATCCGTTAAGATTGCAAAGGATCTCGGGATCGAAACCATCGGCATAAATGCTGAAGACGCGTCAAGGACCGACCTTGAAAGGCTTATCGATTTTGTACTTGCCGGAAAAGAGGCCGGAGCCGACCGTTTCAGGTACTGTGACACGCTCGGAACCGACGACCCCATTACCATATATAAAAGGATAAACAAACTTTCGGCCGCCACGAAGTTCCCGTTGGAAATGCACTGCCATAATGATCTCGGAATGGCGGAAGCCGTATCCTGCGCGGGCGCGCAGGGAGCGGTGGAAAACGGTGTTGATACATATATCAACACCACGATAAACGGTTACGGCGAACGCTGCGGAAACTGCGATCTGGTCTCTATAATACTTGCACTCAAGTTCTCTCACGGGTTAAAAGAAATGGAGCACCTTGATGAACGCGTGGACCTGAAGAAATCATGGAGGATAGCTAAATACGCGTCATTAGCATTCGGGCTGCCTATCCCTATAAATCAGCCCGGCGTCGGGGCAAACGCGTTTGCCCATGAATCAGGGATCCATGCGGACGGCGCCCTTAAAGACAGGCGAAATTATGAACTATATGACCCCGAGGACGTCGGCAGGGGAGAACCTGAACTTTTTGAAACAGGGAGAATCATTACTACCGGTGAATACGGAGGGATCAAGGGTTTCAGACATGTCTATGACAAACTCGGTATACACTTTGAGACCGATGATGAAGCACGGAATGTGCTGGAACTCGCGCAATACGCAAACCTTCACACACAGAAACCCCTGACGGACGATGAACTGCGCCTGATAGCGACTCAGCCGGATGCGGTCAGGAAAATACTTACAGTTTGCATTTAACCCCGAAGGTGTAATCCAGAAAAAAAGAGGCGTTGTCTGATCAACATACAACGCCTTCTTACTCTGGTTCCCCGCTTATCGCCCTATGGAACAGGCTTCGAGGGAATGACTCACAAACCACCCACCAATAAACTCATCAGAATATATTCCTGTTTATGGTCTTCCCGGTACATACACTCGGTACATATCTATGGCTGATCTCCGGAATATATGATATGATTAAAATATAACAATCCAAGAGGTGAGAAAGATGAAAATATTACTGGCCACCGACGGGTCGGAACACGCTGAGGTCGCGGCAAAATTTCTGACCAGACTCGATTTATCGTCAAGCGACGAGGTTACGGTTCTGCATGTAACCAACTGGGTCCCTTTTCAGGATGATATGGAATCCCATTATAAAAGTCTTAAATATTTCAAGGAGCAGATATCTCCAAAAATACTCGATGCATCGGTAAATATCCTTAAGCCTGTCAAGGCCGGAATTACTGTTGCGGAAGAAGAGGGGTATCCCGACCTGGCTATTATGGATGTGGCTGCGAGATATGATACCAACCTGATCGTGGTGGGCGCGAAGGGGATAAAGGGCATAACATCTTTCTTCGTCGGAAGCGTAGCCAGGTCTGTTGCAATCAATTCATCAAAGCCCGTCCTGGTGGTGAACGCCCCCATGGAGGAGATGTCGGGGCCAATAAGAATACTGTTTGCTACAGACGGTTCCGACTCTGCTGCTTCAACCGCATCCCTTCTGGCCTCGATACCTTTTCCGGAAGATACGGAATTGATGATTATGAATGTGGTAAATTCCGCTATCTCCGATATACCCGAAAGGTTCTTCTTCGAAATCAGCGATAAAATTAAAGAGGATGTGGCCAGGGCACGGACCGCGGAATTTAAAATGTCGAAGAAGATTATCGATGAAACGAGGCCATACTTTAGCCGGAGATTTAAAAAAATAGACAGCCTCACAAAAATTGGAGACCCCTCAATAGAGATACTCGACTCCGCGGAGATATTAAACGCAGACATAATCGCAGTTGGATGCAGGGGCTTGAAGGGGATAAAAGGAATGCTGGGCAGTGTATCGAGAAGGATACTCAGTCACGCGCGTTGTTCTGTTTTAATCGGAAAGACAGGCGCAAGCTGACTTTCCTGACGCCCTCCGTCGTGGTCAGCCGGTCTTTCTGTGAATACCTGGATCAGTTTATGCCTGCATTCAGGTAATTTTGTCGAACTTCAGGCTCAATCAGGAGATCTCCGGTTTTCAGGAAACGAAATTCATCATTGCTGAATAAGCCGAGAAATCTCTCGACACTCCATTTAAAAAAAGTTATAATTTTCAAGTCCTTCAAACCAGCAAAAATAACAGGAGACTTTATCATGAAGACAAGGATTCTATTTATTGTATTGTCAATAATATTTTTATTTTCCTGTAATGAGGAAGAAGCCGGTAAAAACACTGGCCGGACTGAACAGCCCGGCCTGCTGCGGCCTTTTACCCTTGACGATTCCTGTAATAAAGAAGATCCGTTATTTTCAGAGATGATACAGAAAGATCTTAAGGGCAAAAAAACTCCTTTAGAGCTTATGCATTACTACACGGATATACTGGACCGCAGCGCTTCGCACGGGGATATTGATAAAAAACTGGACAGGCTTTTCATCTGCGGGAAGACTCCCGGGAATATGGACGGTTTTCTCCATGGTATTACTATGAGTCTTAGGACGGGGACCGATATATACAGCCTCCTTAACGACACCCGCGAAAAACTCAATATCGGCAGGGAATTCGATATTCTCCAGGTCCTGTACGGCAGGGTCCTGTCAAAGACATCACCATGGGCCGGAAAAAACTTTAATAAGCTGGAGAAGAAAAAGCTGGAGGAGATGACAGAAGGTTTTTACAGCAAGGATGAGACCGCCTACCTGGGGATAAATTCTTTCCGCAAGGACAATAAACGGTTTGTAAATAATCTGTCGAACTACATACTTGCAGCTGTTATGGATATGGAGGAAGTGCCGGAACCGGAAGACAGGGAGAGATCATGGATACATGCCAGGGGCGGATTCTTTATCGCAAAGAATGAAAAGTCGGTTGACCCCGAACATCACGGGAAAGAGGTGATGGCCCTTAACTACAGGTGGAAAAAACTGGGTAATAAGCTCCCCAACAGGCTTCTGATTGATGAGATCGTCCAGATTTCAGAAGGACTTTATCTGGGTAAACTCTATTATGCCACTGAAATGAAATACATTTTAAAAGACTATGATCCTGGAGTCGCAAAAGAGGATTACCGTTACAGGAACTTCGGGTATTTCCTGCTGATGGATGACACCTGGCTTGACGAAAAGAACAGGCTTTTCCCCGAACTTGCGTACAATCTTGCCGATAACCTGCCCGAAAAGTTCAGAACCTTCCGCTTTACAGACTCCACCGGGTGCAAGGCCATCCAGGCTGAGATGGGCGACCGGCTGACTATACTGCACTATCTCCAGGACATTTATGAAGATATACAGAAAAAACCGGATTACAAAGATGAGTACTTCGACAGGCTGCATTCTATTTTTATGTGCGGAGAACGGCCCGACGGAATAAGCGGTTTTCTCCATGGCGGAGTTGCCTCTTTTAAGAACGGCGGGTTACTCAAGGCGCTTGACAGGAGTGTCCTGAACGATATTTATCCGGCTGTAAGGCCTTTTTCACCCTGGACAGGCAAGACTTTCACCAGGAGTTCGGCCGATGCGATAAAAAAATACATAGGAGACGATGCAATATATTATAAAGACAAGGATCCTATTATCCTGGGAAACAATACTTACAGGAAAGAGCTTGGACTGTCCCTCCCCGCCACAGCATTCATAGAACACTTGGATAAAACAGGGATGGCGGTGGAGTATCCTGACGAAAATGAGAAGAACGAAGACATCTATGTGAAGAGTTTCTACTTTATCGCTACTAACGGTAAATCCATCAACCCTGAGAACAACGGCAGAGAAGTCCTGCAGTTTAACTACCGGTGGCCTGGATTACATACCATGCCGCCCGACCACCTCTGCATAGATGAACTGGTCAGGATAGCCGACGGACTGTATCTGGGCCAGCTCCTGTATTCGACAAAACCGGAAACAGCTTATAGTCCGGACAAAGACCCATCGGTCTATAAATACGAGAACTTCGGATATTTTATGCTTATGAATGACGAATGGCACGCTATCAAGGAGTTTATCTCCTTTGATTCCGATATATAAGATTTATATAATTCAGGTGAGACGATGAATAAAGTGACTATAGACGATATAAGCCTGAGAGACTATCACCTCGGGAATCTTGACCTTTTAAGGGACCTGCGAGATCTACACTTTGCGTCAAAGAGCGAGATATGCATCGAGAGGGCAAAGTATATTACCGCGTATCTGAGGGACAAGGCAGACCCGGATGACCCGCCGGTTATCAGACAGGCAAAGGCTATAAACTATTTTCTGTCCAATAAAGAACCTCTGTTTCCGGATGACAACCTGCTGGCCGGCACAACAACCACAAAGGTCATGGGCGCGCCGATATACCCGGAGCTGACCGGACTGGCGATATGGCCCGAGCTTGAGACCATCAGCACCAGGGGAAAAAACCCGCAGCAACTTACTAAAGAAGACGCTGATGTGTTGAATCTCGAAATCTTTCCTTTCTGGATGGACGGCAATCTGATGGAAGTTGCCAGGAAACGCTACAACAACCCTGACTGCCAGAGGCTTTTTGAACAGTTTGTCTTCTTTATCGCCAGCAAGGCCGGCTGTATCTCCCATACTGTGCCGGACTTCAGAAAGGTACTTGAGAAGGGATTAAACTATATAATCGAAGAGGCTGCATCAAAAGAGACTGGAATCAGGCAGAAGGGAGCGCTTTCAGGCGAAGATCAGGAAAAGATCGATTTTTACAGGGCTGTGCAGATCGCCATGCAGGGGATTATTAACTATGCCGCAAACCTCGGCCGGAAGGCGTCGGAACTTGCGGAAGCTGAAAAGGACCTGGGGAGAAAGCAGAACTTCCAGGCGATGGCTGCTGTCTGCGGCAAGGTACCTGCCGGGCCTGCCACCACCTTCCGCGAGGCCGTCAATTCCCTCTGGCTGATCCATATAGCAATACATGCCGAGAATATCAATATGGCAATGAGTCCGGGAAGGCTGGACCAGATACTGTACGGATTCTATAAAAAAGATATCGATGAAGGCAGGTTGACAGTCAGGGAGGCGATAGAATTGACCGGCTCTTTATGGTTGAAACTTGCCGATAATGTGAACCTCGTTCCTGAAACAGCAGAGTAACTCTGGGGCGGCGCAGGGACGGCCCCGGCCGTAACACTCGGCGGGATTGACACTGAAGAAGAGGATGCCGTCAATGATCTTACCTATATAATGCTGAAGGTTACTGAACTGCTGAAGACCAGGGACCCAAGTATGAACGCCCGTTATCACTATGAGAAAAATACAAAGGAATACCGTGACAGGGTGAGCGAGGTTATCGTAAATACAAAGGCAGTCCCTGCATTTCATAACGACGTTGTGGACATAAAGATTCTCGAAGCTCAGGGCACACGGACAGAGCACGCAAGGGATTACGCTATCATCGGCTGCGTGGAGCTTTCGAGCAGCGGCAGGAGCTATGACGCGTCGAGTTCCATAATGCTTAACCTCGTTGCCCCGCTTGAACTGACATTATACAACGGGAAAAGACCTGTGACGGGCGATAAACAGATAGGCCCGGTGTCGGGTGATCCGGCAGGGTTTAAGAGTTTCGAGGAACTCCGGGAGGCATTCGAGAAACAATTGACGTGGCTTATTGGAGAGGCCGTCCAGCTTAATGAATATTTCGGAAGAATCCATCAGGAACTTATACCCACACCCCTGTTGTCCGCTTTTTTTGAAGGTCCTATGGAAAAAGGCAGGGACCTGATATATGGGGGAGCTCTTTACAACTCTTCAGGCGCCACGCATATCGGGTTCGCGGACACAGTGGATTCTCTGAATGCCCTGGAAAAGGCTGTCTTCATAGATAAGGAATGTACGATTTCAGAGCTTCTCGATGCAATAAGAGTAGATTTCGCGGGTTATGAGAAGCTGCGCCAGTATCTGGTCAATAAAACCCCTAAATACGGCACTGAGGATCCGGTTGCCGTTAAAAATTCACAAAACCTGATACATTTTTTGTATGAGACCTATCAAGGCTATACGAATTACAGAGGGGGGCGGTACAGGCCCGCCTACTGGACTATGACCAATCATTCCGGACAGGGAAGGCTCGCAGGCGCCCTGCCCAATGGGCGGAAGTCCGGTGAGGCCTTTGCCAGCGGAATTACGCCGGTGTCGGGAGCTGCGAAGGAGCTTACAGCGTGCCTGAATGCTGTTGCCGGGCTGGGAAGCCGTTGCATACCCGGGGGTGAGGCGCTGAACCTGAAATATACGACTGTTGAAGGCAGGGACGACCTGGAGAAATTCGGCCAGACCATAGAGGCATACTTCCGTCTCGGAGGCCTGCAGGTGCAGTTCAACATCATGTCTTATGAGACCCTTCTCGATGCGAAAAAACACCCTGAAAAAGATCCGGGCCTGATGGTAAGGGTTTCTGGCTACTCTGCATATTTTAATGACCTGAACGACAAGATGAAGGACGAACTTATAACAAGGACTGAATATAACCTGAGAACCGGTAAGGCCGTGCCGTTCCCGGGCTTCTGATATGCCTGGATTTTATGCGGCGTAATGTTAGATAAACAGGAGGAGTAAATGCTTGAATCAATTTCGAATCTCTTTTTCTTCCGCAATTTCAGAGCGAAGAGGTTCAGGAATAAATTTGCAAATTGTTTCCAGTCTGAATTTGCGGAGGAATTCTTACAACTACTCCTGAATCTGATGAGTCTGATGTTCTATCTTGACAGGGATTTCAGGCGGAACATCAAAGATTTCAATGCCAGATACCTTTTTAAAAGCAGGGACTCCGGGATCACCGTGGCAGCCGTCTTCAGGAACGGAAAGATGAAGGTTCTGGAAAAAGAGATTGACGGCACTAATGTTACCGTGATCTTTAAAGACCACAAGGCGCTTAAGAACTTCCTGCTCTCACCCAAGCCGGACATACTGCAGGCAATACTGAACCAGGATGTAACCTATACAGGGAACCTCAACTATCTGAGTAAATTCGCCTATATGGCCAAACACCTGCAGTTAATGACAACCGGCGGACTATAGGTCATATCCATGAATTTCACGGGGCGTTAAGATGAACGCGGACAAATGTTCCCCTTAATATCCGATATCCGCCGTTACGCGCTTGATGACGGCCCCGGTATCAGGACGACCATATTTTTTAAGGGCTGTCCGCTCAGTTGTGTCTGGTGCCATAACCCTGAATCAATGAACCCCCAAGCGGAAATCGCCTTTTATCCGAATCGTTGCATAGGCTGTGGCGCCTGCGCAAAGGCCTGTCCGGAAGGCGCGGTTAAGCTGGATTCTGGGGAAAGGCTCGACCGGAAAATCTGCCTCGGGTGCGGCAGATGCGCTGAACAGTGCCATTCTCTGGCCTTAAAGAAGGTCGGCCGGTACTATACTGTTGCCGAATTACTCGAAATCCTGAAAAGAGACAGAATATTCTATGATACATCAGGCGGTGGTGTGACCTTTTCAGGCGGCGAGCCCATGTTGTATATGGAGTATGCCGGTGAGGTCATGAAAAGGCTTAAAGACGCAGATATCCATGTCGCGATCGAGACCTCCGGATACTTTGATCTCTCAGTCTTTAAAGAAAAGGTTCTTCCATACGCCGACCTGATTTTATATGACATCAAATTTATCGATCAGGACCTGCACAAGAGATATACAGGCAGAGGCAATCAGCGGATATTGTGTAATTTTGATCATTTGCTCCGGGAAGATTCTCTGACTGTCATTCCCGGAATACCGTTCATTCCAGGTATCACGGCAGTCCCTGAAAACCTCACCCGGATTGCCGGTTTTCTGAAGGAATCGGGTTGTAATACATACCGGCTGCTTCCATATAATCCAGGGGGCATATTGAAACGCAGGATTACCGGGAGGGAGATTCCGGAGGGGCTTCCTGACTGCATGCCTGAAATTAAAGAGGATATGGAGCTATATCTGGAGCCCGGCCTCCTTATAAATGGGTTTGAGCCTGGTCAGCGCTAGTTCGCGATGTTCCTGCACCGCCTCCTGGAATTTGCACCACCTTGACTCCCTGAATTCATCTTTGGCCCAGTAGCGGTCGAACAGATCGGTCTCAAACGGCCTCTTCTCCACTGCTTCATAACGCCACTTATTCTTGTCGTATTCCGGAATATCATTAATGATACCGCGGTATGCCTTGATCCTGGCGCGTTCATCCGAACCGAACAGATAACTCTCATCCATGGCATCCTTTAATTTTTCCTTCAGAGTCTGCCATTTCCGCATGCCGCGTCCGGCATCCACGCCAGGGTTAAGATAACGCCAGAATCCTGAAAATATCTGCTCTGCCGCATCTAAAAGACGCTGGTTGTTCTCGATCACTTCATTCTCCTCAACCAGGCGCGCGTCTTTCCACCGGTTGTCGACCTTGTCCGGCTCGTGGCGGGCATCCGCATGGCCTATGTTCGGGATGATCGCCCACATCGGCATGGCATTAAACTCATGCGACAGCCCGAGGAAATTCTGATGGGACCATGAATCGGCATAGGCATGTGTGGCTATCCCTATGCGGTACAGGTTATCACTTGAAATGGCTTTATCAAACAGGTGTCTTGCGTTTTCATTGTCGGGAGTAGTGTTGAATGGATGCTTCTTCTTATCTTTCCTTCGTGCTGTCGGACTGTCGGGGTCTCCGGGCACAAAGTGGAATAAGGGATATATCTTCTGCCTCTTGAAGGAGGGTTTTGTTATATCCATAGTCTGTGATACCTCATTCATGAAATATGCGCCGTCCTTGAAATTAATGTAATAATGCAGGTTGTTATCATCCACATACTGGCTTGAGTAAGCAATAAGGAAAGAATCTTTTTTCTTGAACCCGGCCTTTTTTGCCAGGATATAGGTGATATGATAGTGAAATTCTATATCCATCCTGTCTCCTCCTTAAATCCCTTTAGTATTGTATGAAATTCATTAGGTCTTACGCATATTTTCCGGTTATATGGCATTCACCAGGCCGGGAACCATAGCCAGGTGTTTCTTTGCGGCCATATCGGGATATGCATTCCTGACCTTTCCGTAGGCACTTTAAATTACCTGTTAAAATGACCATTGTCAAGGGAAAATATCGGGGTTGGCAATACGCGGCATTGATAAAAATAATGAATTCCATGATATATCTCATATACATTGAGTCATCATACCAGTAGAATTATAAGATAAAACATACAAAATGCTTCAGGAGGTATTCAAATGGGAACTTGTGGCAGCTGCGGCAACGGAGGAGGAGGCCCCTTTTCCGAAGGAAGGGAACTCGTGGAATTTGTCTTTAACGCGCATGGTGGCGCAATCAAGGATGAGCCAATTCCCAACGGCGGACTAAAAACTAAATGTCAGGGGTGCGGAGAGGCCTTCATCCTGAAAACATTTGTAGGCAGATGCCCTGAATGCCGCGGCGTGCACGCTGTATCACCTCCGCGTTGTGAAGACCCGGCCAATATTCAGTTCGCCGGCAACGGGTATACGCTCCCTTAAGACGGGTGGATACCGGGATATCGCTTAAGGCATGTAAAAGGTTTTATCACGAAACTGGCAATCTTTTGTTAAAATATACGGAGGAATCAAAGTATTCGCGATGGATGCGTCGGGCAGATTTGGCGAAGCGCATTCATCTGTCGCTAATAAAAATATAGAAAGGCATAAATTGAAACTGGGCCTGTCCTGCATCATCATCCTGCTCTGTTTTATTACACCCCTGGAAGCCGGAACCTTCAGGGTGGCGAGCTATAATGTCCAGAACCTCTTCGATCTCACACGGGCCGGCACGGAATACAAGGAATATATTCCGAATGCAGGATATGGCTGGAACACGAAGACCTTCGAAATCAAGGTCACCAACATAGCTGCGGTCATAAAAGACCTGCACGCGGACATCGTTACGCTGCAGGAGATCGAGTCACAAAAAGCCCTTACCGCTCTCAGGAAGAAGCTTAAAGAGTCCGGAGTGGATTATCCTTATTTCGAGATCGCAAGTTTCCGCGGAGGTGCGATAAGATGCGCCATTCTGTCGAAGTTTCCTATTATTGAGAAAAAAGAGTTAAGGATCGGCGGCAAATTCACAAGGAATATTCTTGAGGTGACTATTGATATCGAGGGAACTCCCCTGGTCCTGTTTGTTAATCACTGGAAATCAAAACGGGGTCCGGAAAGCCTCAGAATCGCCTACGCAGAACGGCTAAAGGATGAGATCGACAGCCTGGAGGAAGATGCCGACTTCATGCTGGTGGGTGATTTTAATTCAAACTATAACGAGTATGAAACCTTTGTCAGGTCCGGAAGACTAAACAATACCGCCGGGATTACCGGAATTAATCATGTCCTGAAGACCGTTAAAGACTCCAGGATGGTCAGCGAAGCGATACTGACAAAACAGGCCGAAAATGAATACCTCTATAACCTCTGGCTTGAACTAGAAAATACCAGACGCTGGTCTTACACCTTTTTTGGTGATAAAAACAGCCCTGACAGTATTATCCTTTCAAGGGGTCTTTATGACGACAAGGGAATTTCCTACATCGATAACTCGTTTGACAGGTTCGATCCGGACTACCTGTTTAAAGGAAACACCATATATCGCTGGCAGAAGGCAAAAGGCGGCAAGGGAAAACACCTTGGTGAGGGCTATTCGGACCACCTTCCGGTCTTCGCGGATTTCTCGACCGCTCCCTTTTATTTCAGCGCCGACAATCCCGCTGCCTCCGGCACCGAGTCTTCAGAGGTTCGGTAAACCAGCATAGCCGGTCTTTATACATCAAGCGCCGGAAGGGTCAACTACCGCATGGAGGACTGCGCCGTCATTTACAGGCATGGAAATAACGCGATCATAAAACAAAAGAACGGACGGGCTATTTTTGTTTACAAGGCGGGAGGAGCCCTTGAATACGGTAAAATCTATAATTTAGCCGTGACAATGCTATATAACTATTACGGACTCCGTGAAATCACGGGGATCAGCGACATCAGGCAAACCGGCGAAGCGGTTGACCTTGAGCCGTACCTGTTTACCGAGACTTCGGTGGATTTATCCGGACCCGATCTTCAGAGCGAAGTCATACCGGAAATCAAGGGCGTTTACAGGCAGGGACATTTTTATTACGCCGATAACCGTAAGATCAAACTCTATTTTAAAGATAAGCAAATGAAACCGGAAAACGGGTCAATCGTCAAGCTTGAGCATGTACGAATAGGATACCATCGGCATCCCGAGCTTGTCATAGAAAAGACCGGACAGATAAGGGTAATCAGGCAATAATGAAGAATACACCTGTCAAATATCAGACCGGAATATATTCCGGTCTGATCCAGGTCTCCTAAGCCTTTGGAAGAGCTGAAATTGCGCGCGCTCCGTATTTCCCGATAAACGGCAGTGGCCGGTCTCCTCCATATTTTCCGGTCTTTTGTGCTATATTTAATTGTAACGTTTTCACATTTGGGACCATGCTTAAAGAGCTGAAAATCAAAAACCTCGCCATCATTGATAACCTGTCTGTCAGGTTTGATAAAGGGCTTAACATACTCAGCGGCGAAACAGGCGCCGGCAAATCAATAATAGTCGATGCGCTCGGCCTCGCACTTGGTAACAGGGCGCAGTCCGATCTGATCAAATCAGGAGAAAAAGAGGCGTCGGTACAGGCATATTTCGAACCGGACGATTACAGCTCCTTCCCCGACATCGGTATAGACCTCTCGGATGGCCTTGTTCTCAGGAGGACAATTTCCTCCGGCGGAAAGAGCAGAGCGTATATTAATGACACCATGGTGACACTGCAGACGCTTTCCGAGTTCGGCAAATCCCTTGTCGATGTCCACAGCCAGCATGAGCACCAGAGCCTGGTCAGACCCGAAAAGCAGCGGACGCTCCTTGATTCCCATGGAAAGCTCCAGACCGAAAGGGAAAGGTGGAGTCGCTTTTCAGAGAGACACAGGCGCTTAAGGATGAATTCAATAACTTAAAGGAACAGGTCAGGGAAAGGGCCCGGAGACTTGACCTGCTCAGGTATCAGATAGACGAGATTAATGCCGCATCCCTTAATCCAGGCGAAAAAGAAACACTTGAAGAAGAAAGAAATATAGCCGCAAACCTCAACAAATTAAAGGAGCTGACGGAAACATCCTATTCATCGTTATACAGTTCCGAGGGTGCATGCATAGAAATGCTTTCAAGCGCCATATCTGATTTAAAGGATATGCGGGCAATAGATAACAGCATGGAAGACGCGCTGAACGCGCTTGAGTCCGCAAGGCCCCTGATCGAGGAAACGTCAATTTAACTCAGAAGCCGCAGGGACAGGTATGACGCTGATCCCGGCAGGCTGGATACGGTCGAGGAGAGGCTTGAGCTGATAAGGAAGCTCGAAAGAAAATACGGAGACGGGATCGATGCAATCCTGCAATACAGAGACAGCGCAGAGTAAGAACTGAAGGGCCTTGAATTCTCCGACGAAAGGCTGGCTGTCCTGGAGGCGGAACTCAGTTCAAAAGAAGAGGCGATGATGGATGCCGCCGCCTCTCTCTCTGAAAAGAGAAAGATTAAAGCGCTTGAGATTGAAGAGTTAATAAAAGACAATCTCAGGGAACTGTCGATCGACAGCCCGGGGTTCAGGATCGATATAAGACAGGAGACCGGCGATGACGGTAAATACAGGGTCGGCCCATACGGCATGGACAGAATAGAGTTTCTGTTTTCCGCTAACCAGGGCGAACAACCCAAACCGTTATCAAAAATAATCTCGGGAGGGGAACTTTTAAGGGTTATGCTCGCACTGAAGAGTATTCTCGCTGATGTCGACAATATGCCGGTCCTTATCTTTGATGAGGTCGACGCGGGCATAGGAGGAAAAACAGCCGAGGGTGTCGGCAAAAAGCTTAATATGATAT
>JAJRYC010000047.1 GCA_024275975.1 Nitrospirota bacterium | reverse complement strand
GTATCCACACTACATGGTACTCTGTCCGATATACGCTGTGTCCTGATAATCTGTTTTCCACAATTCATAAGTATACCAAAATATCTCCGGCGGCATTCACCCACGGGCAAGCCCATGGAACCCTGCTAAATGATTGGAGAGCATAAGGATATTGTCAGGGCGAAGAAAACAAACCACATACCGACCGTTTTGTCTATAGATGAGATAAAGGCGGTGATAAAATACCTGGACCCTCCTTATGCTCTTGTTGTAAAACTCCTGTATGGCTGCGGACTTCGTCTCTTTGAATGCCTGAAGCTCCGCGTAGCCAATTTCAACTTTGATGCAGGGATACTGACAGTCCATGACGGCAAGGGGAAAAAGGACAGGACCGTACCTCTTCCACAGACGTTGCTTGAGGAACTGAAGGCCCACATTGAGCAGGTGAAGGAGATTCATCAAAAAGACCTGGATGCCGGTTATGCCGGAACCTTTCTTGAGTACCAAATGGAGAAGAAGTACAGGAACGCGCCGAAGGAACTGGTCTGGCAGTGGTTCTTTCCGGCTAAGACGCTGACGTCCGTCCCTGATACGAAAGAACTGAGAAGGTATCACCTCCACGAAACCCATGTGCAGGGGGCCATCAGATGGGCGGTGAGAAAGGTCAAACTCACCAAGCGAGTCACGTCCCATACCTTCAGACACAGTTTCGCCACGCACCTTTTGCAGGCAAATTACGACATCCGCACCATCCAGACTCTGCTCGGACACAGCAACATTAGGACGACTATGATTTATACTCATTGCGTGCCGAGCAGGACTTCAAAGGAAGCAAAAAGCCCGCTTGATTTTTAATCTGAATTGGTTTAATAGATCAGGACGATTTTTTGACCAAAACTGGCAGGAAATTGAATTTATTGTATAATTTGATAATTGTGTAAATTTTTGTTGCATAGTCCCACGAAATGTTATATACTTTTTCTATTCTGGAAGAAATAGCATGCAATGCTGGAATTCCTTGATAGCGGAATATGATTGCGGTTATTAATTAATCGACCATAAAAAAAGTGAATCTTGATATGTAAATTTCTAACGGGGTAACAATTCCGGTCTAATTATATGTTTTTAAAACAATCGTAAAAAAGGAGTAAACCATGAAAAAACAGAAATTTGTCGTATCCCTGCTAGTATCAGTCTTTATTCTGGCAAGTATTTCTTTTGTACATGCCGGGGAATCAGGTGTGCTGGGAGAGATCAGGACCAGCGGCGTTGTATTAATAAAATCGACATCCGACAAATGGATGCGTTCAGGGACCACATATCCGCTTATAAATGACACTACGATCAGGACCAGGAAGGGTTTGGCGTCTATATACCTGAAAGACCTGATCAGAGTAGATCTGTCACAAAATACAACGGCTGTTGTTAACGCCGGGAGAGAAGGCTATGGAATCACGCTCACCAATGGAACAATGGCCTTTAATGTCAGTCCATCGGCGTCTTTATCGGTAAAAACCACATCCACAAGTATATTTATAGAGACCGATAATGAAGGCCTTGAGCAGACGATCTCCAGTGAAAGCCCCAAAAATATACTGGGTGTTATCTCGACAGGCGATAAAGAAACCGAGATAAGAAGTATCTCCGGAAGTCTTTCAGTGGCTGTATCCGGTTCCGGTACAAAATCCATCGACACCGGTGAGAGCATCATGGTTGCCGCCGACAACACATACAAGGTCGCCAGGATGGGTAAAAATGCTCCTGAGAGAGAGCGCGACCTGGGGGCGACCTGGGAGTGCAAAGAGAAAAGGAGAAGGCAGAGTCCCCACAGCTTTTAATTATAAAAACTTTTCAGAATAATAATATTTTTACGAATAAGGGAAGGCAGGCTTTACATAGCTGCCTTCCCTGTTTTTCGGGTATATAAAAAAGGCATATCCACCACCAGGCATATATCCGGTTCATGTCATCGGATATTATCAACAGCCCTGGTGATCAGCTCCCTGGAATTCCTGTTAAACAATAATTCAGCATGATTCAGCCGGATTTTCCCATATTCTATCATCCGTTCCAAGTCCATGGATAAATATTACCGCCGGTTTCTCCCTGTCCACCTTCATGAAATACCATGCCTGATTTCATATCAAACCCCTAATACAGGATTATATTGAGAAGCATTATCGTTGTAAAGGATTATCATGTAATTTTATATTGACAAATTGAGGACAAACTTGGTATAAAACTTAAACCTGTAATATTTAAAAAATCCAAAAAGACTGGAGGATCCGCATGAAACTAGGTGTATTTGTTAGTGATTTCAGACTGACATCCGATACCCTTGACAGGATCAAGGCTGACAAGCTCGGTATCATATTAGTGGAAAACGGCGTTTACCATGCAACAACAAAAGAAGATGGGAAGTCTTCTCCCCTGCTGGATAAGGCGACGAACCTGTATGCACTTTCCGAAGACATACAGATAAGGGGCATGAAAGATACAGATGTTGATGAAAGGGTAAAGGTTGTAAATTACAGTGATGTGGTTGACCTTATTTTTAATGAATACGATAAAATAGCGTGGCTGTAGGAGGTTAGAATATGGGAACATTGACTATAGGTTGTTTTCCGGGCGTCGTGGGCAACATGACATATGATTTTACATTAAAACTTGCAGAAGCGGCTGTAGACAAAGGACACAAGGTAAACTTATGGTTTTCAGGGAATGCAACAAGTTCCATCAAGGCCAATCAGAAACACCTCAAAGACTACCCAACAGCCGAGATATACCTCAAGGCGCTTCTCGAAAAAGGCGTTGAGATATGCACATGCGAGGCATGCTCACTCTCCAGGGGCATAAAGAAACCGGAGGGCATCGAGGGCGTACAGTGGAACGCGATGCACTGGTATCTTGCAAAGATACACGGCTCGGACAGAGTCCTTCAGATAGGAGGTGAATAGTATGGGTGATGTAAAACTTGCTTATATCGTACAGAAAGCACAATACAAAAGCGAATCATCGAGGCTTGCGATAACACATGCCATAGCCTATCAAACCGTGGAAGTACTGCTTGATGACGGTGACAATGTAATACCCACATTATGCTTTGTGGGCGAAGGAGTACTCGGAATTCAAAAAGGCCAGAACACCATGGATGTATATGGAGTGACAAGCACGGAGACCCACATGAAAAACACGCTTCTCGTTGACCTCGATGTGCTTGTATGCAAAGAAGACCTTGATAAATACGGTATCCCCGAAGATGCGATGCCGAATGCCGATGAGATGGGTGCTGACAAAACAATACAGGTCGTGCCGTTTTCTGAAATACAGAAAGCAATGGAAGAGTCGAAGCATATTCTTTTCTTCTAAATATATAAAAGGAGATTATAACTATGGGAGAACTCAGCAGCAAGACACCTGACCAGACATTGGATGTATTAGGCAGGGTATGTCCTTATCCACTGGTTTTGACCAAAAAGGCGATAGAAAAACTCTCCAGCGGACAGATAATAAAGGTTCTCTGTGATGCGCCTGCATCAGTGGAAGACACACTACCTAAATGGGCCGAGAAACAGGGCCATAAGTTCGAGGCCGTCAAGATGCCGGACTCTGACGCCTGGGAGTTATATTTCCAGAAGGGCTGAAGCAGATATTAAACGAAAAAGGCATGGTATTCTTCCGAATACCATGCCTTTTTTTATCTTTAACCACGGCACAAAATCACTGCCGGATGCTAGCTCATATAAAATCAAATTCACTAATGCTTAAACTCATGAATAATGCGGCTTGAAATTTACCGCCCTGCTTTATTGCGTCGTCAAATACGCCTTTAAGAATCCGCGACGCGCAGAAGTCGCCGCACATGGTGCATGAGTCTTCATTCTTGGGCTGTCTTTCGTTCCTTATCCTTAGCGCCTCATCCTTTGTAAGTGCAATGTCGAACTGTTTTTTCCAGTCCAGGTCCCTTCTTGCTATGGACATTTCCCTGTCCCTGCCTCGTTTTTTCAGCTTCGTCATGTCCCCGATATATGCCGCGATCCTTGCCGTAATGACGCCCTGTTTTACATCTTCGGGATAAGGCAGTCCGAGGTGCTCCGCAGGAGTAACATAGCAGATAAAGTCAGCGCCGTACGCGGACGACAGTGCAGCACCTATCGCCGATGTTATATGGTCGTATCCCGGGGCGACATCGGTTGTTATCGGCCCTAACATGTAAAAGGGAGACTCGCCGCTCATCCTCTTTTCAAGGATGACATTGGCTTCTATCTCGTCAATTGGGATATGCCCCGGCCCTTCGACCATCGTCTGGCAGCCCATGTTCCTGCCGACCTCCGCAAGCTCACAGTTAATGATCAGTTCCTGTATCTGGACCCTGTCCGATGAGTCATGAATCGCTCCGGCCCTGAAGCCGTTGCCAAGACTCAATACCACGTCATGTTTTTTTAATATCTCCACCACCCGGTCAAATTTCTCATAAAGAGGATTTTCCCTGTTGTTATGCAGCATCCATGCGGTAAGATATGAACCGCCCTTGGATACAAGACCGCCGTACCTGTAGCCCTGTTTATTCAACCGGTGGATAGTCATGAGGTTTATTCCGCAGTGGATCGCCATAAAAGCGACGCCCTCTTCACACTGCTTCTCGAGTATGTCCCATAGCAGCTCCTCCGGCATATTCACCGCGCCGCCGTATTTTTCGATGGCAATGGCAAACGCCTCATAGAGCGGGACGGTTCCGACCGGCAGCGTGATCGCTTACATGACCGCGCCTCTCACCTCTTTGACGTTGCCGCCCACGCTTAAATCCATAAGGGTATCCGCACCATGCTCTTCGGCAATTTTTGCCTTTTCGATCTCCATCGATATATCCGAGATATCAGTGGAAGTGCCGATCGAGGCGTTTATCTTTGTACTCAGGCCCTTCCCGATACCAGCCAGCTTATTCTTCCTGTTCTTATTGGCGGGTATCACAATTTTCCCGGAACCAACCCTGCGCCTGACAATCTCAACATCCAGGCCCTCATCCGCTGAAACTATCCGGACCTCTTCTGTAATCTCTCCCTTTTTTGCTCTCTCAAGTTGTGTCATTATGCCTCCTTTAATAATAAAAATAATACACTGTCAACTTCATTTATCAGTTTTTTAAACAGCCCGCCGTGACTCTTTGAACCGGAAAAAAGCGCTTTTCTTATTTTAATAATTTCAGGATCGTCGCACCTGTCATAAGTAATATGGCCGTTCAGCAAGCTATGCCTTTCAAGCACCAGCAGCCGGCCCGCATTGTCCACGAAAGACGTCAGCAATTCTTTAATCCGTAACCCGCAATCCGTCATGAATCTGTTATACGCGGCGGAAGACGCGTGACCGGGTAATGGAACAACCGATTTGCTCTCTCTATTCCCCGGGCGTGACAGTCCGCGGCCTCTCAGGATTTCCAGAATCTCCTTTATCATCACGAATAATGTGCAGTATTCAAGCCCCCTGACTCCCCTGCGCCACTGCAGAAACATCGGGTTCCGCCAGAACCAGAGAAAGTTCCTGGCGCCGACCGAGATCAATTCAGAGCATAAATTATAGAGTCCTGAAAAGAGGTCTAATGTCCCGGAATCCGGTTTATATAAACCGGATACTGTCTCTCTCTTCTTTATTCCCTGTCCCGCGGGCCGGCCATCGAGGTATGTCCATAGATTATTCAGGACAACGGCCCCGTTCCGGTCGCCCGGCGTATCAAAGTGAACGAGGGAAAGAATTACCCTGCCACCTCCCGAAGCACTCTCTATCACAGCAGGTTCATGCAGCAACCTTCCGGGGTCAAGATTGATCTGATAGATATCTTCCAGTTCAGACCATCCGCCCACTGCTTCGATGTCCCCGACATTCAGGTCGGAGCTGAAGGAATCCGGGAGGGCGTTCCCATAAGTGGCCAGAATTTTTATACCGCTGTCCTTTATCAGAAACTGGGACGGCCACCATACATTGAATATTGGTGATACGGGATGACCAGCCGCAGCCGGTGTCTTAACCGGTTCAATTGCCCGGCCCGTATTATCAGTCACGCCCTTCCATACAGGATGCTCATCCGTATTCAGATATATTCTGCCGCTGAAGCTCGGAACCCGCTCTTTTGTCGGCTTCCTTTTTACATTCAGAAGCCCCATGCAGTCACGGGTCGCAAGCCCGGCGCCTCCGCAGATACCCAGATAATTTCCGCCGTCTCTTATAAATCTTCCGATCTCCCCGACGCCGTCATCACCAAGGGATTTTAATTTGTTTGACGCCCATCCACCGGGGACAAAGAGCATCGAATAGGCTTTCAGTCCCCCGTTCTTTATCTCTTCCGACCGTATAAGATCAAACAGGAGTCCGTTTCCCTTCAACGCCTTATAGGCCATCAGTCCCCAGAGAAAAGATTCGTCCCAGAGAAACGCCGCCTTTGCCCGGGCAGGGGATGCCGATTCCAGGTCTTTAGATGCTATATTTGCTTTCATATCCCCTCGGTGTGATCATCAGGCTGTTCCATGAAAATGTGTTGGAATTGCCTATTATCACCGTTGTCTGCATATCGATATCGTGTTCAAGCATATTCCCAAGGTCAGTGATGATTATCTTCTCATTTTCCCTCATAGCGCCTTTGACTATTCCGACGGGCGTTTCAGGCAGTCTATGCCTTGAGATGATCTCGACGGCCCTGTTGATCTGCCTGGTCCGGCCCCTGCTTTTAGGGTTGTAAAGGACTATAGCGAAATCGGCTGCTGCCGCGGCATCAAGCCTTTTTTCTATCAACTCCCATGGTGTCAGTCTGTCAGAGAGACTGATGGATGCAAAGTCATGCATTAGGGGTGCTCCAAGCCGTGACGCGCAGGCGTTCAGGGCCGAGATGCCGGGGACCACTTCGATATGAATATCGGTACGGCTGTCCTCACTCTGTTTTTTGACTATCTCCAATACCAGGCCCGCCATGGCGTATATTCCCGGGTCTCCGCCGCTTACGACCGATACGGTCCGGCCGGTCGCCGCAAGCTCCACCGCCCTTCTGCATCTCTCCGTCTCCCTTGTCATCCCGGTCGAGACCACTTCCTTGTCTTTGATAAGTTCCCGTATCAGGTCCAGATACGTGCCGTATCCGGCTATAACATCGGATTCCCTAAGCGCCTTCATCGCATAAGGCGTTATATGCCCGATGCTTCCGGGACCGGTGCCCACAATGAAGATTCTGCCCTTTCCGGTCCCTCTCATCCGCTTCTCCGCTATCGCCAGTGTTGTATTTCCCGCCTTCCGCTTTTTACGAGCAGGGCATTGCTTCCTGCTGCCAGTAGTGCGGCGGGCTCGGCCACGGCATTAGCACCTGTCGCCCTGAATACAGCCTCTGATCTTGATATCCCTTTTACGCTGTTCAGCTCCCCAGGGGTGAAGGTATTGATTTCCAGTCCATATTTCCCTGAAAAAGCTATCAGCCCCGGCTCTCCCGCCTTTATATCTATAGTGGCGATGGAATGGATGTATGAAAATGATAAGTTGTTTTCATCAAGGGCCTTTTTAACCGCGTCTTCAATCTCATCCATGGATGTCCCGCTATTACATCCGATGCCGACAACAAGATTTCCGGGACGGAGATATATACAGTCTTTCCTGTACGGCTGTCCTGATTCACCGCTCGACCCGACCGGAAAACCGCTGTTGAACAGGTCATTCCTGTTTGTGATAAATACATCCGCGGATGCGGGATCGTCTGTCTTTATAAAATCTCCGGGCAGATCTATCCCGATATCGGAATATATCTTTAATGATCCTTCATTGATAAGCCTTCCGGCTATTTTCGGGAGAAGACCCGGGTCCTCTATAATAAGATTATTATCACGGGCCCACAAATCCATGGACGTCAGCCCGTTTATATCCGACGCCGTCGTTATCACTGGTTCAGCGCCCAGGAAACCGGCGAGTTCTTCCGCAATCTCGTTTGCACCGCCGAGATGTCCGCTCAAAAGACTGATACTGAACTTCCCTTTTTCGTCCAGCACCACAACTGCGGGGTCTGTTTTTTTGTCCTTTATCAGGGGCGCGATCGTCCTTACGGCAATACCTGTCGCCATAATAAAGATGAAACTTTTGTATTCGTTCCAGATTTCCGCCGTCATCCCTGACCTGAACTTAAAGATTTTCAGGTCGGGATAAAGGCCCCTGAGCCTCTCCGCAAGGACAAGGCCGTTATCGGTTATATAAAATACCGCCGGCTTATTTCCTGTATTCATGCCTGAAATCCTTGTGATAGAGTCGTGATTCTTTACCCATTGATTCTGTGGACGCCCTTAACGATTCGCCCACATAGATCAGGGCGGTTTTTTTAATAGAGGCGTTTTTTACCAGGACCGCGATATCTTTTAATAATCCTCTCACAACTTTCTGTTCCGGCCAGGACGCCCTTTCTATTACCACAACAGGCGTATCTCCGGGATAACCTGTCAAGAGTTCATCTCTCACGTTTTCGATCATTCCCACACTCAGAAAGATAACCATCGTCGCCCTGTGGCCTGCCAGCGCACTTATCTTTTCAGATTCAGGGACCGGCGTCCTGCCTTCCATCCTTGTGAATATCACGGTCTGACTGACCTCGGGTATTGTAAGTTCCTGCCCAAGCACCGCCGCGCCCGCCATTGCGGAAGATACGCCCGGGACAACTTCGTATGCTATATCCAGTTCCCTGAGCCTTTCTATCTGTTCGGAGATCGCGCTGTAGAAGGCGGTATCTCCTGTATGGAGCCTTACAACGGTCCTGCCTTCAGCTATCGAATCCCTGAAGACGTCGATAATTCCGTCCAGTGTCATCTTTGATGAATCGAATATCTCCGCCCTGATATCTTTAAGGAGATCAGGGTTCACCAGACTGCCCGCATAGATAACAACGTCGGCGGTATCAAGAAGTTTCCGGCCTTTAAGTGTGATCAGATCGGGATCACCCGGGCCCGCGCCTATGAAATATATTCTACCCGCCATCCCTGTCCCTCTCTCCCGTAATAATAAATATCGGATTCAGAGCGCTCATATGCCTTCTGCCTTTTATGGTTTTTGATCTCGCTACGGAGACCTGTGAGATGCCCGGCATGTATCCGGCTTCTTCAAGGTGCATGACCGCCTGATTCAGTGTCTCGATCGTGGCCGCATTTATAACAACGATGCCTGAAGGCATTTTCTCGCTGATATAACGGATTATACTCCCTAGTCTCTCACCGCTGCCGCCAACAAAGACCCTGTCAGGAGAAGGCAGCCCCTCAAGGGCATCAGGCGCAACGCCTTCTATTATTTGGATATTCAGTGTGTTGAACATGGTCCTGTTTTGTCCGGCGACATCAACCTGCTCCCTGTCCTTTTCGATCGAAAAGATCTTCAGACCCGGAAACAGCCTTGCCGCCTCGATAGACATAGAGCCTGATCCCGCGCCTATATCCCAGAATACGCCGTTGCTGGGAAGTCTTAATTTATGGATCGTGACAGCCCTGATCTCATCTTTTGTTATCAAACCCCTCAGGTGTGATATCTCGGATTCTCGCAGCCCGTAGGCGGGCCCTGCTTTTTCCGGAGGCCGGTCCGCGCCGACTATTATGACGACATTCGGTTCCGCAAAAGACATCCCGGCAATTTCATCGGGCGTTCCCCCGATAATCTTCTCATCATCGGAACCGAGCCTTTCGCAGACGTATATCCGGGGCGACAGGCGGCTGCCGGCGGCTGAGGGACCGAAAGTTTTTGCGATCTCCACAGGGTTATTTTCCCTGTCAGTCAGAATTGCGAGCTTTTTATGTCTTTCCAGCAATAATGGTACATCATTTATCCCAAACGGCAGCCTCCTTCTCTTCAGAGGGTCGGGACCTCCATGGAGGCTCATGAGGAACGCATCATCCCAGACCTCTTTTATTCTCGAGAACGCAAGCTGAATACTCGAAAGGTCCGGGGATATCTCCACGGCATCCTTGCCGAACTCATTGAGCACCCTCCTTCCGATGCCGAAGAACATCGGGTCTCCAGAGGCAAGGACGACCATGTTTTCTTCTCTGTATTTCTTGCGGATGAACTCGATGGTTTCATCAACACTCTTAATCACTTTAATCCTGTCTCTTACAGTCTCGAACTCATTGTAGCCCCTGAATACCTCAAAGAGCCTTTTTGACGCAAGGATGACGGAGGAGCTGTAAATCATCCCGCGCACCCTGTCATCAAGGGGTTTGTACCCTATGCCTATGACATGGATTTTATTCACTGTCGGCAATTATATCTCCTCCATACGATACAAGGTGAGTGACAACGGGTATCCCTGACACAATCCCCTCGGCATATCTTTTTGCGGCAGAGCAGAGCCTTGAAAATAATTGAGGCTGGCCGGACCCAATAGAATCAAATATCTCCCTCGCTGTATTAAATTCATCCGAGGCGGGCCTTGGCCTGTATCCCATGCCCCTTAATAATTCCACTGCCTTTGTTATATCAATAGCCCCATGCCTTACATGGGTCTGCGGCACGGACATGGCGATCTTGAGCATCTTGGCCCACTGGGCGCAGAGATGTATCTGTTCGAACAGATGTCTTCCGGCCTCAATGAGTGAAAACTCGAGATAGTCGCCCATCATCACATATGCCTCTTCAGCCAGCTTATATTTTTTTATATGCGCCTTTTCAGACGTCCTTCCAGCGGAGAGGACTATCTCTCCGCATCCCATCGCCTTCGCAACATCCATGGACGCAGTTATAGTAGCTGTCCATGCCTCTGATGAGACCGGCCTTACGATTCCCGTTGTCCCGAGTATGGATATGCCGCCGATAATGCCGAGTCTCGAATTCAGTGTCTTTTTCGCGATCTTTTCCCCGTCAGGCACCGAGATGGTTACTTCCAGGTCCGGATCACGGATTTCATACTTCAAGAGGGCCTCCTTGACCGCCGCCCTGATCATACTCACCGGCACGGGGTTAATGGCTGCTTCTCCAATGGCAACGGCCAGTCCAGGTTTAGTGATCCTGCCGACTCCTTTGCCTCCCCTCAGTATTAATCCCGATCCCCGCACGCCCAGCCCCTGGTTTGACAATTCCGGGTGGTCCGGGGCGATCGAGACATCCGCCCTGATCTCCGCCCCGTTAGTTACGTCCGGGTCGTCACCCGCATCCTTGATCACGGACGCCGTGGCCAGGCACTTTGTTTCTTCAGTCTTAAATCTCAAATTCTGAATCCTGAACTGTCTTCTGCCTCCGTCAGGAAAAGGCACCTCCACCCATGAATCCGGGACTTCAGCTTCCGATCCGGTCTTTTTCATGTTCACTAACAGGAGCATTGCAGCTGCCTTTGCTGCGGCGGCCGCGCAAGCACCTGTCGTATATCCTGAACGAAGTCCTTTTCTTCTCAGCATTCTATTCCGGTCCTCGACCCGACACCATCCGTCATATAATGTTTGATCTCCCTCATCTCCGTCACGAGGTCCGCCGCCTCTATGACCCTTGCGTCTGCATACCTGCCTGTCAGGACCAGTTCTACTCCTGAAGGTTTTCCCGATAATACACCGATGATATCGTCGACACTGATGAGTCCGCAATGTGCGGCGACGTTTATCTCATCGAGTATGACGATATCATATTTTTTTGATCCGATTATACCTTTGATATCTTCAAGCCCTGTCTTTGCAATATCGATGTCGGCTTTTCCGGGCTTTCCTCCCTTTAAGAATCCGTTCCCGTACTGCCTGATGGTAATAAGATCGCTGAACCTCTCAAGCGCCTTATGTTCACTGCATCTCCTCTTCTTTATAAACTGGCCGATGAATATTTTCAGCCCCGCTCCGGCAGCCCTCAATGCGAGACCCAATGCCGCGGTTGTCTTTCCCTTGCCATTACCTGTGTAGATCTGTATATATCCTTTACGCATCACCCTTCCCCATTATTTTTAATATCTCCCTCCGCGCCTCTGACCGAGAGGTAGAAGAACGGCGGAAAGTCAATGTTATGGGTCGCCATCACAACCGTCACGCCATCTTCAGCAGGGCATTAACAATAGCCACCGCCACTGTCGACCCTCCCTTCCTGCTTATGTTCGTTATAAAGGGGAAATCCTGGGCAGCGAGTAAAGACTTGGATTCCACAGCCTTCACAAAACCGACCGGCACACCGATGACCAGGGGTGGCACGGCGTCATACGGCAATAGGCCCTTACCGGTTGAGAGCAGTTCAATAGTCTTAAGCAACGCAGTAGGCGCGTTTCCGATCGCAATAATCCCGATATTACTGTTCTCTTTCAGGGCATCTTCAATTCCTCTTTCAGCCCTTGTCTTATTATCTGAATCCCGGATTCCGACTCCTTGACCCCGGATTTCACATATCACCCTTCCACCCCACTTTTCCAGCAGATTCCTGTTGATCCCGGTCCTTACCATCTCAACATCGGTAAGGATATCTTTACCCGCCTTGATCGCGGCGATTCCCGCCTTCACCGCGCCGGGATAAAAGACAAGGCTTTCTTTATATTCAAAATCAGCCGTCGTATGTATTACGCGCTTTATAACAGGCCGCCTTTCCTCCGGCAGATCACTTAAATCAATCTCATCCGAGATTATATCAAAACTCTTCTTTTCTATCTCCCACGGTTTAAGGCCGGCAGAAGCGGTCTCAATCCTTTCGAGCACCACCTGGACCATTTTATTGTGAACTCCCATTGGTTCCGTACAGACAAACTGAACTTCGGGATATTTTTCTCCGGCCTCCCTGATTATGCTGGGAATATCTTGTGATACATGCGCGCCGCTGCTCAGGAAATAGGGATGGATGATAACTTTCTTTGCACCATCCCTGACACAGGATGTGACCGCCTCCATAATGCCGGGTTTTGCAAACCGGAGATACGCAGCCCTTACACAATCCTCACCGCATCCCGGATGGATCATTTCATGTAGCAGTCTTGCCACATGATCAAGGTTGTTCGCGTTATTTTCAGGGCTACCGTGTCCTGCAATGACTATCTTTTCCATTATGCTCCTCTATAAAACCGATAAAATTCTCCGCCGTCGAATTATTGCTTCCAAAATGAAGATGTATATAACTGCCGAGGGTGTTTTTTACTCTGCATCCTTCATCAAAAATATAAGCCCCCGATCCGTCTTTCACTGAATAAATCAGATCAGGATTCAGGGGTTCGGGGGTTCGGGAATTCGGATGGGTAAAATCACCGTCAGTCCCTGCTCCCTGTTTTTTGTTCTCTCTTCTATCAACTATTTCCGAATAATGGAATTCATGGCCCCGTATTGTAATCCCTTTTTGGGCGATAATCGAATCCTTTCTTAAAATCACTTCCCTGTAACCAAGCTTGGCCCTGCCCTTTGTCATCTTTGTACTAAAGGGGAATACTCCGGCCATCGGATAAAATACATTATTAAAATCATGGATCCCTTCCGTAAGATACATGAACCCGCCGCACTCCGCGTACACCGGCATTCCCTTATCCGAAAAATCCTTTACTGATTCCAGCATTGACCTGTTTTCAGCCAACTTTCCGGCGTAAAGTTCAGGATAACCGCCGCCTATATACAAGGCATCCGCGCCATTCGGTATCCCGGCGTCTGACAAAGGACTGAACTTCACAATCTCGGCTCCGGCGTCTCTCATTAAATCAAGGTTGTCTTCATAATAAAAGCAGAATGCTTTGTCGCTGGCAACGGCAATCCTGATTTTAGCACCAGGAGCAGATAGCAGGGAGCGCAGACTATCTCTGTTTTTATCTGTGCTCCGTCTTCCATGTTTCATGATCTGAATAATCCCATCAATATCAACATTCTCCAGAATCGCGTCCGCCAGCTTATCTATCTCTTTTGAGTCGATCGGGTTTTCTTCAGCGACGACCAGGCCGAGATGCCTATGGGGAATTTCGAAATCCAGCTTCCGCGGCAGATATCCTAAAACAGGGATCTCATGGACACTGTCTCTGAGTCTCCCGTAATGCCTCTCTGACGCCACACGGTTGAAGATGACGCCACCGGGCCTCTCTCCCGTCAAAAGGGAGGGATGCCTGTATTCAATAAACCCCTTCACCACTGCCCCCGCACTCTCTGCCATACCGTAAGCGTCGACAACCAGGATAACAGGCAGGCCCAATGCGGCCGCCAGGTCTGCTGTGCTGAGGTTGCCGTCATACATGCCCATCACCCCCTCGACAACCGCTATATCGGCGTCCGCTGAATGCTTATTAAACGAGTCAATCACATAGTCCCTGCCGCAGATCCATAAATCAAGGTTCCTTGAATACCTCCCTGTAATAAGCCCGTGTAATCCTGTATCGATAAAATCCGGGCCTGCCTTGAACGGCTGGACCTTATAACCCTTCTTCTTCAGCGCGGCAAGGATTCCGAGTGTGATAGTCGTCTTGCCGCAGCCGCTGTGTGTCCCCGCGATCACTATGCCCCGCATAAACGTTCAAGCTCCCCGAGTAAGCGCGTATTGTCCCTGCCGGATTTTACCGCCACCCTGATATAAGACCCATCGAGTCCGATAAAATTGGAACAGTCTCTCACCAGAATACCCTTATCCCTGAGCGAAAATAGAGCCTTCGGCGCATTATTTAACCTGATAAGATAAAAGTTTACCGGAGAGGGGAAACAGGTTATCCCAAGCCGCCGGAATCCGTCTTCGAGGATCTTCTTCCCATCAGCAACAACCTCGAACGTCCTGTCCATGTATGATTCGTCATTGAGGGCGGCGACTCCGGCCGCCTGCGCGAGGGTGTTCACTGTCCACGGCTCCTTGCGATCCTTCATAATACCGGCAAGTTTTAACGGGGCCACCGCGAACCCGATCCGCAGACCTGAAAGCGCGTAAAACTTAGTCAGGGACCTCAGAACGATCAGGTAAGGGTTGCGTCCGACTTCATCGACCAGGGAGTCCATCGGTCTAAAATCTATAAACGCCTCATCAACAACAAGGAGGCATTTAAGTTCCCGCGCCGCATCGGCAATCTTCATGATTTCGTCCTTTTTAAGCATCCCTCCCGTAGGATTATTCGGATTGCAGAGAAATGCCATATCGCAATGTTCCATGGCCGTAATAAACCGGTCGGCGTCTATCTCAAAATTATTCTCCACAGTAAGCTGAAAGTTCAGGATTGATGGCCGACAATGACTGCTCCCCGGAACTGAACTGTTTATGTAAACCAGCACCGCCCTGCCGTATTCAGAGAATGTGGGGGCGGGAATGAGTATCTTCCCTGGTCTTAATGCCCTGACAACGAGATATATAAGCTCCGTGCTGCCGTTACCGCAGATGATCGTTTGAGGATTTACATCATAATGTTTTGTGATCTCCAGCCTGAGCCGTTCGGCGTCAGGGTCGGGATAATTATTCAGAAACCTGCTCTCTGCCGTAATCGCCGAGATTACGCTCTCCGGTACTCCAAGCGGATTGATGGATGCGCTGAAGTCGAGTATCTCATCCATCGACAGACCATGCTCTTCAGCGGCCCTGTAAATGTTTCCGCCGTGTTCATCAACCGCCCTGACCGAAGGCCCAAAACTTTTCATAACGAAGACCTCACAAAGGTTATAGCCACAACAATAATTGCGCTGAGCAGGCAGGTAATTTTAGCTATACCCAAGGCCTCTTCCGAGGCATTAAGATAGAAATTTTCACCCGTCCTGCTTTCGCTCCCGATATACGGCTTATCAACCCGCACACCGCCGTAAACGGACGCGCCGCCGAGCTTTACACCAAGCGCACCGGCCATGGCCGCCTCAGGAACACCGCTGTTTGGACTCGAATGTTTTCTTCCGTCGAGTCTCATGATTTTAAAGGCGTTGATGCTGTTGGTATAATCCGGTCGTACCAGCCTGTTCGTCACCGCGCGCCCGAGCCATATTGAAGTGTCCAGGATAAAAGTCGCCGATACGATTAACAGGCCGGTGATTCTGGCTGGGATATAATTCGCGGCGTCATCGAGCCGGGCCGCAGCCAGCCCGAGATTGATATACCTTTCATCCCTGTATCCGACCATCGAATCGAGAGTGTTTACAGCCTTGTAGGCCAGCGCCAGTGGCAGCCCTCCCACCGCAAGATAGAACAGGGGGGCAACAACACCGTCCGAGAGATTTTCAGAGAGGGTCTCGATCGTCGCCCTGAGTATCTTTTTCCCGGAAAGGCCGCTGGTATCACGGCCCACGATCATGCCCAGTCTCTGCCTTGCCTCTTCGATGCGTTTATTCCGTATTGATCCGATGACGAGTCCCGCCGAACCGATGAGTTCCCGGACTGCGATAGTCGTTGATGTGAGATAAATAATTATGATTATTCCCGGAACCGTAACCGCCATGTTATTAAAACTTATCAGCGCCTTCATGCCCAGGGCGGTGAGGAAAAACACTGGGACAACAATAAGTATCACCAGGAGCACCCCCGCTGCCTTTTCCCCCAGCGGCGTTCTGAAAATCCTCCCGAGCAACTGCTCCAGTCTGCTTACGGCATTTCCGATAATCCTGACAGGGTGCGGAAGAGATCGCGGATCGCCCATCGCGATATCCAGCAGTAATGCCGGAATCAGCATCATCGGAGAAAGACTGAAGACTGACAGGTCACCATACCCGTTCATATCTTCACCGCCCTCTTTATGAAATCAATTCCGATATTCCGCCTTACAATGTCCGCCAGGTTATCGATAGCCCTGTCCTTTAATTCAGAGTATTTTATTTTGGAATTCAGGGGATCCAGCCCTCTCCTGTCCCTGAGCCGGTCTAAAAGGTCGCGTCTGAATGAGTCGTTCTCAAACAATCCATGGATGTAGGTACCCCAGCAATTATTGTCCCCTGAGCCATCCAGTTCATATCCCTCACCGGCCGGCAGCCTCTTTAACCTGAACAGGCCGATATCTACCCTGCTTACGCCCATATGAATTTCATAGCCTCTTAATGGAAATCCAGAGGCATCGGCCATCCCCGCCTCTACCCGGCAGGTTATTTTTTCCTTCTCATAGAATGTTTCAGTATTGAGCAGTCCGATACCGTCGATTTCACTGAGCGGGCTTTAAACGCCGTGGGGATCATATATTTTTCTGCCCATCATCTGGTAGCCACCGCAGATACCGGCCACCATTATGCCTTTTGAATAAGCCCTTTTAATGCTTTCAGCAAGGCCGGACTCCTGCAGAAAACCCATATCCCTGACGGTATTTTTCGAGCCCGGAATAATAACCATGTCGGCGTTTTCTATCTCTACCGGGTTCCCGGAGTAAACAACCTCCACATCCGGCTCATACGTCAACGGATCAAAATCCGTGAAATTAGCGATATATTGCAGCCTTACTATCACAATTTTTATCTCTTTGATCCCTTTTCCTGATTCGGCCCTCTGTCTCTGGAGCGCCATTCCGTCTTCCTCCGGCAGACCTATATCCTTGATATAGGGAAGGACCCCGATTACGGGCCTGCCTGTCTTCTCTTCTATCATCTCCAGTCCCGGTCTGAGTATTTCCGGATCTCCCCGGAACTTGTTTATGACAAACCCCTTTATGTATCTGCTGTCATTTCCGAGGAGCTGGACGGTTCCGTACAGGGATGCAAAGACGCCTCCCCTGTCTATATCACCAACAAGGATTACAGGGGCGTCCGCATGTTTCGCGACAGCCATGTTCACAATATCCACGTCCATAAGATTTATCTCTGCCGGGCTTCCGGCCCCCTCGATGACTATCACCTCATATTTTTGCGAGAGCCTGTCAAAAGACGTTCTGACGGCCTTCCACGCCTCTTTTTTAAATGAATAATATTCCTGGGCCTTCATATTGGAATGGACCTTCCCGTGAATAATGACCTGTGAGCCCGTCTCGCCCGATACCTTCAGCAATATGGGATTCATATCCACTGAGGGCTCTATTCCCGCCGCCTCGGCCTGGAGCGCCTGGGCCCGTCCTATCTCCCCGCCTTCGGCAGTGATATAGGAGTTTAATGCCATGTTCTGCGCCTTGAAAGGTGCTACACTTAAGCCCATATCCCTGAATATTCTGCAGAGCGCGGCGGAAATAAGGCTCTTGCCGACGTCCGAGCCTGTACCCTGTATCATCAATGCCTTAGCCAATGGGCCCCCCGTTTATCAGCTTGACGACAGGATAACCATCCCGGAACTCAATAATGTTTATCGCGGCATAATCCTGTTCGATCCTGAAGATATTCTCCAGCGGCATGCCGAGGAGGTGGCAGAGGATTATCCTGTTCGGGCCGCCGTGCGCAGCTATGACAATATGCTCATCGTTATGGCCCGAGATTATCCCGTTAAGGGCCTTTATCACCCGTTCCTTCACCTCGAGAGTACTCTCTCCTTCAAGTGGACCGAACTCAACCGGACTCTCCATCCATAAACTGAATTCCCTCGGATATTTCTCTCTTATCTCATCAAACGACATGCCTTCCCATATACCAAAGTTTCGCTCTCTGAGGCCGGGGATAACAAGAGGTTTCAGCCCATGCGGAGAGGCGATAATCCCGGCGCTCTTCATCGCCCTGCTCAGATCGGAACAGTAAACGGCGCGTAGTCCGACAGAGACAGGAATAGACCTTGACACCTTTTCTATCTGTCTCACGCCCTCTTCTGACAGCGGCACATCGAGCGTCCCCTTATAGCGCATTTTATCAGCGCCCTCTGTCTCTCCATGTCTGATTAAATATAGTGTTGTAACCATACCGACGCCACCATTAAAAGTAATATCTCCGATATCTCACTCGTTGCGCCCAGACTGTCTCCGGTGAGACCGCCGAATTTTCTCAGAAAGAATTTTACGGACGCGTAACTATATATGTATAACAAAGCGAAAAGGACAAAAAATAACTGGACTATCGACCCAATACCTGCCGAACCGGGCTGCAGCAACAGGGCAGCCGCCAGGTAAAACAGGATTAAAGATACGGTCGATATGAAAAGGGTGTTCAGATTCACATTATCCAGGAATATCCGGCCGAGTCCATCCTTTCTCGCGGATACCCCGTGATACATGGCGGGAACCATCACCCACTTCGAGAAGACCGGCATAACAAACAGGAAGAAACCGGCTGCAAGGACGGAATGTCCGGAGAAGAGACTGTTTATGAAAAGGAATTTCAGAAGGATGGCCAGTACTATCGCGACCACCCCGATTGCGCCGCTAGAGCTGTCTTTCATCACCAGGAGTCTCTTCTCTTTATCGGCGGCCCCGTCTCCACTTGATTTCACAGCCAGTGCGTCAAACGTATCGGCGAGTCCATCGAGATGGAAACCGCCGTTGCTGACTGTCAATATCAAAATAACAAGGCCGCTTACAATCTCCGAGGGGAAGATATTTATTAATATCAAGGCGCTTCCAGCGGCCAGCAGACCCTGAAACACGCCTGCTACCGGGAAAAAGGCCGCTGACTGTGAGATCTCCTCTTCGGCAACATCGCCTTTAATCTCTAAAGGTATGATCGTCAGGAACTGAAATGCTATTAAAATCCGCTTCATAGTCATTAATCGTCAATCTTTAAACCCGGTACTAGTGTAAAATCCATAAGGGTCTGACATTAGTTCAGCACCTCATTCGAGACACCGGCATCTCCAAAAGTCGCCATTTCTTTGTATATCTTCAGCCCTGCCTCTATTACGAACATCGCCAGCGCGGCGCCCGTACCTTCTCCGAGCCTCAGGTCAAGATCAAGGATAGGCCTCAGATCCATCTTCCCGAGCATCGCCTTATGTCCTGTCTCGACGGAGTTATGCGCCGCAAACATGTAATCTTTTGTCTTCGGTTCGATACAATAAGCTATCAACGCCCCGGCGGTGGATATAAAGCCGTCAATAACGACCGGTATCCTGTTCGCGGCAGCTCCGATGACCACCCCGGCAATACCGCCGATCTCGGTCCCGCCGACCTTTGCGAGGACATCAATCGGGTCTTTGGGGTCAGGCATGTTTAAGGCTATCGAATTCTCTATAACTTTAATCTTATTCCTGAAAGCGTCATCCCCTATTCCCGTGCCCCTACCGGTTATCTCAATAACGGGCCTACCGGTAAAAACAGCAGCAATCGCGGACGACGGTGTTGTGTTTGCGATCCCCATCTCCCCGGTGCCGAAAATTTTATAGCCCTTTTTCGCGTATTCGACCGCAAGGTCGATCCCGACCCCGATGCATCTTTCAGCCTGCCGACGTGTCATTGCGGGTCCTTTTCGCATGTTCGCCGTCCCCATCATCACCTTTTTTGATATAAGCCCATCCAGATTCCCGAAATCAAAATCAACCCCTATATCGACAACAGCCACATCAGCCCCGGCGTGACGCGCAAGAACGTTTATGCCGGCGCCCTGACTGAGGAAATTAAAGACCATCTGTCTTGTTACTTCCTTTGGAAAGACTGATACTCCTTCATCCGCAACACCGTGGTCTCCCGCAAACGTAAAGATAATTTTTTTATCGAGCGAGGGCATTCTGTTTTCGGTGATCGCGACCAGCCTCCTTGCAAACTCCTCGAGCCTTCCGAGGCTGCCCTGAGGCTTTGTGAGATTATCAAGGCGCTTCCGGGCCTCCTCGGCAAAGACATCTTTGGTATTCGTAATGTTTGATACTGCTGAAATTAAATCCATGGCTCTCTCCGCAATTTAAATGTTCAAAACGTTTAAGTCGTTTTAACTGTCTTCACTTAATTTTAACCGGAATACCTGCTGTCACAAGATAAACATCATCCGCTATCGCGGCAACCTCCTGGTTTAAAAATCCCGCTATATCCCTGAACCTCCTCGCCAGCCTGTTCCCGGGGACAATTCCCATGCCGATTTCATTGGAGACAATAAACAGGTTCAGGTCTTTTGTTGTGTCCGGGACCTCCAACCTATCTGTAAACTCCCGTATAAAATCCTCTGGTGACCCCCGCCCCGGCTGCATCTCCGGCAAGCTGTTTTCCACATTTATATTCTCTGTTTTGTGCAGTATGTTCGATAGCCACAAGGTCAGACAATCAACCACGATCACACTGTATTTGTCCTCTATCTCGTTGATCACACCGGCGATCTCCAGTGGTTCTTCGTATGTATCCCAGCCACTGTCCCGTTCCGCCCTGTGTTTATCCACTCTGGCCTTCATCTCCGCATCCAGCACTTCCGCTGTGGCGATGTATGCCTTTCTGCCCGGAATCTTCGAGGACTCCCTAAGGGCGAACGCGCTTTTCCCGCTCCTTGCACCGCCGGTAATAAAAATTATTTTCCCGCCCTGTTCCGGACTCAAATCATCTCACCTCTCGTAACCCGGAGAATGAATTCATAACTAAAAGGCCGTCATATCCGCCTTAAAATACATTTTCGGGCCAAAATAAAAAAATCCCCCCGCCTGAGGCAGGAGGATTGCACCCTGTTTTACTTTATCCTCACATTCCTCCTCGGGAATGTTCTATCAGTATTCAGCTGTCAGTCCCGGCCCTTATAACCGGAGCAGATACCTTCCAACTATTTTTTTCAGGCAGGTCTTCTGGCTTTCCCGACCTTTACAGCCTTCCCGGTCGTCGCGACCAGTGGCATTTAAGTAAAGGTGCTTATTTTAATGAATTAAACCGGGATTACAGCGGCGGGACCACTCCTGATTTCAACAGGATTCCCCTTTAAGCTTCTCAGCACCTGAAACAGTATATTTTTACCTGAAATGGACGAAAAAAGCAAGGAACCGCAAAACAGGAAACCACCATGGAAATGTATTCAAAGGCAGGCATATGCATCGAAAAAGTATCCGCTATTACTTTTTTATTACGCTTTTTTCCGGGTAATAGCCGCTTCTGACATTTGTATTCGGATATACAATAGAGGCCTTTCCCAACAGGGTGCACGGACTGGTTACCGAATTACAGCCAGTCTCCACCCCGTCCCCGAGCACGGCGCCGAATTTCCTTAATCCTGTCTTATACAACTCCCCTTTTATAACCAGCTCCACTTCCGCATCAATTATCTTGAGGTTTGCAAGCTTTGTTCCCGCGCCCAGATTGACATTATTGCCGAGAATGCTGTCACCGAGGTACGCAAAATGCCCCGCCTTGGCATTATCCAACATGACCGCGTTCTTGATCTCCGTGGTATGACCTACAACACATCTGTCGCCGACGATGCAGTTCCCCCTGATATACGCGCCCTGGCGGACTTCGGTGTTGCCGCCTATTATCACCGGTCCTTTGATCAGGGCTCCGGGTTCAACCACTGATCCCGCGCCTATGGAAATATTATCACCAAAAAAGACCGAACCCGCAAAAAGGACGGATGCCCCTTTCAGTTCTTCTCCTTCCATAAAGACTTTCAGATCACCCTTCGTTGCATCGCCGTGTATAATCTCAAAACCGTCATAAATAACCTCACCCCCGAAGAGCACACAGGTCCGGGGAAGAAGAACATCGCCTTTTCTCAAGGATGCAATATTCGGAATTATAACGTCTTCCAGATAGGGCCTTATCCTTCTTAACACCTCCCATACAAGCTCAACCCCCTCAAAAAGTCCTTTATGTTCAAACTCTTTCAGATCGAAAAAATCCTCGGGCCTCGGCATTGGGTATCCTCCTGATGTTTATGAATAATCCCGCATGTTTCTCTTCAGGGATATGCACGGACATTTTTCCTTTATTATATAGATCGAGGAAATCACTCCCGCGAAAAATCGATTAATGATAACAGATTGAGCGAGGGAGTTTCAAAGGCTTTGATGTTCATCCAGGGGAGGGACCACTCCTAAACTTTGATTAATCCCCTTTCCATGTTCCGGAAAATGAAATTCTCCTTGTAATAAATAGAAAGTTTGCTATAATGTTTAATGTTAATGAATTACGTTAGTATAAAATCCGAAGCGTTTAATATACGGAGGAAATTATGAAAAAAATCGTTTTTGTTTTCATTCTGTTTTTTGCGTTATTTATTACAACCGATACGGTTTTTGCAAAAAATAATTCTGAGTATGCCGATGCCCTGAAGAATTATAACAGCGGAAAATTCACGGACGCGGTAACCATCTTAAAGGAATACATAAAAAAGAACCCCCAACCATCCGCCTATTATCTGTTAGGTTACGCGTTATACTAACTCGGAAACTATGATGAGGCAAACGAATATTTCAAAGAGACTTATTTCATAGACCCGACTTTTTCCCCGGCCAGGACCGGCTATGCCAAAGTAGCCGATGGGACCATTGAGTCTCAATAATCCCGCGCTTAATCCCGATATATTATGTTAATTCAGGCCTTTCGATGACAGTCTGGCGCGACCGGAGAAAACTTGAACGGATCACTGGCTCTCCTGTTCAAATGAACCTGTTTAACCCGAAAAAGGAGATCCGGAAAACAGGACACGCTATTATCCGCTGCAACAATTTGGCTGGATTAAACATTTTTAAATTTCCTGATAAGACAGGGCATGTATTGTTATAATAAAAATGATTGGTTTTTTATGGATAGAACTGTGCTTCAAATTCCTCTCTAAGATGATCTGTGCTGTTTTTCTGAATATATCAGGATGCGACGGAATATATTAAGATGCAAGAGGAAAAACAGGAAAAGCTCCCAATTGACGCGGAACTCCTTTCAGACGCAATCGTTGAACTAAACATATCCAGGAGAAGCATCGGGCTGTACCCACCTGATCATCCCGTAATAAAAGAATCCATCGCCAGGGCTTTCGATTATCTCCAGAGATTGTTCGAGCTGAGAGTAGAGATAACACTCGGTGTTGCCATGGATAGCCTGGTGGTTGATGAAAACACCATCAACAAAAAGAACCCGTTTCTTAAGGAATTCGCCCGCATCCTTCATAACAGGGGGATTGCCGCCATCAAGTTCCATTTAGGGCTGACAAAAGATGAACTTATAAGGTTCCATGAACTACTGACCATGAGAGAACTGATCGCCGGCAGCGCCCTGGTTGATTACGCAACATCCAGAAATATCAGGCATATCATACTGATTCCTATAGACTTTGCCGGCTTCAGGTTTGTCGAGGGCGCAGCAAAAGCTGATACTAAGGTCGACACTATTTGGCAGGATTATGTTTCCAATCTCCTTCTTGGCAGGCTATCCGATGACGAAGAAGATGTGATTTCAAGTATTCCTCCCGAAGAATTGGCCGGACTGATAAATGCTTCAATGCCCGAGACCACCGAAACCACGGCATACGACAGTGTAATCAAGGTTTATCTCAAGAAAAAAAAGGAACCGGGGTTAAGCACGGAGGCATTCAACAAATTTTTTTCATTGATGTTTTCTCTCAAGCCCGAACTCCGGAAGAACTTCATGTCGAAGGCGATCGAGCATGCCGATTTAAAAAGCTCGGATGTCGAAAAACTATTGAGGAGGACAACACCCGCCAACCTCCAGAAAATGGTGAAACTCTTCACGGAGAATTCCGCCATGTTACAGGGAACATTCAAAGGGCTTCTTGACAAGCTTGCCTCCATCAAGACGGATACGGAGTTTAATTTTGACCTTTACGACCAGAATTCAGCAATTGTCCATGACATAGAGATAGGGGAAGACATAAAAAAGCTCTTTGATGTAGACAACTTCAAAATCTACGTGAGTGAATCTTACCAGCAAGAACTCCAGAAAATGCTGGAGAGCTCCCCTGAATCCAGGGTTGAGATTGAAGATCTGCGGAAAGAATGCAGGGACGAGGTGATAGACAGGGCCGCGTTAGGCGCCCTGCTTGAGCTTTTCGAGACGGATTTTATAAGCACGGAGGACACACAGAGGCTTGTTAACAGGGTCCTGGAGTTAACCGACATATTCATAGAGACATGCCGTTTCAGGGAGATCCTTCAGATATGCGATACACTGAGTTCTCCGGCGCTGAAGCAAAAGCTGGGCGATGATACATCCGGCATGATCGAGGCATTCTTTACTTCCGAAAAGTTCATCAATGAATTCATAAGCTCGTTGCGGCTCTGGGGCAGAAAAGACAGGGACAGTGCTTTCGGGCTTGCAACGGTGCTGGGCGCAAAAGTGATAGATCCTCTGCTCGATGCGCTTATAGAGGAAGCCGATGCGAGTATCAGGAAATTTCTCCTTTCGATGCTTGTCTCTCTTGGAAGCGAAATCATCCCTTATGTCGCGAAAAGACTGAACGACGACCAGTGGTATATAGTGAGAAACATGTTATATCTTTTGAGGGAATGCGACGGCAAAAGTCATATCGCGGTAGTCAGGAAATTCACAAAAGACAAGAACCTGATCATCCGCGTCGAGGCATTAAAGACATTGCTGCACTTTAGAACCAACGACTCGGTATCATATCTTGAGTCATATCTCCAGAGTGAAAACGAGACATTAAGAAGAGGGGCTGTAAGACTTGCGGGCATATACAGGATCACGGAAGTAACTCCCCATCTCATCAAGCTCCTCGAAAAGAAAGACCTGTTTGGCGCCGAGGCATTTTACAAACACGATATTGTGAGGGTGCTCGGGGAAATAGGAGATACCAGGGCGATAGCGCCGCTGATGAAAATCTGCAAGGCAAAGGCATTGTTCTACAGGGACAACCTCCAACGTCTGAAGGTTGAGATATTCAAATCCCTCGGTGGTTACCCGAACGAAGCCATAAAACCGCTTGTTGAATTTGGCCTCAAATCCCGAAACAAACAGATAAATGCGATAAGCGAACAACTTATGGACAAAAACCATGAATTTTCAGGCAGAAGAGGGAACTGAGAATGCAGGATAAAGTTTTCGAGTTTATTTCTTACATCATAACCGCCTTATCCAACTGTTCTCTTTATAGTGACAGCCACCCGGCCGTTATCTACCATGCCGAAAAGGCGGTCAAGGTTATGGACAACCTCTTCGTGGAAGATACCATAAGCCTGGCTATAATCGGCAGCAACATGATCTTTAATGATGTCCCCTTTGCCGCCAAAAACATCCTCGTCAGCAACCTCATAAAAAGGCTGAGGAGGAAGGGGATAGAAAAGATTATCTTTACGAAAGGCGTTACAGCCGAAGAGCTTAAAGGGTTCATCGCCGAAATAGCTTTCTCCAAAAGAATTTCCGGAATATATCCGCATATCACCTCGGGAATCATAGAAGTCAACGTAAAGACGGATGATGGGGACATCCGGGCAATAATGGAAATAAATATCGCCAAGGTCAAGGAGGCATACCAGGAATTTTCGGGTGATAAAAAGCTTGACATGCTCGGTCTCGAGGATGTGGTGATAAGTCTTGTTTCCAGCTTAACAAGAGAAGCCGGTATATTTAATATTATCAGCCCGGTCAAGTCTTATTCAGAATATACATACGCGCATGCCGCTAATGTTTCCGTCCTGTCGATTTTCCAGGCCGAAACACTCGGCATAAAAGGGGAACTTTTACATGATATAGGCCTTGCCGGCCTGCTCCATGATTTTGGAAAGGTGTTCGTATCCAAGGAGATACTCGAAAAAAAATCAAAGCCCAGCCTTGAGGAATGGATTGAGATAAAAAAACATCCGGTATATGGAGTAATGTACCTCTCAAGATTGTCCGATGTCCCCAACCTCGCGTTAATAGCCGCGTTTGAACATCATATGAAATATGACAGCACGGGTTATCCCGAGACGAACAGGCGAAGCAAAAAACAGCATATAATAAGCCAGATCATCGCCATATCCGATTTTTTCGACGCGCTCAGGACTGAAAGACCCTACAGGCAGGCACTCGATGTACCCGTCATAATAGGCCTTTTAATGGAGGCGTCTGGAAAAGACTTCAATCCCATTCTTGTTGAGAGTTTTCTCAATTCCCTTTCCAGTGTGAGGCAGTTATAATCCCCTTGCTCCACAAAATATGATAAAAATCCACCCTGGCGAGGCTCCCGGGCGGAAAAACGCGGAAAGCCGGAAAAGACCGTAAAAAGGGAGTCGGGCAATGGGAACGACCTGCCCGTCCAAGGCCGGGTCTGTTGTATGCTCTTCGATAATGCCTGTATTTTATGCTAAACTAAATGCCTTATGAATAATAAAAAAGGAGTTGTTTATCTAGTTGGCGCGGGTCCCGGAGATATCGGCCTGCTTACGGTTAAGGGGCTGAAATGCCTTCAGCGGGCCGAAGTCGTAATATATGACTTCCATCTAAACAACCAGATTCTCAACTATATCAACCACGATGCCGAGTTCATCTACGCGGGCAAACGCGGCGGACATCATACAATGACGCAGGATGAGATCAACAGGGATATAATCGATAAGGGCAAGGAAGGCAAGATCGTATGCCGCTTGAAGGGCGGCGACCCCTTCGTTTTCGGAAGGGGAGGTGAAGAGGCGCAGGCGCTCGTAGAAGAGGGCATAAAGTTCGAGGTCGTGCCGGGAGGCAGTTCATCCGTTGCAGCACCCGCATATGCCGGAATCCCGCTTACTCACAGGCATTATTCATCATCCTTTGCCGTCATCCCCGGATATGAAGACACAACAAAAGAGGCATCGGCGATAGACTGGTCGAAGCTTGCCACCGGAGTTGGCACTCTGGTTTTTCTCATGGCAATCAAAAATATCGAT